>CAZIJT010000013.1:0-32833 GCA_964539595.1 uncultured Thiohalophilus sp. | reverse complement strand
ATGGCGTATGAATATGGATAACTTGCCCATAATTGGGAACTTTATTGACATCTGCTGAACCCTTGTGAGATAACTATGGGTTAATTACTGCGATAATCCGGTATTAGATTAAACATAGTGGGATTATACGGAACCGGAAATAAAAAGTAATTGCAAATAGTGAAAATATAAGCCGAATGCTACTCGGGGAACAAATTGGCCTGCCTACGGGCAGTTTCAGCAGCCTGGACAGCCTTGATGCGCTGATAAACCCACTGGAGCGACATACCGTACTTTCTAGCCAGGTCTCTCTGATTTTTGCCGTCAAACTCCTGGAACAACTGTAGGTCACGTACGGAGATATCGACTGCTTGACCTTTGGGGAAATAAACCTGCTGGCCACCCCAGCTCTGGCGCATTCTGTGGGCAACGGCTTCGGCACACAGCTGCGCAATGTCAGGATCAAGCCCTGCCTTTTCGACCAGGACGGATGCGGTTTTGTCGACTAAATCGACAAGTAGCTCAGGTCCTTTGCTTCGGTAATCCACAGTCATAAGACGGTTATATCGCACCGGGTGCACCAATTCTTTAATTGCTCAATTAAGTTGTCAGCAACATCGTTGGGTAAAAACTCGGGGGCGCTGTAGCCAACTCCAGCTGGATGATAATGTCTGGAGGCGGATTTAACCCAGGCACGAAGGCCACTCTCGCTTCGTACTTTGACTTCCCCTGCATCGGCCATGACAATCCATATATGACGAATTAGCCGAACCTTGGCATCTGATGCCATACCAGCAGCTTTATGAGTTGTGCGCTGTTTTGCTTTGCCTCGAGGACGTGGTTTCCAACCCTTTGACTTGAAGTGAGCCAGCACACGGCCTCGCCCCTCGGCGTTCAGGTCTGCTGAACTGCAGGATGGTACTTTGCCTATATCACGGATAATCATTCGGTAGGTATCTTCATCCAAATTCAGATCCTTCCTAGCAATATGGATTCTGGCCAGATCCTTGTTGCGCATGTTGGTTGATTTGCTCATTTGTGTATCTTGCACCGTGAAGGTAGAAATCCGCACTTACACGAGTATCCTGCTTTAACATTTGCAGCATGTTGTTCCTCGGCACTCATTTTTAATTTATTGTTTGGTGCCCATACGCCTGTTTCGATGTCCCATGCGCCCCAAGGAACGTGAACGGTGTAGCGCGTGTTGGTAGATTCACTCATCTGTTTACCTTGCATGGTCTGCATATCTGTCTGTTATGTGTTGTAGTTTGGTGCGCTGATGTATCCATCAACCCATTCGCCGGCCTGAATATGATCCTGTAATACCGTTGGCCAGCACCGTTCTCCATCAATAATTTCTATTTTTACGTATGGATTTTGGTTAATACTGATGCCTGCCACGCATGCATCTACACCCTCAGCAAAGGCATCAGAATGTGCGTGTATATTCGTTTCATTGTCAGAAAATAAAAATATTTGTTGCATAACATTTGCTCTCAAAATCCACATAACAAGGCAATTCAACTCGGACGGCGCAAAAAGACGCGCCTCCGGTTAATTGCAACGCTATGTTTACTGAAACACTACACACACATCATCACCATACCTAACCTCATGCAACGCCTGCAGCGGTTGGTTTCTAAATCCAAATGAAACACTATCATCATCGCCAGAAAGTAATTCTCTAAGGTCACCTACAGTTATTGCCTGACCCAGAAGCTTAATGTGTCCGTCATCGAAATTTTTGATTGTATCTGGAGTGCCCGCCAATAGTTTTTTTATTTCCATGCAGCCTTTGTCATAAGCATCCGAAGAATCTTTCAAATGCCGGTATGCTATTGCAAGTTTTGCTCTAATAATTATGTCGTTCATATTAATTCCAAATATAAAAATTAGTTGCGACAGTCTGCATAATATGCGTACTCATTAAGCTTGCGCATTCAATGAGTTTTGAAACCATCGCAACTCTTAAAAAAGTTCTTGAACATGGCTTTGCCTTCATTCTCTTTACAATCAGAAAACCAACCTTTTGGTGGTGTCCAAAGGTCCAGAGCATCACCACAGAGGTCGGCTGTTGTGCCATCAACATCAATTGGGTCATTTGTATGTTGTTCGCCGATAAATGTTTTAATTGCGGAGGTATTACACATTTCAAAAAATGTTTCATTTGCCACGCTAAAACAGAAGCAACCTTCTTTCTTTGGTGTGAATTCAACAGTCATTTTATTTTCCCTCATCGATATCGTTTAATAAATTCATTACCGCCACCGAATACTTGTTTTCCGTGTCAATTTCGCCTTTCGCCCCAAGCTCGATCATCATGCAGTTAACGGTTGAATATAATTCAATGAAAGCTTTTGCGAGTCGCTTTTCTGCATTGCCATGTCTATATGGCTCATCATTTAGGATCTCATTTGCTACAACTTTCGGCATAAAATCAACTCCCACGCCTGTTAGTCACGCCTTATGATTTATGTTTTTCATGTCCTCAAGCGTTCCAGCGCCTGCAGCAACGGCGGCGCATTGTGCCCAGCCAAGCCAGCGATGGGCTTTCTCGCCTGTCACGCATTTGTCCTGAATTGAATCAAGCATCCACATCACATGTGGGTAACCTAGCTTAGAGGGTAGAGCTGGCCATCCATCATGGCTATGCTTGTTAATAAGACGCTTCGTTTGTTTTGCTGCAATCTGAATGTCCATAACTATGCCGCCTTAATCTCATCTTCAAAAAAATACAATATTCTGGCCTCCGCACGGTCAAAATACCTGACCCTGTATTGCTTGCCATCCTCGCAAAAATATAATCCGATAACTCGCCCTTGCACGTTTAGTTCATGAATCACAATTCGGTCATGCAGCTTAAATTTAAATTTTATATTCATTATTTTTCCTGGTCGATTCAATCACTGGCGTGTTTGGTACGACCATTTGAACAGGACAGTAGCCTTCATCCAGAGTGTCATAATCTTTGCCGCCACCACATGCAGTAAGAATCAGGCATACTAGCAGCAAGACAATAGGCACAAGGTCAGCCTTCACTTTTTATTTTGAATGAACCATAGCTACCGGCTCCAACGGCCATTTTCTTCATGCGTTGAGCAATGGCTTTAACCTTGCGCTGCGCCTCCGACTTCTTGCCTTTATAAGCACCTGTAACGCTGTCACCAGATGGGCGTGAGACTCGCCATGCCCAGTCGAACGATTCTCCTGCAGGTGCCCAGGGCGCATCTGCATAGGGGCACAGTTCTGTTTTGACGCAGTTATGCATGGTGCTCATAACGCTGCCACATCCAGGGCAATCGGCTTGTATTCATCAGTGTCGCCGACACGCTCATAAATCCGCACATAGGTTTTGCTGCCAGCTACCTGCATCGAATCATTGATTGCGCGCATGGCCTTTTGCCATTTTCGATCCTTAATGTTGAGCCGCTTCAAGCCGAGGATCCGCGTGGTGCTGACCCGGCCCTCTTTATCGACCTGGAAGGCGTCATTTATCAGGACCTGAATTTCAGAGCGACTGCCCTCTGTCCAAACATTGATGCAATCATCAATCAACTGCTTGGCCACCTGCAGGCGCTCATCAAACACCATGTATTCACTGATGGCGCGCTGGACTTTATATTTGCCATCGTAGCTTTGCATGGTGACATTGCCTTTTTTGCCACCCATCTTGACCTGGTACTGCTTGCCAGATAGCTGAATAAATTCTTCAATCTGTTTCAGCGTGCCTGATTTAAAGTTAACGATTTCATCACGCACTCGCTTCGCCTCGACTACAATGCTCCGCACTAAGTCATCGCGCTTTTTATCAATATCTCTGACCATATCGTCAGGAACCAGTTTGCCCTGTGCATCCTGCATATATCCTTCCGGAATGGGATGTGTTTTCTTAGCCATCGTTTACTTCTCCAGTTTGAGATTTTGTATCGTCTTTAAGCACCTGCCGCATAGCAGATACGCCTGCAGTAATGCCATGCTTTGTTTGTGTTGCCTTTGCGACTACTTCAGAAACAGGGCGTGGTGATGCAGAGCTGTCTCTACTATGCCGGTAGGCTGTGCTCTGCTCTTGTTTTATCTCGCGTGCCCCTGCTGCCTTGTTTGCCATGTTGAAAATGATTTCAAACAGGTAGCCATGAGATTTCAGCGGCAACGTCAGTTTGCTGCGTTTCATCAGCATCTGGTCGAGAGCCTCTTTCCAGTAATCAACAGGTGCTGGGACGGTCAAACCATTGCGGGTCAACTGGGCGCTATTGATAGGCTCCATTAACTCATTCAGCAATTTTTCAATCCGGTCCCATGTTAGACCACGCTTGAGCGGACGAAACAAGCCGATGTAAGCTATCACCTGCTTTGCGAGTGGCGCAGGCAGCTTGAACGCCGCCATCACCGCACTGCGCGCAGATGCGTCCATCAAAAAGAACTCAATGCTGCCGGTGGCCGCACAGGCAGGACAGGTCAGTCGCATAAATCCTCCAGTGGCTCGCCATCACGTAACATTTCCCATGCACACCAGAACAGGTGAAATGCCTGGTGTGGTGGCATAGGCTCCCAGAAGTTTTTAAATATCTCTGTGCTGACATCCTGAACATCCTGCATGCACTTCCAACCTGTGCCGTTTGAATGCATCAGGTGCCTGGCTTCACAGGCCAGCGCATACTGGTCGCAGGTTTTGATAATGCTTTCAGCCAGGGAGGTTGGTTCAGGGATATCCAGCGCGATGTAAATTTTTTCCTGCAATCGATTTTCAATTTCTGAAACAGGATTAAGTTGATGCAAACTTTTCAATGGTGAGCAGATATCCCCCGTATACGCCTCGTGTGCATCATGTAGCAGGGCCTGCTGGGTGGTTAATGGATCGGTATGAAAATAGCGCTGTGTCGCCTGTGCAACCCAGACACAGTGCTGAGCCACTGAATAGGGATGTACGCCCAGCGTGTGTCCATTAAAGCGTGCGATTCGTGATAATGACCAGGCAATATCTTTCATGTTAATGCTCGGTACTTCCGGATTTATCAAGTCCACCGCCGCGCCGCTGAACGTTTCAATTGTGTGCATGCTATGGCTCATGATCTATTCCCATTATTTATTACATGCCGCACATCGGATTCCACTCCCAGCATGATGTCGTCATTATTATCATCAGCAGTACGTCCTGCATGCAGGATACACATTCCAAGTACCCCAACCATTCCTCCAATAAGGACCCCGGCAAGAAAACACAGGGCATAAAAAATGATGATCTCCATATCACACTCCCTTTACTTTGTGGCGTGGGTAGGCGTTGTGATGCCACGGCTCAACCCAGGCTCCATTTCGGCATTCTGCCCCCGGTAGGCGTTCAATTTCGGCAGTAGCCTCGACATCCAGATCATCAACCATCGCCTGTACCTTGCGCTGTTGTGGCAACAGTGGCAGGTGATCATGCCGTGCGAGCTGCTCCAGACCACTCAGGATTTCATGCGGGTGCATCAAAAATGTTTCCAGCAGGATTCCATAGTTATTCAGATGGCAGTCGACCCAGACATCGGCCCAATAGTCGATATATTCATCCGAATAGAAGGGTGTCGTTGCATGTGGTATTGAATCAGGTATCGGGCCAAAGCTCAGCGAATAGCAACCCTGCCAGTCCAGACGTGTGCGTATGTAGTCACGTTCCATGATCAGATCTCCTTTATGATTTCTGAGTTGACTTTCGGTGCGCCGATTTCTGCAGCCAGATTCAATGCCTTGGTAATAGCGTTGTTAACAACGAGCGGATACATCATGCTGGTTCCACTATCTGCGCCACGCCGCCGAAACACCAGGCGTTCACGAATTGCATCAAAGGCATCGGTGTCAAACACGTCAGCCAGTTCTTTTCCAACTCGGCTGAACTTCATGGTTATATATTCTTCGAGGTTGCCATTCAGCGGCTGCAGCTCGGCAACTTCACAGCGGCGAATCACTTCACGTGCATCCCAGTTCTGGCGTTCGTCGAGTTTGTTTTTTAGTTCTGGTTGGCCGACAAGAATGATCGAGAGTAGTTTCTTGAAACCATCCTCCAGCTCATAGAAACGCTTGAGATACTTCAGCGTCTGAACAGTCAGATCATGTGCTTCTTCAATCATCAATACATGGCTATTCCCAGCGCGTGATGAGCCGGTTAACAACTCTTCAATTTGCCGCGCCTTGGCTTCCAGTGAGTGCCTTGGACGCTGGCTTGAAACATCGCCAATAATGGCATCACAAATAGCACCCGCCGTCAGTCGACCTTTATCAATAATGCGGGGTTGAATAATCGTAATCTGCTCCTGTTCGCGCTGGATGCGGTCAATCAAGTCTCGGCGCAGAGTGGTCTTACCTGCACCTGATTCGCCGACCACGGCAATGAAGCCCCCGTTTTTTGCAGTATGGAACATGGCCTCACGAATGTAGCGTTGATCGGCACTCAAAAAAACATCATCGGCGGATTGCACATCATCGATGAAGGGGTCGCGAAAAAGCTGGAAGTGTTTCCTGGCGGCTTGTGATAACATTTCAGTCTCCGGTAGTTGATTTTCAAACGGGGAAGCGACGCGGGCTGGCTTGACCTTGCGGTTTTGGCGGATCACAGAGGCAGGCTGGTCCGGGTCGCTATCTACTTCAAATGCGGTTTTAATATCGTCTTCCGTTGCGCCCACATCACGCAACCATGTGCTTATTTGTTGTTTCAATATTTTCTTTGGCGTTTTAGTTGGCCACAGATTCCGCACCACTATTTGTGAAATCGTGGCTTTGCTGGGTTCCACGCCATTGAATAGCGTCATTGATTTGGCCATATCAGCCTGGCTTAAACCCAACTCAAGCAGCAGTCGTTTTAATCTCAGCGGGGTCTGCTTTCGCACGCGTCGAACCTCCCAGGGTTGTTGTAAGTTTATATCTGTACCCATTACAGCTGCAGTGGGCGTTGTTATGGCGGTAACGTTTTGCATGATTTATCTCCTGTTTTACCTATATTTAGTCAGCTACATTGCCTCTCCTATTTAATGTGGGCGATGTTGGTTTGTGGGTTCTCTATACGCTTCAGGACACGTTCTACCAGGGCGTTAAATTCTTCTTCTGGCACACCGTCCGGATACCATTCATTAACCAGGGAAAAATAACTCACACCTTCAGCCGGTGAACCCAGTGCCGTCACCAGGCGTTTACAGGCTTCGGTGATGGTCAATGGTTTTGTTGTGACGTTGACATGATCCGGCACGCTCATTTCACTTCCCCGGCGTTGCATATAGGCGGGCATCTGCACATGCTTGAGATGCGAGTGCGCATCAATCTCGCCGTTAAATGGCACCGTGTTTTTATCTTTGGCCTTGTCGATTTCTTCCTGATTCATACCAGGGTAAGCGGCTGCATCTGCCGCCTTGCCCGCCTTCTCGACAACCGTGTCAGGTTGCGACTTCATTTCTGCACCAATCACCGCTGCATCTAATCTGAAACCAGAGAATTCATCGAAGGCGATGGGTTGAACAATGTACGTTTCCTCTTCGCCCATGTAATCGGTTACATAGACCACCACTTCACGGTCGCCATAAACCAATGGCGATACCATTACTTCTGCCTTGGGATAAATATTGGGTAAATGTGAAACATCATAATGCTCACGTTTTTTGCTAACTGGATGGCGAATAGAAACAGTGAGATCGGGTGCGACCTTGCGCAGCTGTGGTTCGGCGGATAATAGATACCGACAAACATCTTCATCGGGCAGGATGCGGAGCTGTTCCTTACGTATAGTTTGCCAGAGTGCATAGCGGGCAGAAGGCTGGCGCATACCCTTGCGTTTTAACCTGCTGTCATAGTGAGGTATGGAATCTGAGTTATAAGCATTGCACCAGGCAAATACCGCCTCGTTTAACTCATCAACATTGCTTACAGGTTCATATTTAAGGCGGGACTCAAACAGCTTTTCAACAATATTATTCATGCCTTCAACACTGCCCTTGGCGCGTGGGTTACCGGCTTCGTGTGTGATGGCTTCAACCTGCAATGCTTTTAAGGCTACTCGAATCGCGCCAGAGGTGTTGGCGCTACCCTTGTCCCAATACAATATCTTCGGAACACCGTGAAACACACGGCCATCGATGTATCTCCAGGCATAAAGCAGAAAGTCATACAGGTTGGCTTGTGTCTCACCTTTCGCACGGTAGTAGTGAACCACTACCGTATTGGAATGATGATCAACCAGCACATAGCGCCAGACTTTCCACTTTTCGATGCGTGTAATGTTTTCCGGCTTGTTTTTATAAAACTGATCATCCCGGATGATGTGTTGTTTTCCAGCCGGGTCGTAATAAATTAGGCACAGTGAAGGATCAACGAGATGCACATGATTCGGATGTGATGACTGAAGACTCTGATATGGTGTAGCGCGTTTTTGAGACTGCATATCCATTCCATTTTGCTTCAGTAATTGACTGATGCGCTGATTGCCGACTGTAAACTCACGACCGTTTGCTTCCAGCAGGCTGCGCGCATTGGGTATGTCCATCGTGGCCTTGCCGTTCTTACGCACGCCCAGGCGCAGTGCGGCACAGACTTCATTAAGAACTTCAATCGGTTGAGATGTTGTACCCTTGTCAGCCCTCGGCTTGCGGCCACTGCTCCAGCCAACTTTTTTCAGCAGGCGGTAGGTTTTTGAAAGTGACCAGTTGAACTGTGCAGAAAACTTCTTCACCAGCACCGACCTCACACCATGCGAGGCTGTATCTAGCTGTATTGCCAGCTCAGTTAACGCATCGCGTACAGCGACATCTGCAAACTCGTTAATCGGCATTGCCAACTCCCCAGGGATTATTATTGTTCGTCTGGTGCTACAACACTTAATCCAGGCATTTCTGCGGCAATTCTGGCCTGTTGAATATTTTTATAGCTACCAAACACCTCATGACATGCCAGGGAAAGATCGACAACATGGGAAATAATCTGATCGAGGGCGTCGTAATAAAATACCGCCATCATTTCCATCGCGGCATCACTGTCTTCAGGCCCGATGTCAGCAGATTCATACAGGATTGAGTCGCGCAGGGTATCGATCTGATCAAGGCCTTCCAGTGCTTTTGCCGCTGCATTGGTCACTTCAATATTGATATCCGTGCAGCGTTGTGCCCATGGACGTGTACGGGATTCGAGTTCGTGAATACGGTTATCGAGCTTATCGATTTTTTTGTTTTTGCCGGTCAGCATCCGTTCATTGGTTTCCTTATCCTGGGCGCGTTTTTCACGCTCTTTGCGGAGGGCTGCCTGGAGTTCTCGGACAGACATACAATCAATTTCATCCAGTGTGTGGCCTGCCAATGTGCCTCCCTCGGCCAGAGATTCCATTTCTTCATCATCTGTTGTCATTAGTTCAAGAAGCTTGGATTTACCCAGACCGGCCAACGTTGGCCGCTTGCCCCCACTGAACTTCACAGCAGCCTGCATCATCTTCCGAGCAGCACGAGGCGCTATCCCAATCTGTTCAAGCGCTTGTGTAAATTCACCATCCGGCTCATGTTCCTTAAGTAAAATCAGCCGTTTACCTGCCTCCAGCATCGCGGTGGCAGATTCCTGCAAATAAAAACGGGTTTCATTTATCAGGCGGATTGGGTCATAAGGCAGGCTATCCCCGTAGGTGGTATCAATCTTTGCCAGGTGTTGGTTCAGTTTGTCAGCGTTTTTTGTCTGTTCATCAAGAACAGCGGCATCAACTGTTTCAATCGTTTTTGTGGCAGGTTTTGTTTTTGCTTTGCGTGGCATAATGCCCCCCGTGGTATTGTTTTCTTAAATGCACTATTTGATGGTGCATTCGATTAGTTATGGTTTTCGTGTGTAGCGCTGCCTCAGCTCATCCATCTTGCGCTGTGCCTTGTCAATCCTGTCCAACATAGCGAGGCCGATTTGTGAGAGTTTTGGTGTCAATCGCCAGCGGCCTGACTCGTCAATGTCTTCTGCCAGTCCAGCGATACGCAGATTCGCCAGATCGCGGGTGACGTTGCTGGGTGTGACGCGTAGTCCGGCTGCGATTTCTCCCGGCGCCAGACCCTTTACCTCATGCCCGGCCAGGGCAAGCATCACCTTGAGAATGCGTTGCTGTGAATTGCTGTGATAGCGCTCATTACCCATGGGCTTCTCCAACTTGTTCAGGATTTCCGAATGCCTGGTTAAACCGCTCGCCTTCTTCTTGATCCAATGCGATCAATTCCGCCACTGTCAGCTCGGCGACTGTTTTCCCGGTGTGATCGATGCGCCGGGCCAGCGCCACCTGATAGTTGCCGTTGCATTCAAACAGCCCACCGATGACTTGGGCGGCTTCGATTAGCTCCTGTTCGGTTTGGGTCATGGAAAAACTCATGCTTCGTCTCCTTCGAAATCAAACTCGGGCTGAGCGGTTTTTTCGACGTTGTGCCGGTGCCAGGCAAGGTTCTCCATAGCCTCGGTAATAGCCATGATCGTGTCCTGTGCATCCAGTTGACCTTCGTGAAATTCCATCAGGCAGGCAATGGTCTGGTTCATGGCCATTGAAATTTCATTCAGTTGTTTGTGGGTGGCTTTGCGCCCGGTTGGCATGTCGATGAGTAGCCGGTTGCCGGAGTGAGCCAGATAGCGGGTGATGTAGTCACAGCCGCAGGCGTGTTCGTATGGCCGGATCATGTTGGCGGGGATAGAGCCGGACTCGATCCACTTGTAGATCATCCATTTATTGGTGAGTCCGATCAGGTCAGCAATCTGATCAACGCTGAGATTGAGCCGTTCGCGAGCGTGGTCTTTACACAGTTCCAGTGCATGGCTGAGCGAGGTGGCCTGGCTGTTTTTCCAACGGCGTCTAGGCATTGGAAAGACCCTCCCGCATACCATTCCAAACAAAATCAGGTTTTGCTATTGTGAAAGTCATTTGCGCTGGGGTAGGCTGTAACTCAAGCAACATTGGAAGTTGAACCTCTGGAATACCGGCGAGGCCAGAGGCGATGGCCAGAGAGACCGGTGGCATCGATTATTGCTTGCTCAATCCGGCGGGATTTGCGCTCGCTGAAAATGACGTACCGGACAGCCGTTTGGGATACTCCGAGCCGCTTGCCGATTGATGTTTGCGTATGGCCCTTTTTAGCAAGGGCCGCTTTAATATCATGGGGGTTCATAAAACCCTCCTTTTTTTTGCATTGTTGCGTTTTGAAAATAACTATAGGAATTATGGTATGCGTTTGCGTACCTGTCAAGAATAATATGGGATTCGAATGAGCACCATTGGTGAGAGATTAAAGGATGAGCGGTTACGCCTCGGCCTTAACCAAACAATCTTTGCTGGAGCTGGCGGAGTTAAAAAAGGGGCGCAGATTCAATATGAGTCTGACAGGCGCAATCCGGATGCTGCCTACTGGACTGCAGTAGCTACTTTTCTTGGTGTCGATGTGCAATATGTCCTCACCGGGGTGCGTTCAGCCAATCTGGATGAGATTGCTGAAGAGTCGGATGAGGCTCTGGCTGCACGACTTGATCGGGTAACCGGAAAGGTAATGCGGATTGCTGAGGGCTGTACCAGACGGCCTGATCCACTCAAATTAGCATCGGTGCGTGATTTGGCGCTTTCAGCACACCTGTCAGACGATCAAATAAAGGCAATTTTCAGCCTGCTGGAACAGGCCAGTAAACCGGATTTCTGGCTGGATTCAGCCGGAACCGTGGAAGGGGGTATCACCCAGAATATAGGTCTGGCTGGACAGATTGCCGGCCACACGATTAATAACCGTGACAAGGAGAAAAAAAATGAATAAGTACACCCAAAATATCCAAAACGCAGAACAGGTCGCGGGGCATACCATCAATAATGAATACAAGGGACTTTATAATCCAGATCCAAATCATCCGAACTTAATAGAATGCCCAGGCTGTGGAGAACCCGTCTACAAGCGTGCAGACAGGCATTTATGTGGTTATGATTTTGAAAAGGCTCAAAAAGAGCAAGATGCAGCGATGATGGCATTGGGTATGGTCGGCCTTATTGTTATCGGATTAGTTTCGCTATTTGTAATAAATCTTGCTTCTCGGGTGATGGATATTACAGGTTTGAATCAGGATCTCAGTATGGCTCTCGTGTTAATCGGCATTGTGGCCAGCATCTATGCAGTAAAGCGGCTAATTGAATGAGGGGTTAGCTTTTTAGTAAATGAATAGAAAAAAAGGGTAGGAATAAATGAAAAAAATATGCTTACTGGTTTGTGTGGTGATTCTTTCAGGGTGTGGCTCAATGATTTACTACAACCAAAAAAGTGAAAGCGTTTTGAGCAACATGACTAACAGGGAACTGTGTGCAAGGAATAAAGCACTCGCATGGACATACAGGGCCTCTAAAGGTGCATTGTTTTCCGGGAGTCAATATAAGGAAATCAGAAAAGAGCGCATGAAAATTGATGAGATCATCTGGGCCAGAACGCCAAACTGGGACTGGCCAAAAATCAATATGGGTAAGATATGGGTTGGTATGAGTGATGCTCAGGCTGTTTGTGCATGGGGAGAGCCAACCCGCATTAACAGGTCAGGCAGCCAATATGGGGCATCTGAACAGTGGGTTTATCAGCGCGGTTCTGTGAGCACACAGAATTTATATTTTGAAGATAAAAAACTGGTAGCGTTTAACTGAACACCATGTGTGATTAAAAACGGGTTTGCGGATTAGGGTAAAAATGGAAGACTTTGGATATGGAAGATTTCACATACCTTGAAGATGATGGTCTTTATACTCCAGAAATCGGACGTTGGGGTGTTGAAAAATATAAGCTGGTTTCACACTATGCGTCTATGTTTGCACGATCTATGAGGGGAAAGTGGGATTGTATTGTTTACCTGGACTTGTATTCTGGTGCCGGTCATTCCCGCCTAAGAGAAAACAGGAAAATCATAAATGCTCCCCCTATGCTGCTTCTTGAGCAGGATTGCAAATTCAGCAAGTATATTTTTAATGATTCACTACAGGAAAATTGTCTGGCATTACAAACACGCATTGAAAAATCATATCCTGATGTGGATGTGACTGTTTTTTGTGAAGACACTAACCAGGGAATAGGTAAAATCACTAGTTCTATGCCAAGACCGCACAGGGGGTTTAAGGTTCTGTCATTTTGTTTTCTCGATCCATTCAAGATGGATAACCTCAAGTTCAGCACGGTCAAGTTTCTGAGTCAGCGATATATGGATTTTTTGGTGCTTATACCCTCAGATATGGATGCCAATAGAAATGAGGATAACTATTTACGGCCTGAAAATAAAACTGTAGAGGAATTTCTGGGTAACCAGGATTGGCGAAAAGAATGGGAAGCGAAACGAAATTCACACACTACCTTTGGCCAGTTTATTGTTGAAGAATTTAGCCAATCAATGGGAAAACTCGGATACCGGATTCCACCGATTGAAAAAACTGCAGCCATTAAAAATTCAAAGAACCGTGTAATTTATCGTTTGGCTCTGTATAGTAAAAGTGCATTAGGTGAAAAATTCTGGACTGAAACGCAAAAATATACTAATCCTCAAATAGGCTTTCCTAACTTTTGAATTAACATGAGTCAACACTCAAAAATAGAATGGACTGACATAACTTGGAACCCGGTGACAGGCTGCAGCAAAATCAGCCCAGGCTGCAAGAATTGTTATGCTGTTCGAATGGCCAACCGATTGAAGGCCATGGGGCAATACCGCTATAGAAACGGCTTCGATGTTACGCTCCAGCCGGATCTTGTTGGACAGCCCTTAAAGTGGAAAACCCCGCGGTTTGTTTTTGTCAATTCCATGAGTGATTTATTCCACCCTGATGTGCCGCTTGAGTATATACAGCAGATTTTTGATGTGATGGCCAAGGCGCACTGGCATACCTTCCAGATACTGACCAAACGCTCAGAGCGGTTGCTGGAACTGTCTCCCTATTTGAGATGGCCTGAAAATATATGGATGGGGGTCAGTGTCGAAAACTCAGATTACACATTCAGAATTAATGATCTGCAACAGGTTCCAGCCGCTGTTCGGTTTCTATCTATCGAACCCTTGCTGGGACCGATAAATCGATTCCCGTTGCGTGGCATTGACTGGGTAATTGTTGGTGGTGAATCCGGGCCCCATTCACGTGAAATGAAAGAAGAATGGGTTAAAAAAATTCGTGATAAGTGCATTGCCTTTGACGTTCCATTTTTCTTCAAACAATGGGGTGGTACGAGAAAACACAAGACCGGTCGAAAACTGAATGGTCGAACATGGGATGAATACCCGGTGCCACAGAAACGCAAGCAGTACCTCAAAAAAGCCATATAGCTAATTACTAAACCACTTTAATAGTTATCCTCCCTTTTATTCGCCATCCTGTTCACCATGAACAGGATAAAACTCTCAAAAAATTTCTACCTCGACGAATTCACCCGGTCGCAAACCGCTGTGCATGCAGGCATTGTCATTGAAATCCCACAGACCAGCATGGAGTTTGTCTATCTGCAAACGCTGTGCGAGCAGGTACTGCAACCGACTCGTGATGCGCTTGGCCCCGTACACATTACCTCCGGCTATCGTCCTCCAAAATTAAACAAATTGATCGGCGGCTCGTCCCGATCCCAGCATATGTATGGGCAGGCGGCCGATATTGTGGTGTCCGGCTATACCCCGCTGCAGGTTGCTCGCTGGATTGCTAAGAACATTCGTGGCTATGACCAGCTCATCCATGAGTTTGGTAAGTGGGTGCATGTATCTATTTCTGGTCTTCATAGTCACCCTCGGCGACAACGGTTAACAGCCTACAAGAAAAAGTCCCGCATTCCTGGCCTCCGACCGAGGACGGTTAATGTACCCGGCCTGTTTGCTATTGGTGATTTGCCGGAGGTGGCGTAATGGACCCGTTAAGCAGCATTCTTGATATTGGCGGTAAACTGATCGACCGGGTTTTTCCCGACCCGAAGAAAAAGGCCGAAGCCCAGATTGAGCTGGCGCGTATGGCGCAGGCCGGTGAGCTGAAAGGATTAGAACTTAGCCTGTCGGCCATTCTTGCCGAAGCAAAAAGCAAGGATCCCTGGACCAGCCGCGCCCGGCCATCCTTTCTCTATGTCATGTACACCATGATTCTGGCCGCTGTGCCGATGGGGGTGTTGTATGCCTACCATCCTGAGGTTGCCACATCCATTACCGACGGCATGAAAGCCTGGCTGGATGCGATCCCAGAGCAGATGTGGTGGTTGTTCGGAACCGGTTATCTGGGCTATGCGACTGCGCGCAGCGCAGATAAACGCGGCCTGTTAAAAAGCCAGATGAACAAGCTGTAATTTTTTCTAACAAAAATAATAAGTGGGAGTTTTATGCCAGCAAAAGAGGGGTTTCAATTAATCGGGATCATTATTCCTACTTTTCTGTTCTTCATGGCCACCAACTGGGGTGTGATTCGCTGGTTGGCCAATCGTCTGGCCAGTTCACTGACGGCACAAATCGAGGCGACCAATACACGGATCGAAACATTGGGACGCGCTATCCAGTCTGAGTCAAACAAGATTGCCGATGTTGAAAAAAGCCTACTCCGATTGCAGGCCGAGCTTCCGAAGGAATACGTGCGCCGGGAGGATCATATTCGCTACAGCGCGGTGATAGAGGCCAAGCTGGACTCGCATGCGGTGGCGTTGCAAAGCCTGAGCCTGAATGTCCAGCGTGTATTGGACAGGCAAACACATGATGAAGAGGAAAGAGAATGACACTTAAAACCAAACTCGAACTGGCGCGGGTGAAAATGATCCGTTACCGCATATTAAAGGTGCTGGATGCAGGACGTCCCTATCCCGTGGGTGATGGCCTGCTGGTCGAAGTGCTGGTCGATGCCGATCTCAATGTTACCCAGCATGAAATCCGCAAGGCATTGCAGTACCTGGAAGACAAGGGCTATCTCAAGTTGAATCAGCCGGACGATGCGGCACATTGGGAAGCACGTCTGATGCCACAGGGCGTCGATTATCTTGAAAACCCCTCACATGATGATCAGGGCATTACCCGGCCAGCCGAGCTATGAACATGGAATTGAGTGTCGTTCGATACTGGATATCTGAAGTCTGTTTCTGGAGCTTGATCATACTTGCAGTAGGTGGTGTGGCATTGGCAGTAATTATCTGGTTGAGCTGGCCGGTGGAACCTTCCCTTGCGATTGCTTTGGTGTTGGTCATCAGCATCAACAAACTGGGTCAGTGGGCGGTGGGAGGCTGACATGCCAAGACGATCATCACTGTTGAATGTGCCTGAAAAAATCCGAGCCGAATTCAATGAACGCCTGGTAAAAAGTGGCTTTGCTAATTATGAAGGCTTGACCGAATGGCTCAATGAAAGGCTGGAGGAAGAAGGGCTGGAAGTCCGAATCAGCCGAACCGCTGCCTGGCGACATGGCAAAAAGTTTGAAGACAAACTGGAGGCGCTGCGTTCTGCGACCGAACAGGCCAAAGCGATATCGGATGGTGCGGAAGATGATGAGGGTGCAATGACCGATGCCCTGGTTCGTCTTGTCCAGGAAAAAGTATTTACCGTATTAATGGATCTGGAAGTCGATCCCAAAAAGGTCAACCTCGGCAATCTCGGGCGCATGGTTGCGGAACTGTCCAAAGCCTCTATTGCACAAAAGAAATGGATGCGTGAAGTGCGCGATGAACTGGAGCAGAAGAAAGCGGCGGCGGCTGAAAAGGTGAAGGCGTTAACCGATCAGGGTGGACTGACCCCGGACGTGGCGGCACAGATTCGGGCAGAGATATTAGGTATCCGTGTTAATGGATAAGGCCGAGAAAAAGGAATATCTCGATCTGGTCGATGAGATCCAGGCTGAGCGTGCCCAGGGCATGGAGGATATGGATGTCCCGTTTATTCTTCTACCCTATCAAATTAAATGGCATGAAGATAAATCACCTGTTCGGGTCGCTGAAAAGTCTCGGCGTATTGGTTGGTCATGGGGCGCATTGGCGGCGGAGTCGGCTCTGGAAGCGGCTGAGACCAATGGCATGGATCAGTTTTATGTCGGCTACAACTTACCGATGGCGGCGGAATATATAGGTGACTGTGCTTTCTTTGCCCGCGCCTTTGGTCTGGCTGCCGGGGCGATTGATGTCAGTCTTGAAAAAGCGGTCATCGAAAAAGAAGAGCGTGACATTATCAAATACAGCATTCGTTTTGCATCAGGCAAAAAGATCGAAGCGCTGTCATCCAACCCGCACAACTTCCGTGGCCGTCAGGGTCATGCGCGCATCGATGAGGCGGCTTTCCATAATGACCTTGGTGAATTGCTGAAAGCATCGCTGGCGTTCCTGATGTGGGGTGGCCGGGTCGATGTGGTGTCCACCCACAATGGTGATGATAACGAGTTCAACCAGTTGATTCGGGAAATAAAGGCAGGCAAGCGGCCTTATTCACTGCATCGGGAAACCTTTGACGATGCGTTGGCCGAAGGCTTTTATAAACGTATTTGTCTTGTCCAGGGAAAAGAGTGGTCACCGGAGGCGGAAGAAACATTCCGCACCGAGACCCGCGACTTCTATGGCGATGATGCGGGGGAAGAACTGGACTGTGTGCCAGCCAAAGGCAGTGGCGTTTATATGCCTCGCACATTGATTGAACGTTGTGCTGAAGAAGGGATACCAGTTATACGTTTTGCCCGCCCACCGGAATGGGTGCTGGATGATAACCGGCAGACAGAGGCACAGGACTGGATCATCGATACGCTGAAACCGGTGATTGATTCTATACCCACCGATAAACGTACTGTCCTCGGGCAGGATTTTGGCCGTGACGGTGATCTCTCGGTGATCTGGGTTTTGCAACAAGTTGCCCCTGATCGCTGGCGCACTAATTTTGTCCTTGAACTCAGGAAAATCCCCTTCGATGTCCAACAACAGATCCTGTTCTTTGTCCTTGATGAGTTACCTTTATTTCATCACGCCAAGTTTGACGCACGCGGAAATGGCCAGTCACATGCTGAGGCCGCCTTGCAACGATATGGTATCGCTCGGGTCGAATGTGTTATGGCGACCCCCCAATGGTATGCCGTCAGCTTTCCAAAGTACCGCACGGCTTATGAAGACCGATCGATCATCGTGCCAAAAAGCGAAGACATCATCGCCGATCACAGGCGGGTGGTGGTGGATCAGGGACGGCCCCGAATGGACAGTGGGCGAGACAAGGGCAGCGATGGTCAACCACGGCACGGTGACAGTGCTATTGCTGGCCTGCTTGCCTGGATGGCAACCCAGCAGGAAGGGCAACCACCGGCAGGCGAATCGATCGATCCCGACATGGATGCGTATACGCCGGATAGTTGTTCGGGACGCCGACGTGTATCCATGTTTCGATGAGCGTCCCATCGACGCTCTCAGAGCCGCTGTAAGGCGCGATTATTGTTAGTGGTGCGTTGGCACGTTTTATCAAACGCGTACATTTATAAACGGTTTATAAACTCGCTGGTGAGGGATTCAGAGCATGGAGCAGGACAAGAAGTCAGAAGTAACTGAGTATGAGCTGGTTCGCGTTGACGGAAGCCATTTTAAAACCGTGGGTACGGTTTCGGACGTGGGGGAATCGGCATTCCTTCTTCAACGCTTTAACCAGCTCACCAACCGAGTGTACATGCTACGACCGATAGAAAAAAGAGCACTATGATGAAACTGAACCCATTAAAGTATATTTGGCCTGATCCTCCCCAATCTGAAGTAGAGACTGAGTCGGAATCTGAGTCAGAACAGGATCAACAATTTGTCGAAGCGGCAGGTGTGACCATCGATGCCGATGAAGATCAGTGGCGCAAGCTGACCGGGCAAGCCAAACGGGATCTCTCTCCGCTGACCCAGCAGCGCATGCAGAAGTTGGCGCTGTATCTGTGGGAATCCAACCTGCTGGCCAATCGCATTGTCGAACTGCCCCTGGCCTTCATGTTGGCTGAAGGTGTGCGTCTGGTTGCCGCTGATGAGATTATCCAGGAGCAGCTGGACAGATTCTGGAATGATCCAATCAATGCAATGGATTTGAAATTACCGAAAAAGGCCAGGGAGCTGAGCCTGTTTGGCGAACAGTGCTGGCCGGTGTTTGTGAATGAAATGTCCGGTCATGTACGGCTGGGATATCTGGACCCCTCCCTGATTGAAACCGTGGTCACCGATCCCGATAATGCCGAGCAGGCTATCGGCGTGGTCACTGCCAAGGACAAAAAAGGCCGGGCGCGTAAATTCCGGGTGATCGTCAATGGCCCGGACGACGAGCTGTTTACCGAACGCACCCGCGCCATTCGGGAAAAATTTGCCGATGGCGAGTGTTTCTATTTCCCGATTAATGATTTATCCAACGGCAGCCGAGGCCGATCGGATTTACTGGCGCAAATTGACTGGCTGGATGCGTTTGATCAGTTCATGTTCGGTGAAATTGATCGTGCCCAGTTTATGCGTGCCTTTATGTGGGACATCACGCTCACGGGTGCCACACCTGATGAAATCAAAACACGAGCGCGTGAGATTTCAGCGCCCAGCCCAGGCAGCGTGCGGATACATAATGATGCGGAAAAATGGGATGCAGTGACGCCGGATCTTAAGGCGCAGGATTCCAGCGAGAATGCCCGGCTGTTTAGAAATCATGTGATGGGGGGAGCCACCTTGCCCGAGCATTGGTATGGCGGCGGCGGTGATGTCAATCGCGCCACGGCCAGCGAGATGGGGGAACCGACCTTCAAAATCTTTACCATGCGCCAGACCTATCTGCGTCATATCCTGCACTGCATTGCCGTGTATGTTATACGCCAGTGGGAACTGGCTAATAATCATCATGAGCCGGATATGCATGATGATATATATAGTGTCGAAGTGCAGTTCCCGGAAATGGTGGCCCGCGACATTACCAAGTATGCCACCGCTCTGCAGCAGGTGACCGTTGCCGCTGGTATGCTGGTCAGCAATGGATTTATGACCCACGAAAAAGTGTTGCAGATAGTGGAAAAGATATCCAGTCGCCTGGGCGTCGAGTTTGATGCCGCAACTGAACTGGCGGCGGCTATCAAGGAAGCCGCCGCCGAGGCCGAAAAGGATGCATTCACCGAACCGGCTGCAGGGGTTTCGGGTGGATAAGAAGGATAAGCAACGTTATTCCAAAGCTGAAAACAAAGCGATTAAAGACAGTGTCCGTATTCAACGTGACACGCGCAACGAGATTGTCCGCCTGTTGCAAACCGCTGAAGCAAAAATTACGGCTGCCCTGGCTGCGACGCCTACCAACTGGCAATCCTGGTATCTCCCCCAGTTACAGCAGACCGTCCGCAGCGCCTTGAATGAGGCCGCTACGGCGGCCACGGGTGTGGTAAATGAAGCCACCCGACAAGCCTGGCAAAACGGCATTGCCCAGGTCGATGCTCCAATGACGGCAGTCGGGATAAAAGTAGAGGGACTCCTGCCTACGATTGATGTGTCCAGCCTGATAGCCATGCGCGGATTTATGACTGATCGTATTGCCGATATCAGTGTCCAGTTGGTCAACAAAATTAATACCCAACTGGGTCTGGTTGCGATTGGCGCTCAGAGTCCCACCGGGGCCATTGATATGATCGCCGGGTTGCTGGACAAGGGAGGGCGTTCCCGCGCCAACACCATTGTGCGTACTGAGCTGGGGCGGATCACCTCGGCGGCCAAACAGGCTCGCATGACAGCCGCCATCAATGCCGGGGCAAAAATAAAAAAACAGTGGCGTCGCTCCGGCAAAGTTCATTCACGACTTGATCATGATATTGCTGATGGACAAATCAGAGAGGTGGATACGCCATTTCTGGTTGGCGGTAAAAAAATTATGTACCCACGAGACCCTCGGGCATCGGCAAGTGAAACAATCAACTGTGGTTGCTTTACTAAAACCGTTGTCGAGAATCTGGATGCGCTATACCCAGGGCGCAAACCGTTCAGCAAATTCGAGTTGCGTGATCCAAACAAGAAAGCGTTGGAAGCGGTGCTTAATCTCGGCAAGCCCTGATTCATTCTGCTCGTCCTGAGCTTATCGAAGGGTCGAAGGGCACTTATTATTACTCCGTTCGCCCTGAGCGAAGTCGAAGGGTAATAGATAAATTGCTTAATCCTTCTTAGCGTCCGCTATTTTTGTTTCTTTATGGCCGTTCAATACCGTCAGCCTAAATACTAAAGCCCTTTAATATATATCGCGCATGCTCTCCACTAGAGTCAGTTCATGGTTTTTAAAACGACTGACAGGTAATTACTCGGAGACAATGATGCCCGATCCAGAGAACACAACAAAAGAAATGACGGCGGAAGATGCCGCGAAATTCGTATCACGCCAGGTGCCGAAAATGAGGGATGGCAAGCCGGTACTAGATCGAAACAAGCAGCCTGTGATGGAAAAGAAAAACATCAAGGTCGATGAGGTCTTGTCTTTCCGTAACTATGGTGATCACGTTGTTGTTGTGACTACTGCCGGTGAAAAACTTCGCGGTGATGTCAAAAAATGAAACGCATTCCTGAACAGGGCATCCGGGGTGAGGTTGCATTGCGCGAAGCGGCTGCAGGCGAGTTTCGCGACATTATGCAACTGGTGCGCCGCGCCCTGGAAGACAAGTTGCGCCAGCCGGGTCAGCGTGATGTTTATGTGCCGGTTGAAGCCATGTTTACCGATCGCGTGGTGGTAATGGAGTCTGGTCGCTATCTCGCCTATCCCTACACCCTGAGTGACAACAACCAGGTTACGCTGGGCAACCCAACTGAGGTGACCAAAGACTACAAGCCGGTGGCCATGCGTGAAGCCCAGGGCGCATTCCTGGAAGCAAAAGATGCTCAGGGTCTCAAGTGGCAGATCTGCATTATCAAAGCCGGATTGTCGGGTAACAAGAATTATTACCGCAATGCCGTGTTGCGTGAGGCGGTGCCGTTATTCGAGGGCGTGCGTGTCTTTGTGAAATCAGACGAAGAACATCTGAAGGGCAAAGGCCGGGCGTTCAACAACCTGATCGGACGCATTGTCAACCCTGTCTTCATCGAAGGCCAGGGCACCGATAACGGCCAAATCAATGCCGATCTTGAACTGCTGAAATCAGCCGGTGAAGTTCCGGTAAAAATGCTGGAAGCATTCAACAAAGGCATGGCCAACGATCTGTTTGGTTTTTCGATCGATGCTGCAGGTACGGCAAGCCTCAAAGCAGGCCGACGTATCGCCAACAAAATCAGCAAAGTCAGCTCTGTTGATCTGATTATCGAGCCTGGTGCAGGCGGACAAATCATTAATTTAATTGAAGCACTCAACCCGGAGGTAGAGGCAGACATGAAACTGCGTGAACGCATGATTGAGGCTGTCAAAACAGCCCACAATGGAAGCCTGCCTGACGGGCTGGATATTGATAACGACAAAAAGCTGGAAGCAGCTTACCGTGAAGCACTGGCACAGGATAACCCCACCAAGAGCGAAACAGGGGCCGGGGACGGAGAGCCGTCCTCGGCCAATACCGGTATCAGCAAGGATGAACTGGATTCGAGCATCCGCATGGTGGAAGCACGGGCGCATGCGCGTGTGGCGATTGCCGAATCCGGCCTGCCAGATTTGGCGAAGACCAAACTGCGTGACCAGTTTATTGCTATGGCTAACTTTACGGAAGCCCAGGTGGATGAGGCCATTACCGGGGAACGTGAATACCTGGCCAAGTTCACAGAGTCTGGCCATGTGGTTGATCTGGGTGGCGGTTCACACATCGAATCCGGCGAGGGCCGCAGTGACAAAGTCGGCAAGATGTTAGATGCCTTTTTTGATCCCAATAATCGTGAAGTGATTTCCTTCAAGGAATGTTACATCGACATCACCGGTGATCGGCGTGTCACTGGCCACATGAAAAACTGTGATGTGGCGCGGTTGCGTGAAGCCATCGGTGACGCCAGTTTCCGTGAAGCCCTGGACTCAACCAGTTTTTCCAATGTGCTGGGCGACTCCGTTGCCCGGCGCATGATTGCGGATTACAACCAGCCATCGCAATATGATGTCTGGCGCCAACTGGCAACGGTTGTCCCGGTCAATGATTTCCGCACACAGGAACGTACCCGCTTTGGCGGTTATGGCGACCTGCCAGTCGTCGCAGAAAACGGTTCCTATGCTGCTTTGACCTCACCTGGTGATGAAGCTGCCAGCTATGCCGTGGCCAAACGTGGCGGTGAAGAAACCATTTCCATTGAAATGATCAAGAACGATGATGTCGGCGCTATTCAGCGTATCCCGATCCGCATGTCGCGTGCAGGTAAACGCACACTGGGTAAATTTGTTCTCGACTTCCTTGCCACCAATCCGCTGATTTATGACGGTGTTGCCCTGTTTGATGCGGCCCATAACAACCTGGGTGTAGCCGCGCTGGATGCCACTTCACTGGCGGCAGGTCGACTGGCCATGCTCAAACAGACGGAGCTGGGCAGCAATGATCGCATGGGTATCGGCCCTCGAAATCTGTTTACATCAGCGGATATGGAAGAGGCGGGCGTCAACCTGTTCCGCCGCAACACCGAAAATGACAAGACCTTCACCCAGTCACTAGCACTGAATGTTATCCCTGTGTGGTACTGGACGGATGTCAATGACTGGTGCCTATCGGCTGATCCGATGGATATCCCCACCATCGAAATCGGCTTCCTGGACGGTAACGAAGAGCCTGAACTGTTTGTTCAGGACAGTCCAACGCAAGGCTCATTGTTCAGCAACGATCAGATCAAGTACAAGATTCGCCATATCTATGGCGGCAACGTACTCGACTTCCGTGGGCTGTACAAAGCGGTCGTGCCATAAATCGTGCCTGGCGGTAACGTGCCGGATACGTCTCATATATAAGAACGTACCGGTAATTATTTGGGGGCATAACATGCCCCCGTTGTTTTAACGAATCTGGAATCAAAGCGATGCCATCAACACCTAGAAGAGACGGCTGGCAGTGGACAGATACAGTTCTTGCTGGTGCGACGTCTAACCCTCTTTATATGCCAGAGCGGGATCACCACAAACCTGCAACGGTGGGTGTGTCACCTGGTGCAGGTGGAACGGCGTTGGTTGAATATTCACTCTCCAGTGTCGCCGAGGTTAAAGCCGGAACAGCCAAATGGCGCGCTTGGCCTTATGGGGATGTCTCGATAGACACCGATGATGTTCTTGATGCGCCGGTGACTGCGCTGCGTGTGACTGCCACAACCGCTGATGCCGAGTGGGAGGTTTTAGTATGAACGGGCCATTTAGGGGTATTGATGCGGCTAGTGTAATCCGTGAGTTCTGCCGAAAGAATATGTTTTCTGCACAAACACCCTCAGGAGCAAATATTGCGGCCATCATTAATATAGGAACGACTAAACTTGCAGTCGGCAGCGGGGGGGCTATCTGGCGCGCCAGAGGTAGGCCCGTAGTTTGGTCTGCTGCAACATCACCAACCGCAAATGATCTGAATGGCATTGCCATTGGCATAAGAAGTGGCTATCTACCAACCGCTGTTGTAGTGGGGAACGCTGGAGATGCAGCGTTCAGCACTATTACAATGAAAGATTGGTCCGCGATAACTAGCACTAGATCCCTGGACCTCACAACTATCGCTGGCGATGGCGTGACGACATGGCTAACTGGTGGAGTCGCAGAGGCTGGAGCACAAGTGTGGAAGATTGTTGATACAGGATCATCATTCACGATGTCTGCGTTATCGACGCCAGCGGGCATGGATGGCACTCCCGTCAACAGTATTGCTCACGTAAGTGGTCAAATATTTCTGGCTGCTACAGAGGCGAATGGTCTGTGGCTTACTACTGATGCAGGAACGAACTGGACTAATGTATGGGCACCTAGTAGCAGCGAGAAGTTGTTTTCTATTACTGTTGGGTATAACTGTATAATCGTTGGAGGCAGTGATTCCGCGGAATCCTCTCCGATATGGATAAAGAGCACAGATTCCGGCGCAACATGGAACGTTGTCACGCCAACAGGTGCCGATACGTTGAACAAAATTTGGTACTACGATGGAGCAACAAATGGACGCACATGGCTTGTGCCGACAGGTGCAGATCATGCGATATATTCTTCTGACGACGGCGCAGTGTTCGAAGAATTCGGTTATACCGGATATTTTGGCATAGGTAACGCGCCAATAGTGAATTATGTGTGCGCTGCATTAATACCAGTCGAGAAAAGCACCGAGCCAAAAGATTTAATACATGTCCTCGGCTCAGATAGCGGGATTATTAGCTATTCCCTGACTCCATACATATTGCAATCATGACAGCGAATACAGTAAAACGCTATGGCGCTAATACTAAATCCATCTATGGTTTCGAGTTTGTTTGCGCTCATTGGGTGCAGACTAATGCGCCGGGGTGGGCGTAGTGCTATCTAACTACCAAACCCTCGTTGACAGCCTCACCCGCGACGATGCCAACGCTATTACCACAGGTGAACGCGACATCGCAATTACCCTGGCTGTTTCCCGCTATAGCAAAGATCGTCCACAAACCAAGGTCGAAGATTTAACCGCACCAGGTGGCCAGACACTAGACTTGCCTGCTGCCTGGGAATCAGGTTTCAGCGGTCTGCAAAGCCTGGAATACCCAGTCGGTAATGTACCACCCAGCATGATCGATACCGGTGCATGGGGTATCTATAACGCACCTGGTACTCGGCAAATCATGGTTCAGGCCAGCCTCCCTGCCAATGAAACAGTGCGCGCCAGCTTTACTATTCAGCATGTACTTGATGATGTTACCGATACCATTGATATTGTTGACCGTGAACCGGTCGCCAGCTATGCCGCTGCTGTTCTGTGTGACCAACTGGCCAGCCTCTACAGTGGAGATTCGGATTCAACGATTCAGGCGGACAGTGTTGACCATCAAAGCAAGGCGCGTGAGTTTGCATTTCGTGCAAAGACATTGCGAAAACGCTATTACGATGAACTGGGCATTGACCCTAAGCGCAACGTTGCTGCAGGTGCTGTGGTTGATCTTGATTTGGCAAACAGCCTCGGCAATGACCGGCTGTTACACCCTGGGCGCAGACGCTAATGGCACTGGCTGTTGAAATCCAGATGGAGGGCTTTGCCGAGCTGGACGCGCTTTGGCAACAGGCGCCGGATATCACTCGTGAGGTTCTGGACTCGGTCACTCGCGAGGCATCGGAGTTTCTGGAAGGCGAGATAAAGGATCTAACCCCCATCGGCGCCAGTGGCGGTGGCGGCGGTGGATTACGAGACAGTATCAAAGCACAGGAGCCGGAAGTGCTGGCAAATAATGTGCTGGGGGTTGTAGGTACTGCCAGTCCCCATGCCATCCCGGTCGAGCTGGGTACCAAGCCACATTTTCCACCCGTTGAACCCCTGATTGATTGGGTAAGAGCGAAGCTGGATGTACCTGAAAAGGATGTCCACCATGTCGCCTTCCAGATTGCCCGCAAGATTTCATGGCGTGGGACTATAGCTGTGGGCATGTTCCATCGTGCCTTCTCGATGAATGAAACACAGCTAAAAAACAAATACAGCCATGCAGCAGCTCGCATTATTGAGCAATTAGGCGAGGTGAACTAATGGCCACGCTTGATATCCGTAATGCCATCGTTACTGCCCTGAAAACTATCCCCGATATCGGTCCGGTACATAACTACGAACGCTATGCAAAGAACCATCAAGGCATGAAAACGTTGTATGAATACCAGAGTCAGGTTCGAGGCTGGCATGTGCGCCGTATCGCCAGAGTAGAGTCCAGCCCAAGTTTAGGTCGCCATGTGGTGAAACAGCGCTGGCGCATTCGTGGCTATATGAGCCTGGATGATGCCGGTCAGAGTGAACTGGCCTTTGATGATTTGCTGGATGCCATTGTCGCCGTGTTTCGTGCCGACGATACACTGGGCGGTCTGGTGGACACCCTGATCGTTGATAACCAGGCGGGCGTACAGGTTGAAGACTCAGGCCCGGTCATGTTTGCAGGTGTGCTGTGTCATTCAGCCCGGCTAAGTTTAACAACCCGTCATTACCTTTAGGAGATAACCGATGAGAAGTGGTGGCAGCTATAAAAAAGACAAGAAAACCGGCAAAACAAAGCTGGTTGAATGCACAAAGGATCATCCCGATGGTAACCGGCCTCGCAATGCGGATGGCCAGCCGTTGAATGTGCAGACAGATAAAACCAACAAGGTTGCATCGGTAGCCGAGGAGGAGACACATGGCGGCGCTTAAATTTCCAAAGAAAATTCTACTGGCAAAAATCGAACCCATCTATGCAGTAGATGCGGTACCGACAGGTATAGCCAATGCCATCCAGACCAAAGATTTAACCATCCGCCCAATGGAAGGCGACACTGTCAACCGTAACGTGGACCGACCGACACTGGGTAATGACCTGGCCATTCATGTCGGTACGCATGTGGTATGTGAGTTCAGTGTTGAGTTTGCTGGTGCGGGTGCAGTGGATACTCCGCCCGCCTATGGGCCGCTGCTTCGCATGTGTGGCCAAGCAGAAACGATTACTGCAACTGTTGATGTACAGTACGAACTGGTTAGCTCAAATGAAGAAGCCGGTACGTTACATATTCATTTTGATGGCCAACAACATGCACTGGTAGGCGCGCGCGGTGATGTTTCCATAGGCATTGATCCAAAGGGCATCCCCTACTACAAGTTTGTCATTACAGGGCTGTGGGTCGATCCAGCGACTGTGGCTGACCCTGTACCAGATTTTAGTGGCTTCAAAATACCGCTGGCAGTAACCAACACTAATACGCCCACGTTCACCCTGCACGGACAAAGCTTCAACCTGTTGGGGCTGAATATCAAACAGAATAACAAAGTAGTATACCGCAACGTGGTAGGTGAAGAGTCGGTGCAGATTGTCGATCGCGCACCGGCAGGCAATGTCACTATTGAAGCACCGGTTCTCAGCACGTTTAATCCATTCACTACTGCAAAGGCAAATACCCTGGGTGCATTGCAGTTGGTGCATGGAGCGGTTGCTGGGAACATTATCCAGATCGATGCACTGCGGGTACAGCTATTGAACCCGCAGTACGGTGATAGTGACGGTATCCGTACCGTTCAAATGGATCTGGCCTTCATCCCCTCCAGTGCAGGCGATGATGATTTCAAAATCACCACCAGGTAATTTTAACTAACAGGATTATCAAACCATGTTCAAGTTGTCTTCAAACGCGACGTTCAAACGCCAGATAACCGTTGTCACCCCAACCGATGACGGTGAAACAAAGGGCACCTTTACCGCCAAATTCAAGCGCCTGCCACAGTCACGCATCGACCAGATATTAAGTAGCTACACGGATGATGAATCTGATGCCAGCCTGCTCGATGAAATTCTTGTCAGTGTCGAGGGCATCGCTGATGAGGATGGCAATCCAATGTTGAGTGACGATACTACGCTGTCAAAAGTTAAAGATGACTCATGTGCCCGTGTTGCTCTGGTCGCTGAGTATTTCAAGGCCATCACTAAAAAGAACCAGCGAAAAAACTAATCGACGCGGCACGCCACTGGGCCGCGAGCGGGAAAACTGGTGGCGATGATGAGGTTGATGCCGATCTCGAAGCATGGGGTGCATCCGATGATATTCGTGATCAATACCAGGCCAGTCTGGAGCGGGATGTTTTTGAGGTCTGGCCGGAAAATTGGGATACGGTACAACTTTTCCGTATCGTGCAAACCCAATGGCGTACCGGTTCGATGGGAGGAGTACTCGGTCTGGATTATGTTGCCGTTGAAGCCGCAATCAGTATGGCCGGAATTACAATAAACCCCGAAACCTTTGATGGACTCCGCATTATGGAGTCCGCTGCACTCGAAGCATTGAACAAGGAAATATGAACGAACTCGAACTCAGCGTGGTACTTAAAGCAGACGGCTCTGGATTGGTCGGAAC
This sequence comes from uncultured Thiohalophilus sp., assembly GCA_964539595.1. Lineage (GTDB taxonomy): Bacteria > Pseudomonadota > Gammaproteobacteria > UBA6429 > Thiohalophilaceae > JAADGZ01. The sequence continues at coordinate 3,982 of CAZIJT010000013.1, read as the reverse complement.
TATACGCGCATCTGAGAAGGAGATCGAGAAGCTCACCAAGGGCAGCGATAAAGCCGGTAAAGGCATGAGCCGGTTCTCACGTCGAACCAATCAGGCCGCGAAGAATGCCAAGCAACTCAATCTGGAAAGCAAGAATCTATCACGCAGTCTCATCTCCCTGAAGGGGGTGTTGGCCGGGCTAGGTGTTGGGCTGGTGAGTAAATCATTTATTCAGGCTGCATCAACATCTGAACAATATCGTGTACGGCTTAAAGTTCTTCTGGGTAGTGTTAAGGAAGGTAATCGTCTATTCAAAGAAATGAGTGACTATGCTAGCCGGACACCATTTGAATTTGAAAAAATCATGGAATCAGCAACACAACTCGCAGGGGTGATGCGCGGAGGTGTTGACGAAATAAAAGAATGGATGCCATTGATTGGGGATCTTTCTGCAGCTTATGGGTTAAGCATTGAAGAAACAACAGGGCAAGTTGTTAAGATGTATGGTGCGGGTGCAGGTGCTGCAGATATGTTCAGAGATCGAAGTATTCTAGCAGCACTTGGTTTTAAACAAAGCGTAAGTTATAGCGCAGAAGAAACTCGCAAAAAGCTCATGGAAGAATGGAAGAAAGTTGGCTCACAATTTCGAGGCACAACGAAAGAACTAGCCAAAACATGGTCTGGTGGCATGTCGATGCTGTCGGATAAATGGTTCATCTTTCGTAATAATGTTATGGATGGCGGTCTGTTTGATTGGCTGAAGTCTCTGGTAGGTGTCATTAATGATGACCTTGGCGGGGCATTAGACAGCACGGGGAGCAAGGCAAAGACCTGGTCGGACAATACCATTGATGCCGTCGAGGCCATTGCTATTGGTGCAGCTGGGGTTACCGATCAACTCGCGACCCCTATGCGCATGATAAAAGATCTTGCCTCTGATATGTGGGATGGGTTTAAGCAGCTTCCGTCATGGGCTAAAGAAGTCGGCATTCTTGGCGCGTTACTCGGCGGCACAAAAGGCAAGGTTCTGTTGCTGGGCATGGCTAAGTTCTTGTCGGATACCAAAGTGTCGGCGGATTGGTGGGCGGCATACTCTAGTGGCCATGTTGGGTTCATGGAGTGGTTTACATCCGGAAATGATAAGGCAAAGCAGCGTTTAGCAGAGCTTCGGGCTGCAGGAATGACTCTGGCAGACAATATGTCGAATGTGCCCGATGCGTTATTTGGTGATGGTGGCAATGGCACTACTAGTAGTGCTGAAGCGCAGGCCAGAGAATTCTTTAAGAAAGTACGCAATGGAATGCATAAAACGAGTACTGCAATACACAAACTCGGTAATCAGGCTCGGGGCGCTGGCAAACAGGTATCCGAACTCACCAAAGAACAACAGAAGTTCCTTAGCTCTCTGAAAGCCGAATCTCGGCTGCTGAAATATACAGGCAAGGAACTTGATATCCAGACTGCATTGTCAAAAGCGCACCAACTGGGCATCAAGAATCAGGATGCGGCTATCCGTGAACTGGTGGGGGGCATGTACGAATTGCGCAAATCGCAGGAAGAAGTAAAGGCATCCGCAGAGCCAATGGCGAAGATTTATGGCGATACCGCCAGCTCTATTCGCCAATCCTTCCGTGACACGTTCCGTGATGTATTTGACAGAGGCATCAATGGTTTCAAAGGTCTTGCCGAACGTATAAAAAATGTATTTAAGGATATGCTCGCAGACATGGCCACACTGGCCATTGCCCGGCCAGTCATTATCCCTATAACAAGCGCACTGGGATCAATGATGGGTATACCACAAGCCGCACAGGCAGGTGTTGCACAGCAATTGGGTCCAAATATGGCGGGTAGTGCGGCAGGAAGTGCAGCAACCAGCGCCGCAGGTAAAGCGGGTTGGTTTGGTCTTGGCAACTTTGGCAACCAGGGAATATCCGGTTCATGGTATGGCAGCTATGTACCGTATGCGGCGGCGGGTATTGGTGGCGCGATGTTTGGCAATGCCTACTCGCGTGGTGATAACCGAGCTACTGCTGCAGGCGGTATAGGTGCCGCACTAGGTTTTGCTGCTGGAAACATAATAGCTCCTGGTGTCGGTGGTTATGTTGGCGCTCTCATCGGTGGTGCCTTAGGCGGCTCCGCATTTGGCAGCAAAACCAGAACAGACAAGCGTGGCATTGATCTCAATGTGGCTGGTACAGGATTCACCGGCCAGCAATGGGAAGACAAATCCCGGCGTAAATCATTTTTCCGTGGCACTGACCGCTGGCGCGAGTACGCCAAACTGGAAAATTCAACGCGTGATCAGATCAAGACCGTCTTCTCGGGTATTCGTGATTCCATTTATCAATTTAGTACTGCGCTGGATCGTGACCTGGTGGCACGGCTGGACACCTTCAAGGCCAGTTATAGCGGCGAACTTAAAAATCTGGGTGACTGGATAACTAGCGTAACCGAAGACATGCTGAATACGGCATTACCGGGGCTGGAACAGTTTCGCCGTGCTGGTGAGAAAACGCAACAGGTTCTCCAACGCCTGGGCCAGACCGCCTCTATGATGGCGTCATTGAGTACCAGTATCAGCTCACAGTTACGGCTCATGCGAGGTGAGTCCACGCCGCTCGACGAATCTGCCCGCACCATCCGGAGCCTGTGGAAGACGCTGGGCAACACAACGGATATCCAGACACGCATATCATTGGAAAATAATTTGTACCAGCAAATCATGCAAAGGTACAAGTCTGAAATGTCAATGATATCTCAGGTTAGCGATGCACTGGGTAGTACGTTGGCCAATATAAAATTCGGTAACCAGACACCCGGCCAGAAACTCAATGCCCTGCAGAGTAGTTTTACAAGCCTGTTGCAGCAATCGCAAACGCTGGGCGGAACCGAGCTGGCCTCTGTTGCGCAGCAGCTCAATCAATTGGCCTCACCGCTACTGAATACCGCCCGCCAGTTGTATGCCTCGGGTAGTGGTTACCAGTCCGCCTATGATCTGATTACCGGTGGTTTAAGTGATGTGCAACAGCGACTGATCGCCAGCGGCAATACAAAACAGGACCAGGCCATCAACAACCTGGAGCAGATCAGCCGACTGGTCAATGCGGAACGTGACAAACTAACCCAGGATAGCACTGGCAATGTCAGCATCAGCTTAAAAGTTGTCACGCCCGATGGTCGGGAACTTAAGCAGGAAACGCTGGATGATATTCTGCGTAGAAGTCAGGCTGGTGAGATTGTCATTGATGCGCGCGGGGTAGCCTCATCATGACAACGCTGTCTGATTTGCTCAAGCGGCCTGATATGGAAAAGGTGCTGCTGGTTGAAATCGATCCCGATGGGGCGACGCCCAACTATCTGTCCGACACCGCCTATTTCACCGATCCTACTGATGCGCCAGCCGATCAACCTTATTACCCGGTCATTGCCACCGGGGGAGTGCCACGTCTGAAACGCAGTATTCAGGAAGTCTGGGGAGGCCGCTCGGTTGCGGCATGGGGACCGCTTGTATTGGCCACAGACAAAGTCGATGGCATTGACCTATCAACGGCATCAATCCGAGATAAGCGCATGCAGGTGTTACTTACCGGGCCGCGTGGAACGATTCCCAGAGCAGATGCAGCCATCGTTCTTGATGGTATTGTCGGTCAATGTAATGGCAATCCGGATGAAGGCATTACCATTGAGCTGCTCGATCGACAAGCCCAGTTCAATGATATCGACATCCCTGCGGCCTTCTACGATGGAACGGAAACAGCATCGTTCCCTGCCGCCAACATCGGCAAACCGAAACCCCTGTGCCTGGGTAAGTGCCGCAACATCAGCCCGGTTTTAATTGATGCTGCAAATCTTATTTATCAAGTCAATGACGGCGCTATTAACGATGTCACAGCTGCTTATGATAATGGGATTGCGCTGGCCAAGGCCGCAGGCGTTCCTGCAGCAGGTGAGTTCAGCATCGATACGGCAGCCGGTACCATCACGCTCGGTAGTTCGCCCA
>CAZIJT010000012.1:20911-33661 GCA_964539595.1 uncultured Thiohalophilus sp. | reverse complement strand
AACGCAGCTTTCAACCATTAAAAAAGCTACAAAGCGAAGTACAGGAACTTGAACGAGGCGGCATTGATAAACTTAGTCAGAATGTCCCTGCTGAAATCAAGCCATTGGTTATTGAAGTTAATCACCTACTCTCAGTCATGGCCGAACGACTCCATCGTTCACGCAAAACCTTAGGCGACCTGGCTCATGCTTTAAAAACACCGCTAACCTTGTTAAAGCAATTCACTGATGAACCCTCGCCTACAAACGATGATCGTTCCAGTCAAATATTCATCCAGCAGATTGATAAAATGCAACGCCTGATCAACCATTCACTCAAACACGCCCGACTCGCCGGTGAAGGTCCGGCGGGCAGCAACTTTTCAATTAAAGATGACATCCCGGCACTACTCAATACGTTACAACACATGCATCGAGAAAAAGAATTTGAATTTATTCTTGCCGAGTCGGCTCCTGAAAGGCTGCCTCTGGATCGCGAAGACATGTTGGAACTTTTAGGAAATCTATTAGACAATGCCGGAAAATGGGCACGCCAACATATTCAATTTACGCTAAGCATTGAAAACAACACATTAATATGCACGATCAATGATGATGGTCCCGGCGTTGATCAGAGCAAACTTAAACTACTTACTCATAGAGGCCTGAGGTTAGATGAAAGCGCTGATGGACACGGACTCGGGCTAGCCATCGTCAAAGACATTGTCCATCAGTATTCTGGTGATATTAATTTCAGTAACAGCACAACAAGTGCAGGACTCAAAGTCAGCTTTCAAATTCCACTGTCAGTCCGCTCATTAAGCGAAGGTTCTGCTTAATGCTCCACATGTAAATGCATAGCCCCCCTGGCTAGCACGTTTCCTGCTTCAAATCTAAACGGGGCAGCAGAATTAACCAGCATTTTCCTAAGCAGGTATAGAACTACTCCCTTTGGAGTACTGTAAAGAATAAAAAGATAGCTTATAATCCTTGTTCAAAAAATATGAACACATATACTAGGAAATTAAACATGAACCATTTAGTAAAATCACTCACGTTAGCAGCTTTATTTTTAGCGGCATCAAGTGCGCAAGCGATCATTATTGAAGAACGATGGGTGGCTTATGATCCATTTATTGGTGGTGGTGAGGCTGAGTACACTGTTACCAATAACGCCGGTAGCAGCATTTATGCGTTTTTCGTCGCAAACGATAGAGCCACAAATGTTGGGAGCACTAATAACGGTTGGGATAGTAGAATAATAGAGGCATTCGAGTGGGATAGCCCTGAATCAAATATTAATTTTTTGGGTGGTGTGGACAACCCTGTTTATACTACTAGCCTGGGTTTATTCGATGACTTGTTCACCGGTTACAATCAAGCATTAATGTATACCTTCAACTATTACAACCAGAATGGCCTTGATGCAAACCCAGATGCCTTACCCATTGCTGTTGGTGATACAGTTGGTGGCTTCTTCTTTACAACAGAAATGCTGGCATCCCCCTTTGTTGCCATCGATCAAAACGGTACTATTATTGGCACGGGTGAAGCGGTAAATGTTGTTCCTGTTCCCGCCGCCGCCTGGTTGTTTGGTTCAGGCTTGATTGGCCTTGTAGGTGTTGCTCGTCGACGTAAAGCTTAATTGCTACATTGACCTGGCTAAAAAGCCGACTACTTAGTCGGCTTTTTTTATACCTGTTGAAAAAGAAAACGCTAAACACCACGGTACTAGACAGCTCAAATTGCTCGTCGTACTACAATTAATATAGAGCTATAACACTATAGCACCGTATAACCCAGCATTTTCCCGCATCGATATTCATGTTATTCAATCAGTTAGAGCGATAATTGGCGGAGAGGGAGGGATTCGAACCCTCGGAAGGCGCGAGCCTTCACTTGATTTCGAATCAAGCCCATTCGGCCACTCTGGCACCTCTCCGGTCTGCGCAATTATAAATCCTCTGGAAAAAATATACAGATTCTTTTTCTCTTTCTATATTGCTCCAGTATCGATATAGCCAGCCCATTTCCAGTGATTTCTGCAACTTAGCACTAAAACCTCAGACAGGCTCCAACTCCAGCTAACATAAAACTATTTTACATTCAAGCTACTACAACACAAGTTATAGATAAGCTCGAATATTAGTGTGTTATAATTTGTACCTCGTTGAACAAAGTAGTCGTTAAGGTTTTTTCATGCACAAAAATTTCATAGCAATAGCAGGCGGTATTATATTGCTGGCATTAACTCTTAATGCCTGTGCGCCTCAGCGTAACCAACTGCAACAAGTTCAGCATGACGGTGTGCTGCGCGTGGTCACCCGCAACGCACCTAGTACCTACTTTGATGGCCCACATGGAACCAGCGGTCTGGAATTTGATCTAATTACCGCCTTCGCTAAACACCTTGGTGTGAAGGCCGATATTCGCAGTGAAAATAAGCTGGAAAACATTCTCACCCAGGTCGAATCCGGGCAGGTGCATATCGCCGCTGCTGGTCTGACCGTGACCGAGCAACGCAAAAAACGAGTACGTTTCACCCCCCCCTATCAACACATTACCCAACAGCTTATTTACCGCACGGGGGCAACTAACCGTCCACGCAGCATTAAGGATCTGCTTAAAGGCGATCTTGAAGTCATCGCCAACAGCAGCCACGCCGAGCGTTTAAAAGCTCTAAAAGAAGAAGTCCCCGAACTGAACTGGCGCGAAAACTCAGACGTCCGTAGCACCGAACTACTCACCCTGGTGGCTGAACAGCTCATCGACTACACCATCGCTGATTCCAATGAAGCAGCGCTACATCGCCGCTATCATCCTGAACTGCGCGTGGCCTTCGATATTTCTGAGGCACAGGGGCTGGCCTGGGCGTTACGCACGGGTAAAGATGACAGCCTGTATAATGAAGCACTGAAATTTTTCGACAGCCTGCAACAGTCTGGCAAGCTGGAACAAATGCTGGCGCAATATTATGGCCATGTGCGCAAATACAACTATGCCGGTACGCCAACCTATTTACGTCATATCAAACAGCGCATGCGCCGTTATCAACCGCTGTTTGAACAGGCCGCATTTGAGAATAATCTGGACTGGCGTCTACTCGCTGCCGTGGCTTATCAGGAATCCAACTGGAATCCACGCGCCGTCTCCCCCACCGGTGTGCGTGGCATCATGATGCTGACCCGCAACACCGCTAAGCAGCTCGGAGTCAGCAAACGAACTGATCCTGCACAAAGCATTGATGGCGGTGCACGTTATCTTAAAAGTTTATATAAACGTTTCTCAGAAGTGAGTGAACCGGATCGCACCTGGTTAACGCTGGCGGCCTATAACGTGGGCTTTGGTCATGTAAAGGATGCCCGAAAGATTACTATCCAACGTGGTGGTGATGCCAATAAGTGGGTGGATATAAAAGAAAGTCTGCCCCTGCTCAGGCAACGCAAGTGGTATAAGAAAACCCGTTATGGCTATGCTCGCGGCCATGAGCCAGTGCGCTATGTTGAGAATATTCGCAGTTATTATGACATCCTGCGCTGGCGTACCGAAGAACGTAAAGCACCGTCTCGCAGCAAGCTAGCTTTCTCCTCCGCCGCACTGTAACTACACACACAGCAGCCTTACTCAAAACAGGCTGCTGTGCGCTTAACATCGTACCTGCATTGGACATCGTACCTGCACCGGCTATTTCTTTCGTCGCGCTCTGAAAAAATCCGTCAACAGCTGTCCACATTCCTCGGCCAGTATCCCTTCTGTAATCCGCACACCGTGGTTGTGCCGATCACTAGTGAGAATATCAAACACACTGCCTGCCGCCCCGGTTTTTGGATCCCGTGCCCCGAATACCACTCGTTTAATACGTGCATGAATGATTGCCCCCGCACACATCACGCAGGGTTCGAGAGTGACATAAAGCGTGGTTCCCGGCAGACGATAATTTGAAAGTTTTTGTGCTGCGGCACGTAAGGCCTGCATTTCCGCATGAGCGCTTGGATCATGATTGCTAATCGGCATATTCCAGCCCTCACCAATAATATGATCATCCTGCACCAGTAAGGCACCGACCGGCACTTCATCCGCAGCCTGAGCGCGCTGTGCCAGTTCGAGTGCATGGTGCATGTAATTTAAGTCGCGGGGATCGGTGATCATTTTAATCAACAGACACTTATCCCTGTAGTACGTAGGTTGGGCTGAGCGATAGCGATGCCCAACAAATGGTTCTTGTCCTGCAGGATGTTGGGCTTCACTTCGTTTAGCCCAAGCTACTCCTTACTCCCACTCGATGGTGGCTGGGGGTTTGCTGGAAATATCATAGGCGACGCGGGAGATACCTTCCACTTCATTAATGATGCGACTGGAAACGATTTCCAGAAATTCATAGGGCAGATGCGCCCAGCGCGCAGTCATAAAGTCGATGGTTTCTACTGCGCGTAATGACACAACATATTGGTAACGCCGACCATCGCCGGTAACACCGACCGATTTGACCGGCAGGAAAACGGTAAAGGCCTGACTAACCTTTTGATACAGATCGTGTTTGTAGAGTTCTTCGATAAAAATATAATCAGCCAGACGCAGAATATCGGCATACTCTTTTTTCACTTCACCAAGAATACGCACGCCCAGCCCCGGACCGGGGAAGGGATGACGATACACCATGTCATAAGGTAGTCCCAACTCTACGCCTAGTTTACGAACTTCATCTTTAAATAATTCTCGCAGGGGTTCACAGAGTTTGAGCTTCATGTGCTCCGGCAGGCCACCAACATTGTGGTGGGATTTAATTAAGTGCGCCTTACCGGTTTTCGCGCCAGCCGATTCGATCACATCAGGATAGATGGTTCCCTGTGCCAGCCATTGCGCATTTTTTAATTTCGCCGCTTCTTCCTCAAACACTTCGACAAACAGGTTGCCGATAATTTTGCGTTTATGCTCAGGATCGCTGACGCCTTTCAAAGCTTTTAAGAAACGTGTTTCCGCATCTACGCGAATCACCCGCACGCCCATGTGTTCAGCGAAGGTGGACATCACCTGATCGCCTTCCTGATAACGCAGCAAACCATTATCCACAAACACACAGGTCAGCTTGTCACCGATAGCACGATGCAGTAATGCCGCCACCACTGATGAATCAACGCCTCCTGACAGGCCTAAAAGCACCTCATCATCACCCACTGAATCACAAATCGTGCGGATGCTGTCTTCGATAATATTGTCGGATGTCCACAGTCGTTCACAGCCTGCAATATCATGCAGGAAACGTTCGATAATGCGTTCACCCTGATGGGTATGCGTCACTTCAGGATGAAATTGCAGGCCATAGAAATGCCGCACCTCGTCCGCCATTCCCGCGATGGGCGCGGTTTCAGTCGAGGCCATCAGTTTGAAACCCTCGGGTAACTTGATGACCTGATCACCGTGGCTCATCCACACATCCAGCAGACCGTAACCTTCGGCGCTGGTATGATCTTCTATATCTTTTAATAAAGCGGTATGGCCGTGGGCGCGTACCTGCGCATAGCCATATTCATGTTGCTTTGCGGTTTCCACCTTGCCACCGAGTTGCTCCGCCATAGTCTGCATGCCGTAACAAATACCCAACACGGGGATACCCAGTTCGAATACCAGTGCCGGTGCGCGTGGCGTATCATCACCGGTCACCGACTCGGGCCCCCCTGAGAGAATAATTGCGCTGGGTTTGAATTCACGGATTTCTGAGTCTTCCAGATCGCAGGGTACTAACTCACAATAGACACCCGCTTCGCGTACGCGGCGAGCAATCAATTGAGTGTATTGGGAACCAAAATCAAGAATGAGAATGCGGTGAGCGTGAATATCAGTAGTCATAGGAGTTAGGTACCTGTCTAACCTGTAGGTTCGCCTTCAGGCGAACAGTGCGGCTCATAGTACCCGAAGGGTGGAAGCCGCACCTACAATAAAACTTGCGGGAAATTGAGATCAAACCCGATAATTGGGCGCTTCTTTGGTGATCTGCACATCATGCACATGGCTTTCTTTAATGCCCGCGCCGGTAATGCGTACGAACTCAGGTTTGCTGCGCATCTCATCAATCGTCGCACAACCGGTATAGCCCATGCTCGAACGCACCCCGCCTAGCAACTGGTGAATCACCGGTTGCATCGAACCTTTGAAGGGCACTCGGCCTTCGATGCCTTCTGGCACCAGTTTTTCAGTTTCGTTGCCTTCCTGAAAATAGCGATCACTGGAACCCTGCTGCGAGGACATCGCCCCCATTGAGCCCATGCCACGGTAGGATTTATAAGAGCGCCCCTGAAACAGCTCCACTTCACCCGGGGCTTCTTCGGTGCCCGCAAACATGCTGCCAACCATGATGGTATAGGCACCGGCGACCAGCGCCTTGGCCATATCGCCGGAATAACGAATGCCGCCATCGGCAATCAGCGGCACACCAGAATCTTTGAGCGCCGCTGCCACATTGGCCACCGCCGTGATCTGCGGCACGCCAACACCGGCGACAATACGGGTGGTACAAATCGAGCCAGGGCCAATGCCGACCTTGACTGCATCGGCTCCGGCCTCGACCAGTGCCAGCGCGGCATCGGCGGTGGCGATATTGCCGCCAATCACCTGCACCTGCGGAAAATTCTTTTTCACCCAGGCGACTCTATCCAGCACGCCCTTGGAGTGGCCATGCGCCGTGTCTACCACCAGCACGTCAACTCCTGCATTAACCAGCGCTTCGACCCGTTCATCGGTTCCTGCGCCCACACCCACTGCCGCGCCGCAACGAAGACGTCCCTGCTCATCCTTACAGGCAAAGGGGTTTTCCTTGGCTTTCTGGATATCTTTAACCGTGACCAGACCGCGCAGCTGGAATTTATCATCGACCACCAGCACTTTTTCGATCCGGTTTTCATGCAGTAATTTTCGAATTTCGCCACGCCGGGTGCCTTCAGACACCGTTACTAGCCGATCTTTGGGGGTCATAATGCTGGATACTGGATTTTCAAAATTCTTTTCAAAGCGCAGATCTCGACTGGTGACGATGCCCACCAGATCCTCGCCTTCAACCACCGGCACCCCGGAAATATTATGTGCGTGTGTCAGATCCAGTACATCCTGGATACTGGTGGCCGGGCCCACCGTGAGCGGATCCTTGATCACGCCACTTTCAAACTTCTTCACCATACTGACCTGAGCCGCCTGCTCATCAATGGTCATATTCTTGTGGACAATGCCAATTCCGCCTTCCTGCGCCAGAGCAATGGCTAGCCGCGCTTCGGTAACCGTATCCATGGCGGCAGATACCAGCGGGATATTCAGGGTTATTTCCCGGGTCAGCCTGCTTTGCAGATTGACATCCTTGGGTAAGATGGTCGAGTGAGCAGGGAGTAACAGAACATCGTCGAAGGTCAGGGCATCTTCGGCTATACGCAACATAGGGGAGCCTTCCAGGTTGGGGGGTAAACCGCGGATTATAAAGTTTTTCAGTGCATGGGTAAATAAGAATGAATGGTTGCCAATCCTGTCCGATGACCGCATAATTTCCCCTGTCAGCGAGGGAACTGGGAAACCACGTTCCGAGTGGAGAAAATAATAAGCATAATCAGGCCACCCTGCGGGGGGAGCCACCAATCCATCCCACATCCTATATTTTTGGAGGAGTTATGAAAGTATTATTACTCGCTGCATCCGCAGCTCTGTTCCTGCACGCCTGCGCAAATACCCCACCTGCGGCCACTGCCGAGGACGCCAATACCGCCATCAGCATGGCTGAGCAAAAAACTCAGCAGGCGCGTGAGGTGAACTACGAATGGCGTGATACCGGAAAAATCATCAAAAAAGCAAAGAGCGCCATGAAAAAAGGCGAGATGGATACTGCCATCAAGCTGGCTAATAAAGCTGGCAGGCAAAGTGACTATGCCTTGAAGCAATATGCCGAGCAGCAAAACGCCGGACCAAGTTTTTAGGAGCTAGTCGCTAGTGGCTGGTCGCTAGATGCCAGCCACTCGCCTTTTATATGAGTAAAGATATTTACACTGTTTCCCGCCTGAACCGCGAGGTTCGCAGCCTGCTGGAAGGCAGCTTCCCACTACTCTGGCTGGAAGGCGAAATTTCCAACCTGGCTCGACCCGCCTCTGGTCACTGGTACTTATCACTCAAGGATAAAACTGCCTCAATACGCGCCGCGATGTTCCGCAACCGGAACCAGCTGCTGCGTTTCAAACCTCAGAACGGCACCCAGGTGCTGGTGCGTGCTCGCATTAGTCTATATGAAGCACGCGGCGAATTTCAGATCATCATCGAACATATGGAAGAAGCCGGTGATGGTGCCTTGCAACGTGCCTTTGAAGAACTCAAACAACGTCTGAATCAACAAGGCCTGTTCGACAACACGCACAAACAAGCCTTGCCCAACATGCCGAAACAGATTGGCGTGATCACCTCACCCAGTGGTGCGGCCATTCATGACATTATCACTACCTTACAACGTCGCTACCCCGCCATTCCGGTTGTGCTCTATCCTGTTGCAGTACAGGGTGAGGCTGCCGCCGATGAAATCGCCAGCCGCATTCGCCTGGCCGACAAACGACGCGAATGCGATGTTCTGATTCTCGCCCGTGGTGGTGGTTCATTAGAAGATTTGCGTGCCTTTAATGAAGAGGTCGTTGCCCGCGCTATTTATGACTGTGAGATCCCCATTGTTAGTGGTATCGGCCATGAGGTTGACTTTAGCATTGCTGACTTTGTCGCGGATCAACGTGCGCCCACTCCCACGGCTGCTGCTGAAATGGTTAGCCCGGATCAACAAGCCTTACTAAAACAATCCCAGCAACTCTTCTCCCGGCTGGACAATAGTATGGGTGCAAGCCTGCAAAGCCACTCTCAACAGCTCTACAATCTACAAAAACGTCTGCGCCATCCGGGACAACGATTACAGGATGTTGCCCAACGGCTGGATGATCTTGAGCTGCGTATGCAGCAGATCACAAAACATCAATTACAGCACCGACAGCATGCGCTCAATATACAAGCAGAAAAATTGCAACAGCACCAGCCCGGCCATTATATTGAACATCAAGATCAGCGAGTAGACAGCATTAGTCGTCGTCTCCGACAGGCCATGCACTACCTACTTCAACAACGGCAACAACAACTACAGTATCTATGTCATAACCTTGATACTATCAGTCCACTGTCTACCCTTTCACGCGGCTATGCGATTACCACGTTGCTAGACGATGAGCAGATTATTCGTTCAAGTAACGAACTGAAACCGGGACAGAAAATTAAAACCCGGCTCACCCACGGCCACATTATTTCAACTATTGAAAAACTCGAATCATGACAAAATCCTTTGCAACGCTGGCGACAGGCCTGATCATTTATTTTTTATGTTCACCACTCACAGCACTCGCTGAACATTTTCCCCGAGCAAATTCCGTACCCGGTGGCATAGCTATTGTTAAGCTGGGAACGAGTACAGCAACACCGCCCAGCGTTTACTTTAGAAAAAGGCGAGTACTGGTACGACAAACAGGCCGGCAATGGGAAGCGATTGTCGGCATTCCTCTGTCCGCAAAAGCCGGTATACATAAATTACGTATCGTTGCCACAGATAAAAAAACATTCCAACGTGAATTTTCGGTTAGCGGCAAAAAATATAAAGAGCAGCATCTAACTATCAAAAACAAACGTATGGTCAACCCCAATGCCGACGATATGACGCGCATTCGCGCCGAGAAAAAAATTATTGTCGCCTCACTGTCTCAATGGACGGAACAGATGCAGGTTGCCACGCGTTTTATTCTACCGGTCGAAGGTCGGCTTAGTAGCCCTTTCGGGCTGCGGCGTTTTTTTAATGAGCAACCACGTAAACCCCACAGTGGACTGGATATCGCAGCCGCCGAAGGCACCGCTATTAAAGCTCCCGCCGAGGGTATCGTCATCACCACCGGCAATTATTTTTTCAATGGCAATACGGTATTCATTGATCACGGCCAGGGGCTGGTTACCATGTACTGCCACATGAACGAAATCAAAGTGAAACCGGGAACCCGCGTTAAACAGGGTGAAGTAATCGGTAAGGTCGGCATGACGGGACGCGTCACCGGCCCGCATCTGCACTGGAGCGTCAGCCTCAATAATACCCGAGTCGAACCTGGTTTATTTATTCCTGAAAAAACAGCAACGCCGGGCAATAAAAAAGGCCGTCTCCAATAAGAGACGACCTTTCTATATTGTAAAAACGCTTAGTGAGATTTGCGGCGAGCCACCAGTCCAAACAGACCGATTAAACCTGAAAGCATCAGCGGCAGCGCAGCTGGAACTGGCACAGCCGAAACATTCACGCTTTGCGACATATCTATCACCAAGTTGTAATCACCTGCTATTAATCCCTGAGTGCCTCCAGCAATCGCCTGATTCACAGAATAAATTCCTGAAGTCAGCGTCTGGTTGAGTGCAGTAGGTGATAATTCCCATACAGTTGCTCCGGCAAGATTCATCAACGTTATCGACATCGACATAGTAGACAGCGCAGCACCTGCACCACTCACTGAGGCTTCCATATAGGCAGCTGTATCAAAACTGAAATTAACTGCGGTATCACCGGCTGTCAAATCATCAGAAATCTGAAAGCCAACTGTCATCAACCTGTTTGAGCCCAGTGCAAAACCTGTCCCGTTGCTCACCTGTGCTTCGGCAATTGCTGATGCTGCACCAATATAAGGATCAACTATCTGCGCACTGCTAATCAGCGCATCGCCATAGGAAAAATCGGTCAGCAAAGTATGTGGCACAAAATTATTATCGTAGCTGCAATTAATGCAGGCCGCCGGCGCATCCATCGGATCAACACCCGAGGTTCCTGCTACACCGTTTGCAGCCGCATCATTTGAGAAAGTAAAGCTACCAAATGAGCCAGAGCCACTGCTGAAGCTCATGGAAAAATTTGAGATTTCATTTACAGAAACAGCATACACAGACGCTGCCTGAGAGTTTGCGCTGATAGCCAGCCCAGCGAGCACCATGCTAATTAACAATTTCATATTTTATCCCTGAGAGTCATGTTAGATTTAATCTAACATGACAGTAAGCAAATCCCATACCATTTCACACAACTATAGCCGCATCAATAACTTACAACATAGTTTTAGTCATATTGCTTTTGTCATAGGTAAAATGTAAAGGATACCGACAGAAAATAGGGGGAACGCTTAGGAATAAAATGCTAGCTTATTGTTTTTTATACTTATTCAATTAAATAGCCTTGTAAATAATACCGACACACTGTGCAGCACATCGTTACAATTACAGGTAGACGTTGCGGGAACAATAATATTCAGGGAAGAATTAGGAGAATTTTAACTGAACCATCTACAGATTTGCTATCAATGTAGCCCAAGCTGTTGGGAGTGGCTTTAATCCACTCTTTTATTGCTACGTCACCTTGAAGGATTTGAGGTTTTTTAACATTACGAACGTATTTTCGTTTGGTCCAGTATCGATTTACCATGTCAACCGACATATCCAGCACTTTTTTGCTGAACTGTTTGCGTATCAGAGAATCTGCTGGCTGGTTGGCGGGAATAATATAATTGCCATTACTGAATTTTTTCTGTTTACCAAAATAGATTTTTTTCAGTTCAGCCGTACCAAGACCATGAATAGCATTACTACTGTTGGTGATCACAACAATCTGTGCCTGTAGCTGACCGCCGAAAGCCATTAGCACCAAAGCAAGCAGAACATTTAAAAAATAATCCCTTCCACTCATTGAACAACTCCATAATTACTCAGTAATAATAAAGCCACTTTAGTTAATACGTTATTATCGGAAATGCTAAATTAGGGATGATAATAAAACTTATGTCCATCTCGTAAGCACTGTATTTTTCCATTGCGGATACTGCACTGCATTTTTTGCTGTGGTTCCTGCCAGCCTAGTTGTACTTTTAAACCCAATGCATCCTGACTGATTCCTGCCTCACTAGCGACACTGATATCCAGCACATTAAAATAGTAAGCCAATGTAAAACTGCCATTATATTTAATATCATTAATTATCGACTTGCTTGTGTAGCTCACCTCTGAATTAGAAATAATCTTGTGTTGTTCTACTGAAAAACAGACTATCTCGCTGTTAGAACTTTCAAGGCAGTTATTTACCGAAGAGGGTAAAACCGAAACTGCGCCGTCCTTGTCATACCATTTTCTGGATAATATTGACTTTGAGTGTTTAGCTATAACGGCCATTTTTTCTGCTGCCGTTATTTTTTTTCCTTTACCTTTAGACTTAACCCCCGGCTTAACGGTCGCGACCGCAACGGTCGTGGATGTTTTCACCTTAGCAATCTTTGCCCGCTGTTTATTTTCACGTCTAGCCTTTTCAGCCGCTAATCTATTGCGTTCTTTTTCTTTAGCGAGACGCCGATTTCTTTCAATTTGTCGCTTTCTTTCCTGCTCTTTTTTCTTTATTGCCGCATTCCGGCTGGATTTAGATTTAATTGCCAACTGTTTATCTACTTCTATTTGCGCTAGTCGTTTTTTTGCCAGACGACTTCCATTTTTTTCTGCTTTTTTATACCAGAACTCAGCTTTACCCTTATCTTTTTTAACGCCCAAACCATTTTCATACAATTCCCCCAGCTTAAACTGGGCACCATTATGGTTATTGGTTGCAGCTTTATTAAACCAGGCAAACGCCTGTTTCATATCTTTTTTTACTCCGCGTCCTTCTTCGTAGGCACTGGCAACATAAAATTGCGCCCCGGAATCACCCCGTTT
>CAZIJT010000012.1:0-20811 GCA_964539595.1 uncultured Thiohalophilus sp. | reverse complement strand
GGCATAAAGCGTGCTGCCGGTGAAGTACAGGGATCAGAGGTGAAGCCTCGCTCACTCTTGTCTGCATTGCTTTTATCGGCGGCATCTGTCTTCTGCACCTCATTTTCAACTACGGGGGCAGAAACCACCTTTGCTTCAGTGGCTTTTTCTTTTACCGTTTTGGTTCCTGTTGCCTTTTGGCGGCGAGCTTCATAGTCTCGCAGAGCTTTTTCACGTGCCGCTTTTGCCTTGGCTGCTTTTTTCTGCGCCAGCTTTTCCTTTTCTGCTTTACTCAGAGACACCTTCGTGCTGCCTTTTTTGGCTTTGGCTGCTTTTTCTCGTGCTAGCTTATCGCGTGCAGCCTTATCTCTAGCCACTTTATCCCGTGCAGATTTATTACGTGCGGCCTTATCTCTAGCCGCTTTGTCCCGTGCGGCTTTATTACGTGCGATCTTATCTCTAGCCGCTTTGTCCCGCGCCAGCTTATCTTTGGCCGCCTTATCTTTAGCTGTTTTCTCACGTATTGTTTTTTCTCTAGCCGCCTGTGCTCTCGCAGCTTTTTTCTTCCTTTCTAATTCCAGATTACGCAGGCCTTTTTTCTTCACGTCCTTAAGTCGGCGAATAGCTTTTGTTGCATTCTTCTCGCCTTTTGCCTGCGCCTGTTTATACAGCTCCATCGCTTTATTCAGATCCTGTTTTGTGCCGACACCCTGCTCATACATTTCCCCCAATTTCATCATCGCTTCAGAACTGCCACTTTTTACCATTTGCGACTGAAACTTAAATAAACTTACCATGGGATCATCTGTGGCAACCGCATTTATATTAATAAATGCGGTTAACAACAAAATAAATATCAGTCTATTCATAGATTCATCCGGTTTTACAAGCTCTGCAATTCAGGCCGAGTTATGGCGTTATTAAGGAATGATTAGCAGTACCTTGACACTGCCATCCAGCAACTTGCCGTCGACATAGCCCAAACTATTCGTTGTTGAAGCAACCCACTCCCGCATAGCAGTATCGCCTGCAATTTTCTTTGGTGGTTTAAGTTTCCCGGTGAACTTGTGCTTTGCCCAATAACGACTCACTTCACTGTCTGACATTTTCAGTACTTTTTTGTAAAACTGTATTCGTATGTCAGAACCCGGAGGATAATCTGCAACTGAAGCGCGATTGCCATTATTAAATGACCGGCTCTGTGCCAGATACAGGCGACCAACCTCATCTAAGGTAATCCCATGTAAGCTAGTTGCTTTATTAGTAATAACTACAATTTCTGCCCGTGCAACAGTTGCTGTTGCCAGAAAACTAAAAAGGACTAAGGCAGAAAATGTTCTAGACAATATTTTCATATGCTTGCTCCTTTTTAATTTAGAAAATCAGATCAAAACTAGCAGCGATCACGTTACCTTTATTATTTTTGACGGGATCATCAAACAAACCATAGGCACCATAATCTCCAGAGTCTTCATCTGTTTTGATCTGCGTCGCTTCAAATTTAAGTGCGGCAGTAGGCCCGGCTTCGTAACGAAAACCAAGCGTAAAGGAAGACTGTTTCAATGCAAATCTACTATTGTCCTTACCTTTATCCATATTGGCCGCTGTAAGATAGGGTGTGAAATCACCGAAGCGGTAACCAAAGGTAATGTAACCTGCTTTTTGATCGGGGAAAGCTGATTTCATTGCGTCTGTATTTTGAGTATCACGCACAATATACTCACTATAAATAAGCATGTTGCGCCAATCGACAATCATACCAATGCCACCAAAGGTACCCGTTTCAGCATTGATACCAAAACTAGTAACATCCACTTTGGTCGAGAAGTAACCTGCTCGGAAACTGATACCCTGTGTACCGAAAGTCGTATTAAATCCAACCATGTTATTGGTGTCAAAGTTCACAGTACTGCCCTTAGTAATGGGGCTAGTAGCACCCATGGTGGCCACATAGTAATCTGCAACATTTGCCAATGCCGTAGCCTCATTTTTTCCCGAGCCTGCATAGACTTCAAACAACCAGTCCCAGTCGCCAACATCAGTTTGATAAACCAGATCCAGTCCGGAAACCCCTTCAATCGGGTTAGTGCTATAGACTTCCTGCGGTGGCGTCACCCAGGGATAGGCATAGCCCACTTCTTTGTATTCAGAAACCATGAAGAACGGCCCCTTAATACGCCCCAGACGCAAGGTATAATTATCAGTCATGCTATAACTGGCATACACCCATTCCACCTTCACCGCATACTTATCATGTCCACCATGTGCCTGTAAGACCATGGTCATGTTCAGATCATCGGTCACCTCGGCACTAGCCTGCAAACCAACATGGTTACCGTGAGTATCAAAATCCACATTCTTACTGGCGTAACCATAACCGTATTTGGTTGCACTGATCTCATCACTTTTCTTAATTGCATCGGTATAACTACCCTTCACCGTCATATAACCTGAGAAACTAATGCTCTCCTCAGCAAAGACAGGTTTTACTCCTACACTCACTATGCAAGCCACTATCAATACCAAAATCTGATTTTTCATTTTCTTTCCCTTCGCCTGATGCTGATCCAATTAAAATAAGTCTAAATAAATAAACTAGTTAACGCGTACATTTCATCTACTTTAACAATAATTTAGACATATTTAAATTAGCGCTATACATTAGAGTTTATTGAAATAATTCTGTTGGTTTCTGCTCGACTGTAGAGGGACGGATAGAAGCCTCAATCAAGCCGACAGGAATTACCTTCGCTATCGGCGAAATCACCTTTATCTTTAATGTTACTGACAGGGACGTCAGTTTTTACGCGAGGTAAACTGCCGCAGACGACGGCGTTTTTGCATCTGCCGAGGCGTTAATTTGTTCTTTTTTCCAGCAAAGGGATTTTTGCCGCTCTTGAATTCGAGCCGCATGGGAGTACCTTCCAGCTTCAGGTGCTTAAGAAAGGCATTGATCAGATAACGCCGATAGGCATCAGGAACCGAGACCGTCTGATTGCCATGAATGACAATCAACGGTGGATTGATACCGCCTTGATGGGCATAACGCAGTTTAATTCGTCGCCCCTTAACCAGCGGCGGCTGGTGTGCCATCACCAGTTCTTCCAGTAATCGGGTCAGCTCAGGCGTGGCAAAATCTTTGACCGCCGAGGCATAGGCACGATCTACGGATTCATACAGATTACCCACACCGCTACCGTGCAGGGCAGAAATAAAGTGGGTTTTGGCAAAGCCGAGAAAGGGTAGCTTAAACTCCAGCTCGCGCCGTACCTTGTCTTTTTGATCATGCGACAGACCATCCCATTTGTTGATCGCCAGCACTAATGCACGTCCCGCATCCAGCACAAAACCCAACAGGCTGGCATCTTGATCAGTCACCCCTTCACTGGCATCAAGCAGCATGATCACCACATTGGCATCTTCAATCGCCTTCAGCGCCTTGATCACGCTAAATTTTTCTACCACCTCATTGACCCGCGCCCGGCGGCGCACGCCCGCAGTATCAATTAGCGTGTAGTCCTTGCCATCACGTTCAAAGGGTAAATAAATAGAGTCACGGGTGGTACCGGGCAAATCATAGGCGACTACACGTTCTTCACCCAGCATGCGGTTCACCAAGGTTGACTTGCCAACATTAGGCCGACCAATGATCGCAACTTTCACGCCCTTCGAAGACACATCCAGCTCGTCATCCTGGTCTTCAAGCCGCAAGCTGTCGAAGACGGCCTCCATCAAGGCGGGCACTCCACGACCATGCGACGCCGTAATGCCATGCGGCGTGCCCAAGCCAAGGTGATAAAAATCGGCGGTCACCACATCGACATCAAGACCATCCACTTTATTAACCACCAGAATGATCTGCTTGCCAGTTTTACGCAGCCGTTTTGCCAGCTCCTGATCTTCTGGCATCAAACCATTGCGTCCATCAACCAGGAACAACACGCTATCGGCCTGTTCTATCGCCAGCCAGGATTGCTCCTCCATTAACTCTTCGACACCCTCGGTTTCGCCGGTCAGACCACCGGTATCGACAACAATATAAGGGTGATTGCCAACCCGACCTTCACCAAATTTACGATCACGGGTGAGGCCAGGTTGATCGGCCACCAGCGCATCGCGGGTTTTAGTCAACCGGTTGAAGAGTGTGGACTTGCCGACATTGGGACGCCCTACCAGAGCGATAACAGGTTTCATGGCCGTTCAGGAATCTGAAAACGTGTAGGCCGACATGATCCCAAAACGATCATTGACGATGAGCATATCTTTATAGGTAACCGGGTTGGCAAGAATATTTCTTTCACGGTCATAATATCCACTTTGATCTTGCTGCCACGATTCATCAAACTGATAGGCGACTTCATTTAATAAGACACGGGCAACAAGGTGGCCGTCTTCACGATCCAGCCAATGAACATAACCATCGTAATCCGCCACCACAACATTATCGCCATGCAGGGTTGGGCCAGTGAGACTACGACGTAATAGTTTTTCCTGTCGCCAGAGTATCGCACCGCTCATGCGATTTAAAGCCAGCACCTGACTATCGGCATCGGTAATGTAAATCCGGTAAGCATCCGCAGTCATACCCGCATACGAGGACATATTCTGCACCCAACGAATACGACCATTATCCAGTTGTATCGCTACCAGACGTCCCTGATAAGTCACCGCATAAACCAGATCATCGATTACCTTAAGATCAACATCGATGTCGATGATGCGTTCAAGCTCGGTGCGCCCGCCAGGCACGGCAATCGGCGTCTCCCATAATTCAACTCCATCTTTCAAGGTCAATGCCGTCAGCTTGCCATTATCTGATCCCAGCAACACCATGTCATTTACAATCAGCGGTGCGCTATTGCCACGTAAGGTTAATAGCGGCACGCTACGTTCGAAAATCCAGCGGCGTTTTCCCGTTGCCGCATCCAGCGCATACAGATGGCCATCAATCGAACGGACAATGACATAACCTTGCTGACTCAGCGGCGGCGTCAATACTTCACTGGAAACCTTGCTACGCCATAACTCCTGGCCATCCTTCGGATTCAGTGCAATCACTTCACCTATATTACTGCCCAACAACAATCGACCCTCCTGCAATGACAGGCCTGAAGTCAATTTAAGGTTTAAATCTTTATACCAGAGAAGATCTCCCGAGTTCACATTAAAAGCATAAATGCTGCCCTGATAGTCAGCCAGATAACCTACCTCGGCATCAAAAACAGGCTTGTAGCGCAGATAAAAATAACGCGCGCCGCGTCCTACTTCACTGCGCCATTCTGTGCTGATCGAAAGACTCGGTTCAAATTCAGGTAAATCGACAGGCGGTAACACCGGAGACGGTGAAGAAGAACAGCCCAGCAAAATTAGAGCAACAAGAAAGACAGCAACGCGCATCAATGCTATCAACCCTGTGCGCTATCAGTCATGGGAAGATCATTTAACTTCATTTCGATCAACATGCGCCGTTGATCATTTTCAAGAATGGTATCCAATGCCTGCTGATAAGCACTGCGCGCCTGTTCAGGCTGATTTTGTGACAATAAAATATCACCACGGGCTTCGCTGTACAGCGAGGTATAACTTCCCTGACCACTACTGTTGGCCAAACCCAGCGCCTCATCATATTTTTTTTCTGCTGCCAGCACCCGCACCAGTCGCAAGCGGGCAATGTGTTTCATTCCCTTCTGACCTGCATTGTCGATGACCCAGCGCAAATGCACTTCGGCTGCATCCAGTGAGTTGCTTTCTACGCTCATCCGCGCCATGCCCAACGCGGCCAATGCAGCATAAGGTGTACCTGAAAAATTCTTCAGCAGCTGTTCACCCGCGGCAAAGACCTTGGCTGAATCACCTTCCATCAGGAAATTTTGCAAACTAGAATAGGCCAGAGAAGCCTTTTGCGATTGAGTGACTTGATAGTCAGCCCAGAAACGATAGCCGCCAATCAAAGCCAAACCCACGGCCAAACCAAAAACTAAGGCGCTACCATTTTTCTTAAACCAGGCTTTTAAAGCCTGAACCTGTTCTTCTTCTGTCTGATTAAAATCCACTATTGTCTCCGTTGCTTTTATCTTGCTGGGTATTCTATTTTCTGTTCTATCGCTAAGCTGGGCATTGCCCACCCTACCTTTTCATTTTTACCTTGTTGCTTTTATCTTCTCGTGTTTTCTATTGTCTGATCTATCATAGGGTGGGCAATGCCCACCTTCAATTTGAATTTTTTACCATCAATCCATCTTGCAAAAACGCAATCAAAGCTGACTGCATAATGGTTCTCTGTTCTGTTTTACCACGCATATCCTTGATGGTAATTTCATTGTTCGCCAACTCATCTTCAGCCAGAATCAGCGCAAAACGCGCGCCACTTCGATCCGCCTTTTTCATCTGGCTTTTCATCCCACCGCCACCGCAATTTAATAACAAACGCAGTTCGGGTAATCCATCCCGGCACTGTTCAGCCAATACCATCGCACGAGCCTCAGCGGCCTCACCGAGAGCCAGCACATAGACCTGGGGTGCATAGTCCTGCGTTACAAACTGTGCGTCATCTATCAGTGAAACCAGCCGCTCCATGCCCAACGCAAAACCCATCGCAGTCGTTGCCCGTCCGCCTAGCTGTTGAACCAGCCCATCAAAGCGTCCACCGGCACAGACTGTGCCTTGTGCGCCTAATTTATCCGTTACCCATTCGAATACGGTTTTTGAATAATAATCCAGCCCACGTACCAGCCGCGAATTAACCCGGTAGCGAATACCGGCGGCATCCAGCAGGCTGCATAGTTTAGCAAAATGCTGGCTCGATTCCTCATCCAGATGGGCATTTAATTTAGGTGCCGCTTCAATCAGTGCCTGCATTTCTGGATTTTTGCTGTCCAGAATGCGCAAAGGATTGGATTCCAGTCGGCGCAGGCTGTCAGCATCCAGCTGCTGTCGATGCTGATTCAGGTAGGCCAGCAAAATATCCCGATATGCCTGCCGTGATTCAGCAGAACCCAGTGAGTTCAACTCCAGGCTCACCGAATCCGTTATCCCCAGCTGCTGCCACAACCTTGCGGTCATCATAATCATCTCGGCATCGACATCCGGTCCGGCAAAACCAAAGGCTTCCACCCCCAGTTGGAAAAACTGGCGATAACGACCTTTCTGCGGTCGTTCATGTCGAAACATCGGCCCCAGATACCAGAGGCGTTGAGTCTGATTATACAAAAGGCCGTGCTGCATGCAGGCACGCACACAGGCGGCGGTGCCTTCTGGACGCAGGGTTAAACTATCCCCATTGCGATCTTCAAAGGTATACATTTCCTTTTCAACAATATCAGTGACCTCACCGATAGAGCGTTTGAACAATTCAGTTTTCTCAACAATCGGAAAGCGGATCTCAGCATAGCCATAGGCAGCCATCAGCTTACGAAACTGTTTTTCAACAAACTGCCACTTAGGTGTTTCATCGGGCAGGATGTCATTCATACCACGAATGGCCTGGATCAACTTGGACACGGTGTTACCTGTTGTTCAAAATACGATTTAAATTTTTTGCGGATTTACAATCCCAGCACAAATGAATAATAAATCTATTCCTGTGTAACTGGATCTGAAGATGCCATATCTTTGTTGCCAACCACGAAATAAGCAATATTTTCGCGCTCAAACTCTGACAGATTAAAGGGTTGATCATTCCAGGAGACCTTAACGCCCGGAGAATACCCCAGTAGAATCGAATACGTCGGGCTGGAATCAAGCTGCAAACGATTACCTTTCTCGACCATACGATAGATCAGGCGTTTGCCATCGGCATCACGAATATCAGTCCATGAATCCGTCTTATATTCCAGTAGCAGACGCGGCGTGGTCATAGTTTTCGCGACAAGCTTGTCATCAGACTTATTGAAAACCACCTTGCCCTCTGCCTGCACATCTTCTTCAATCAGCGGAACGCGAATACTACGCAATTCCTGCCCGGGTAGCGCGTCGGTCTGCTTAAGTAATGTTATTGACTCAGCTTTGGCCGAATCACTTGCACTCATTAATACATAGCCAACCACCGCAACAACTAACAGCAACAAGCCCAGCAGGCCAGACAAGATCCATTTTTTGTAATCCGTTTTAGCGACAGTTTGATAACTAATATCTTCACCAAGACTTTCAAACTGGAGCTCTTTCTCATCCTCAATATTTTTTAGTTCGCCAACAAACTCATCCAGTGGCAAATCCAGCAGCTTCACATAGGCGCGCATGTATCCATAAAGATAGGCCGAGCCAGCAAAAATGCTGTAATCATTATTTTCCAATGCCAGAATAAAGCGTGTTTCAAAGTACAGTTTTGCTGCAACATCCGAGACTTCCAGCTCTAGCGCTTCACGAGCAAGACGCAGACGCTCACCTTTGGACAGGTCTTTCCCGCTTGCTGCCCCATCTACATTTTTTTTCACGTCACTCATCGGCGATCCTGCATTTCAAGTTGTTTCAGTAAGCCTGTTTCTTTTGCATTCGGGTATTTGCTTTTCAGGCGAATGGAATAATTAGCAATGCGTTCTGCATTATTTCCAGCCTGACGCTCAACCAGAATAGCCAGCCACAGGCTTTCGGCATTGTGTGTATTAAATTTTAGAAATTTATTCAGATAAGTATGAGCCTGAATATAAAGACCTTTGTCATAATTAATTTGTGCTAAACCCAGCAGGGTTTTGCCCAACTTCGGATTCAACCTCAGAGCTTGATTAAAAAGGCGTTCAGCCTGATGCATGTCGCCTTTTTCCTGTTCACACAGCGCCATATTCTCAAACAGCTGATCACGGGATTGATACAGCGGATCCTGAGTCACTAGTTCAAAGTATTTATTGGCTTCCTGATAACGCTTCTGTTTACACAGGAAAACTGCATAGTTGTTTCGTACTGCCGCAACTTTCGAAGACAGGTTACTGTCAGGCATAAGTTCCAACGCCTCTTTAAAATGCTCTTCGGCTTTTTCCATGCGATCAAGCTTGCCATATAATATAGCTAAATAATGATGCGCATCAGTATTTTCAGGATTCTGTTTTAGCGATTTTTTTAGTTTTCCCAGAGCTATTTCATTACGTCCCTGTTGCATATAAGCCAGCCCCAGTTTAGCATTTGTATCTGCCGCTTTAACCAGGTTGCCTTCATTAACATCTGGCGTCGATGTACAGGCAAGCAGCAAACTGACCAGCAGACTTAGAACAATTAAGCGCATATTTACCCTACCCCTGTTATTGGTGCTTCTTTTAATTGTTTTAACTTTCGTTTACTCCGATCAATAACTTTTCCGGCAAGCTGGCCACAGGCAGCATCAATATCTTCCCCACGAGTCTTGCGGGTGATGGTAATCAAACCCGCCTTGATCAGAATATCTCGAAAACGCTGAATCACTTCCGTTTTAGATACGCGGTACTGGCTACCCGGAAACGGATTAAAAGGAATCAAGTTTACTTTCGAGGGAATGCCTCGTAACAACTTTACCAATGCCCGCGCCTGAGCGGGACTATCATTAATCCCCTCGAGCATGACATATTCAAACGTCACCTTGCGTTTTGTTTCACCTTCAATGTAACGCAGGCAAGCGTCCAGTAATTCCTTAATCGGATATTTGCGGTTCAGCGGCACCAGTTGATTCCGTAACTCATCATCCGCCGCATGTAATGACACCGCCAGACTCACATCACTGACCGCTTTGAGCCTGTCCAGCGCGGGCACTACGCCCGAGGTACTCAGCGTCACTCGGCGTTTTGACAGACCATAGGCATTGTCTTCGATCATCAGGTTCATCGCAGTAACCACATTATCAAAATTCAACAACGGCTCACCCATGCCCATCATCACCACGTTACTAATCACCCGTTGTTCACGCGGCAGGCACTGCAACGCCTGATTCGCACGCCAGAGCTGACCGATAATTTCAGCAGCAGAAAGATTGCGATTAAAGCCCTGTTGCGCAGTCGCGCAGAAACTACATTCCAGCGCGCAGCCCACCTGTGACGAGACACACAAGGTACCGCGCCCATCCTCGGGAATATAAACGGTCTCGACGCAGTTGCCATTATCAACCTGCAATAGCCATTTCACCACGCCATCACTGGCACGCTGTTCATTAACGATTTCCGGCGCACGAATCTCGGCCAGCTGAGCAAGTTTTTCGCGTAGTGCCTTGCCCAGATTACTCATCGCCTCGAAATCATCCACGCCAAACTGGTAGATCCACTTCATCACCTGGGTGGCACGGAACGGTTTTTCACCCTGCTCAGCAAACCAGGCCTGCAAAGCCGGTAAATCAAAGTCCAGCAAGTTTATTTTTTCGTGCGTGGTCAAAACTCAATTCCAGCCATTGGGCAGTCGGAGGGCGGTACAAAATATTTGTGAAAACACAGGCTTAGCCGGTAATTCAGGTAAAGGCGGATTCTATCCTGTGTCAGGATTTCAGGCAATTATAATACGCTTAGCCTGCCCCATTCTATGCACCCGGCTAAACACGTTTACTGGCAAGCTGATTTGGACAGGGCTGCTGTTTTACTGCCAGCACTTGAATTAATCTAACTTCACCCCACTTAATACAGGCTTGATACTCAGCTGCGCAGACCTTAAAATGCGCGCATCTTATGTCTTAGACTCATTATAAATTAAAGGAGCATTTTATGGGTGTATTAGTCGGTCGTGAAGCCCCGGATTTCACCGCTGCTGCCGTACTCGGCAACGGCGAAATTGTTGATAACTACAATTTCAAAAAAGAAACAAAAGGGAAATATACCGTTATTTTCTTCTATCCTCTTGATTTTACGTTTGTTTGTCCCTCTGAACTGATTGCATTCGATCACCGCCTGGGCGAATTCAGCAAGCGTGGCGTCGAGGTTATTGGGGTTTCTATTGATTCTCAGTTCACCCACAATGCCTGGCGCAACACCGCTATTAATGATGGTGGTATTGGCCCGGTTAAATACCCACTGATTGCTGACATCACACATAGCATCTGTCAGGCCTATGATGTCGAACATCCTGAAGCCGGCGTCGCTTTCCGTGGCTCGTTTCTAATTGACAAGAACGGTCTGGTTCGCCATCAGGTTGTCAACGATCTGCCTTTAGGCCGGAATATTGATGAAATGCTGCGTATGATCGATGCTCTGCAATTCACCGAAGAGCACGGCGAAGTTTGCCCGGCTGGCTGGAAAGAGGGTGACAAAGGCATGCAGGCCACACCGGATGGTGTTGCCAGTTATCTAGCTGAAGAAGCCGACAAGCTTTAACCCCTCAGGCTATCTGAAAAAAAACCGCAGCGATGCGGTTTTTTTTTGCAACATGCCTAAAAATAAATCTCCCCACCGCAAGCGGACAGGGTATCCGTTGTAGGTTCGGCTTCAGCCGTACTGGTACGGCTGAAGCCGAACCTACAATAAATTTTCGCAGCAACAAGCTACGAAGAATTATAGCCAACGGAGATTAATTAGATTTCCCTTAACCTAACTTGATTGCAAAATAGTTCAGCACTAAATTTTCTGTGCCTGTATTTTGTATTTTATGGACTTCACCTGCTTCGACGGCAGCACAGACTCCCTCTTCAAGAGGATAGTTAACGCCATCAATATTGATCACACCGATTCCTGAATGCACGAAAAATATCTCATTCATGTCATCATGTTTATGTGCGCCCGCTATTTCTCCTACAGGAAAAACGGCCTGAGAAAAATTAACAATATTTGGAAACTCACCATTAGCCAGCATGATCCGTTTTTTGATTAATGGATTATGTGAAACTTCGACATACTCCAGATCACTCAGCGAGGTGATTTTCAAGAGAGTTGATCCCGCTCAATCTTTCTCGTCAATCCAGGCCATCTGAATCGCTTCGAGAATGCGTTCACCGGATTTTTCTGGATCATCATCAAAATCTTCCAGCTTACAAACCCAGCTATGTAAATCAGTAAAACGCAGATACCGGGGATCAACATCGGCGTGTCGCTCGTCTAGTTCAATGGCAATATCCAACGTATCAGTCCATTTCAATGACATGCATACCTCCTAATGATTTTCCGAAACCATGTTGATGGTATATTTTGGAATCTCAATAATTAAATCGGTGTCGCCCACTAAGGCCTGACAACTCAGGCGTGAATCCGGCTCCAGACCCCAGGCTTTGTCCAGCAGATCGTCTTCTTCTTCGGTGGACTCGGTGAGTTCATCAAAACCTTCTCGAATATAAATATGGCAGGTAGTGCAGGCGCAGGATTTTTCACAGGCATGTTCAATTTCGATGCCGTTCTTCAATGCCGCATCACAGATAGTCACTCCCGGTTCCACCTCAAACATGGCACCATCGGGACAGAGTTCTTCATGGGGTAAAAATATTAGTTTAGTCATAGTTTTTTTCAGTCTTGTTAATCAAAGTCTTCCACACTGTGGCCGGACAGTGCTTTTTTAATGCTACCGTTCATCCGTCTAGCGACAAAATTAGTCGAGGCGCGATCCAGTTCAGCCATTGATTTTTTAATCAGCGCAGCACCACTCTCATCGAGCGCAAGTTGTAGATTACTGGCCGCCACATCAATCACTTCACGCTCGGCTTTATCCAGCAACGAACCATCATCAGCCAGTGCCGCTGCCAGCGCTTCCAGTACCCGTTCGGCTTCTACCTGTTGCTCTCGTAACTTACGTGCGGCCACATCATCAGCCGCATGTTCCATAGAATCACGCAGCATAGTTTCAATTTCATTATCGGTGAGGCCATAGGAAGGTTTAACTTCAATACCACTTTCCACACCGCTGGTTTCTTCTTTTGCACTAACGGATAACAGCCCATCAGCATCCACCTGAAAGCTGACCCGAATACGTGCGGCACCGGCCACCATCGGCGGAATGCCATGTAAGGTAAAACGCCCCAGTGAGCGGCAATCGCTGACCAGTTCCCGCTCACCCTGTAATACATGAATGGACATCGCAGTTTGACCGTCTTTGAAGGTGGTAAAATCCTGCGCACGCGCGACTGGAATAGTGGTATTGCGGGGAATCACTTTTTCTACCAGACCGCCCATGGTTTCCAGTCCCAACGAAAGTGGGTTCACATCGAGTAGCAACATTTCGCTATCTGGTTTGTTGCCTGCAAGAATATCAGCCTGAATTGCCGCACCAATGGCGACCACGGTATCAGCATCAATATCGGTCAAGGGTTCGCGGCCAAAAAAATCTGCGACCTTTTCACGTACCAGCGGCACTCGAGTCGATCCTCCCACCATCACTACCGCCTGTACCTGCTCGGCAGTAACACCCGCATCACGTAACGCACGACGACAGGGGATGATTGATTTTTGCACCAGCGTTGCCACCAGCTTGTTGAACTGCTCGAGGCTGATGCTTCCCTGCCAGTGCTCACCATTTTCCAGTTCAATATCCAGTTCAGCCTGCGCATTATGGGTCAGTATTTCCTTGGCTGCACAGGCATCACGCAGCAGACGACGTAACTGAGCATGTTCGGCATCATCACCAATCCCGGCCTGTTGCATGATCCACTGCGCTAGCAGCCGATCAAAATCATCCCCTCCCAACGCGCTATCGCCACCGGTGGCCAACACTTCAAAGACACCTTTATTCAAACGTAAAATGGAAATGTCGAAGGTGCCGCCACCTAAATCATAAACCGCTATGACACCATCATTGGCTTTATCCAGACCATAGGCAACCGCCGCCGCAGTGGGTTCGTTGAGCAAACGCAAGACCTTTAGTCCTGCAAGTTTGCCTGCATCACGGGTGGCCTGACGTTGAGCATCATCAAAATAAGCCGGAACGGTAATCACCACACCGGTCAGCTCACCGCCCAGCGATTCTTCAGCACGTTGTTTCAAGGCCTGTAAAATATCGCTGGAAACTTCAAGCGGACTTTTATCACCCGCCACGGTGCGAATCCTCGGCACCGCCGAATCTGTATTTACAAATTCATACGGTAGCCGACCACCCAGGTGGCGAATATCTTCCAGACCCCGCCCCATGAATCGTTTAACTGAGGCAATCACGTTCAAAGGATCACTTACCGCACGTTGTTTTGCCGCATACCCCACCGTGATGCCTTCTTTTTTATAATGCACAACAGAGGGTAATAGATGACGGCCTTCGGTATCAGGCAGGGTTTCTGCCTGTGTGCTGCGCACGGTTGCAACCAGCGAATTTGTCGTCCCCAGATCAATGCCTGCTGCCAGTCGATGCTGATGCGGTGCGGTGCTTTGTCCGGGTTCACTGATTTGTAAAAGAGCCATGTTCGGTTCCGAATTTCAAATTAAACACGTAAAAAAATAAACTTTCCCGCAGCAAACTGACGGGGTATGAGTGGTAGGTTCGCCTTCAGGCGAACATCTGCGGCTCACCTGTGCCCGCAGGGTAGAAGCCGCACCTACGATGTTGCTTCACGGCAAACAGCGGGGAATTAAACCCGTAGAGATTCAAATACCTGCCAGAAGATCTTCTTCCCGCTCTTCGGCTTCCTGTTGCAAACGATTTAAAAAACGAATTTTCTGTACCGACTGTTTAGCCGTCTCCATGTTATCCGGGTTTTCATCAGCAAATAATGATTCCAGTTCTGCGTACATCGCTTGCCGGTGTTGTTCAAGTTCAGCTAGAAATTTTGAAATCTTATCGAGTGGATCAGTTGCCTGGGTAATTGCTTCAAGTTCCTCACGCAATTCCATTTGTTGCATCAAAAAGACACCGTCAAAATGGGTATCTTTTTCATCATCAAAGCCGATCCCTTTTAATTCAAGCAGGTAACGGGCACGGCGTGGAATATCGCGCAGGGTATGAAAGGCTTCGTTTAAGTGTGCTGTCTGTTGTACCGAAATGCGCCGTTCCTGATCACTGGCGCTGGCATAACGATCAGGATGTAGAACGCGTTGTAAATCCCGATAGCGGCTTTCCAGTTCATTCAGTTTAAGCGTAAATGAAACAGGCAGGTCAAACAGTGAATAATAATTCTGACTCAGGATGTCCCTCATACCTCATCCTGATAATTAGATTGTAAAACTTTCACCACAGCCGCATTGATCCTTGACGTTAGGATTGTTGAACTTGAAGCCTTCATTTAAGCCTTCTTTACCGTAATCCAGTTCGGTGCCGTCAATATACAGCAGACTTTTCGGATCAACGATAATTTTTACGCCGTGAGATTCAAACACTTGATCCTGATCATCAATCTCATCAACAAACTCCAGCACATAGGCCATACCCGAGCAACCTGATGTCTTAACACCCAGGCGCAAGCCAACACCGCTGCCTCGACTGTCTAAAAAAGATTGCACCCGTTCGGCGGCACTGTCGGTCATCGTGATAGACATAAATACGGACTCTTATTTTTTACCTTTGTAATCATCAATAGCCGCTTTAATCGCATCTTCAGCTAACACTGAACAATGGATTTTTACTGGTGGCAATTCCAGTTCTTCAGCAATCTCAGTATTTTTGATCTGTGCGGCTTCATCCAGTGATTTACCCTTGACCCATTCGGTTAACAACGAGCTGGAAGCAATCGCCGAACCACAACCATAGGTTTTAAATTTTGCATCTTCAATCACGCCGTCGTCGTTAACTTTAATTTGCAGACGCATCACATCACCACAGGCTGGCGCGCCGACCATACCAGTACCTACATTGCTGTCATCCTTATCCATGTTGCCAACATTGCGCGGGTTTTCGTAATGGTCGATAACTTTATCACTGTAAGCCATGTTTATTTACCTCGTTGAAATTTTACAGGCGGACGACTAATGTGCAGCCCATTCAATTGAATTCAGATCAATGCCATCCTTGAACATTTCCCACAAAGGGGATAGATCACGCAGCTTGTCGATGTTGGCCTTGATTTTTTCAATCGCAAAATCAATTTCTTCTTCCGTAGTGAAACGACCCATAGAAAAACGTAGCGAGCTATGTGCTAGTTCGTCATTACGTCCTAATGCACGGAGTACATAGGAAGGTTCGAGACTCGCAGATGTGCATGCTGAGCCTGATGACACAGCCAGATCTTTAAGCGCCATGATCAGCGATTCACCTTCGACAAAATTAAAACTTATATTAAGGTTATGCGGCACGCGATGATCCATATCACCATTGATATAAACTTCTTCAATATCCTTGAAGCCTGCCAATAAACGATCACGCAACATGCGTATGCGTTCGTTGTCTGCGGCCATTTCCTCACCAGCCAGACGAAAGGCTTCGCCCATGCCGACAATCTGATGCGTGGCCAGCGTGCCTGAACGCATACCGCGTTCATGGCCGCCACCATGCATCTGTGCTTCCAGACGAACACGGGGTTTACGCCGTACATATAATGCACCGATGCCTTTGGGGCCATAAATTTTATGTGCGGAGAAAGACATGAGATCGACCTTCGCATCCTGCAAGTCGATTGGCGTCTTGCCAGCGCTTTGCGCGGCATCGACGTGGAATATGATTTTATGTTCGCGGGTCAGCTCGCCAATAGCTTTGATGTCCTGAATCACGCCGATTTCATTGTTTACATGCATGATCGAAACAAGAATCGTATCGTCGCGGAACGCGGCTTTAAGCTTATCCAGATCGATCAGGCCATTAGCCTCTGGAGCCAGATAGGTCACTTCAAAACCTTCACGCTCAAGCTGACGACAGCTATCCAGCACAGCCTTGTGCTCGGTCTTGCTGGTAATAATGTGTTTGCCTTTTTTCTGGTAAAAATGTGCCACACCTTTAATAGCCAGGTTGTCTGACTCAGTGGCACCGGACGTCCAGACAATTTCGCGAGGATCGGCATTGACCAGCGCCGCAACATCTTTGCGCGCTTGCTCAACTGCAACATCCGCTTCCCAGCCAAACTGATGTGAGCGAGAAGCCGGATTTCCGAATGTGCCTTCTGTTGTTAAGCAACCGCACATTTTTTCCGCCACACGCGGATCAACCGGCGTTGTCGCAGAATAGTCAAAATAAATCGGTGTTTTCATCCGGGCATTTTCTCCAAAACAAGGTTGAGGCTATTCCCTGCCATTGTCTGCTGCTCCCATTCAATCCTGAACCGAACAGCTGCCGTAAACTCAGGCGTTGCTTGAGGCGGACACTTCTACCGCCACTTTGGCACTACTACTACCGTCTTTATGATCCTGCTCCTGACGCGCGGCTACTTCCTGTACGCCCTGATTTTCAACTAGCTGGCCAAGGCTAATGCCCATCAAAAAATTATGAATCTGACTGCTAAGATCAGTCCATAACTCATGCGTCAAACACTGATGGTCATCCTGACAATTGGACAAACCGCCACAGCGAGTAGTCTCAACTTTCTCATCCACCGCAGTAATAACATCCGCTACAGGAATCTCATGCGCGGCACGGCTGAGGCGATAACCCCCACCTGGTCCACGGGTACTATCGACGAGTCCCTGCTTGCGTAGACGGGAAAACAACTGTTCAAGATAGGACAGAGAAATGCCCTGACGTTGAGAAATATCTGACAGTGTGATCGGCCCTTCTTTGAAATGAAGCGCTAAATCAAGCATGGCAGTTACCGCATATCGACCTTTTGTTGTTAGCCTCATTGTATTTTCCTATATAAATTAGTAAACTATTAAATACTCAAGGGTATCAAAGATAACAAGACTGAGTATTTTAGTCAAGTATTTACGCATATTTATTCACCAGCCTCCCCCCTCCAGCCCGGTTTATTCCTTCTTTTTGGTTTCGTCTTCTGGCGTATTTTTTGCCGGTAGGTTGATTTCACAAGCACCCAGATCGGGGAGATCCAGTTCATCCGGATCCATATCCATGCACTTCAGACGTTTGCACATCTTTTGCATTTGTCCGTCCATCGCATGAATATGATCCAGCATGCAGTCGATGGCATTGGCCACCGGATCGGGCATGTCGTCACGGGTGCCGTAGGCATCAAAACCAATTTTCTTGGCGAAAGCGTGGCGTTTGTCGTCTTTGCTGCTGCGATCAGTTTTAGGCATCACGATGCGTCCCGGAATGCCCACCACGGTCGCGCCTTCGGGTACATCTTTGACCACCACCGCATTGCAGCCGACACGCACACCCTCGCCCAAATAAATCGGCCCTAATACCTTGGCACCCGCGCCCACCACCACATCATCACCTAAAGTAGGATGACGTTTACCCTTGTCCCAGCTGGTGCCGCCCAGCGTCACGCCGTGATACAACGTGCAATCATCGCCAATCTCAGCGGTCTCACCAATCACCACACCCATACCATGATCGATAAAAAAACGTCGGCCAATAGTGGCGCTAGGATGGATTTCAATCCCGGTCATCCAGCGGGCAAAGTGTGACAATATCCGCGCCAGCCATTTCAGCCCCAGGTTCGACAGGCGATGGGTAAAGCGATGCATGATCACCGCATGCACGCCCGGGTAGGCGGTCAACACTTCAAAGCTGTTACGCGCGGCTGGATCGCGGTCAAAGACGCAGTGGATATCTTCTTTTATTCGACTAAACATGGTGCTTATTGTATCTGTCCCAACCGAACTCAGCCAGTCGTCTTATGATTTGTCATCATTGTCATAGTGGTATTTCTGCCCCTGTGCGGCGGAGAGAATACCGCGCAAAATATTGACTTCCATTTCATCCAGTTGTGCCCGGTTGAACAGACGGCGTAGACGGCGCATCAATTTACGCGGGCTGGCCGGATTGAGAAACTTGATATCGGTCAGCGCCACTTCAAAATGTTGGTACAAACCTTCCACATCGGCAGCCGTCGCCAGAGGATAATCTTTCTTGCTCAACACTTTTTTGGTTTCAATCCGTGAAAGCGCCGCCATCCGCAATTCGTAGGCCAGCACCTGGGTGGCTGCTGCCAGATTCAGGGATGAATAATCCGGGTTAGCCGGGATATTCACCAGATAATTGCAGCGCTCCAGCTCTTCATTGCTTAAACCGGACTGTTCTCGCCCCATCAGCAGGGCCACATCGCCCTCTTCACTGACTTGAAGCATGCGCTCAGCACATTCTCTTGGGTTATGTAGCGGCCATGAGATAGAACGTAAACGAGCACTTGCACCCACTACGAAACGACACTCAGCCAGTGCTTCATCCAGTGTCTCGACCACCACCGCTGAGGCCAAAAGATCATCTGCACCCGAGGCGCGCGAGGTGGCCATAGAATGCGGGAACAGATCGGGCTTAACCAGATAAAGCTGGCTCAAGCCCATATTTTTCATCGCCCGCGCCACCGCCCCGATATTGCCGGGATGGCTAGTTTGCATTAACACTACCCGTACCCGGGAAAGATCGACTTCACTTACCATTATATAGAGGTGTCCTGTCTATTGTAGGTACGGCTTCAGCCGTACATGTACGCTTGAAACCGTAGCTACAATAGATTTTTTCGCTCAGAAGCCACGGCTCCTGTTAGAATACGCGACCCTGTGTTATCACAGCCAAATCGCTCTTTTAAAATAACCTGTATTGCCGCCTATGCGCTGACGCACAGCGAGCGAAGTGTACACCAAACCGGCTCAACGCAGAACTGAAACACCCGTTAGAACGACCGAAACTAGAGGAACTTAGCCGTGCATCCCATGCTCAATATTGCTATCCGCGCCGCCCGCAAGGCCGGTGATGTCATTGCCCGTCACACCGATAAAATTGATCATCTGACCATTACTGAAAAATCACAAAATGATTTTGTCAGTGAAGTAGATAAAATGGCCGAACAGGAGATCATTTATATCATCCACAAGGCTTACCCAGATCATTCTATTCTTGCCGAAGAAAGCGGCCTGACCGAGGGTAACGAAGAATACCAGTGGATTATCGACCCACTGGATGGCACCACCAATTTCCTTTACGGTTTTCCCCAGTTTTCAGTTTCCATTGCCCTACGCCATAAAGGCCGACTCAGCCAGGCCGTAGTTTAT
Organism: uncultured Thiohalophilus sp.; assembly: GCA_964539595.1. Taxonomy (GTDB): domain Bacteria; phylum Pseudomonadota; class Gammaproteobacteria; order UBA6429; family Thiohalophilaceae; genus JAADGZ01. Next base: position 943 of record CAZIJT010000012.1, on the reverse strand, counting down.
GATCCCATGCGTCAGGAACTGTTCAGCGCCAGTCGAGGCGAAGGAGCCCAGCTTAATGGTCGGCGCATGCGCGTTACTAAACGCAAAGATCTAAACGGCGCTCTGCTCGGCACCGGCATCCCCTACAAAGCCTCACAAATGGGCGAGATGTCTGACGCCTATTTCGAAATGATGAAAGCCCTGATCCCCGGCAGCGCTGGCATTCGCCGTGCCGGTTCTGCCGCACTGGATCTGGCCTATGTAGCTGCCGGACGGCTGGATGGCTTCTGGGAACTGGATCTGAATATCTGGGATATTGCCGCAGGCGTATTGCTAATTGAGGAAGCGGGTGGCATTGTTGGCGGTATCTCAGGCAATCCGAACCACCTGGAAACTGGCCATGTGGTTGCCGGAAATCCAAAAATTTTCAAAGCCATGCTACAGACCATCAAACCCCATATTCCGGCCTCTATTCGAGCCTGACTCAATCCAATTATTTTTTCTGATCAGGCCTATAAAAAACAGATCTGCGTACGCTAAGAGTTCCGAGATAAACCTAAAGGCTCGGATTTCAAGCAATGGCGTTACCAAAATTACAATCCTGTTCACCTGATCACGCGCTGGAAATGCGCATGCGTGATGCCCTTGATGGGCTAGAAGAGCTGGCCTGTGTTAGCGCCAACCATAGCGTCCAGAATGTAACACCGGAAGGCCTTGAAATCCTTTCTATCGAGCCGCCACCTAAAGACGACCCCATTATCAACTCAAGTCGAGCTAGCATCCATACCCTGCCTGTGAAAAGCAGGCCTGATGAGCGCGTGGATATTGCCGACTGGCTGATTCAACAAGAGCTGAAAACATAGCCTCGATGACAGCAAAGGAATCTTAAACCGCTAGCCTGATTCTACGAATTATTCTTCGTGTCTTTTGAATTTTAAATAATATTTTGTGGGAATACCTAAGG
>CAZIJT010000011.1:0-35649 GCA_964539595.1 uncultured Thiohalophilus sp. | reverse complement strand
GAAGCGGAGCACTAGGATAAACCAATAGATTATTTTGTCGTTGCCTGATTGTGGCTATCGACATGAATAAAGCTCTGGAAGACATATTCACTGATATCTGCAATTTGCTGAGGGGTGAGTACCGTGTCCCAGGCGGGCATTTCGGTGCCGAGCTTGCCTTTGGCAATGGACTGGTAAAGTGCCGGGCGATTGAAACGTTTGCGGGAGTTATCACGCTTGAAATTACGCGGGCGAGGGAAAATGAAATAGGCGCGTGGGCCTTCACCATCCCCCTTAATGCCATGGCATTGCACACAGTTTTGCAGATACATGGCATGGCCGGTTTTGATATTTCCTTTCAGATTACTGGGGAGTGTGGCGTTCATATCGGCTGTTTGCAGTTGGGGAGTATTCTCATTTTTGGGCAACAGACGGCGGTTGACGACTCCCATATCCGAGAATTTTGACTTGTTTTTTGTCTTATCGACAGTTGATGACTTACCGTGCGCGCGCGTCCCCGAGATCCCGGAGGCCAGATCAGATCGCATGAAGGCGCTACGGATGTAGTCGACCACATCGGCAATTTCGTCGTTGCTGAGCTGGCTGCTAAAGGCGGTCATGGGACTGTCTTTGACGCCGTGGGTAACCGAGTTAATCATACGTTCACGACTGAGCTGCTGACGAGATTCATCTGTCGTGAAGTTGCGTGGCCGGGAACTGAGTAGATTGCTGCCCCACTTTGCACTACGGCCATCGTCACCGTGGCAGACTGAGCAGGTATGGGTGTAGAGTTTTTTGCCTCGGCTAACATCGCCCGCGCCAACCGCAGGCATGAAAATTTCGCGGATATAGTCGGTGACGGCCTCGATTTCTTTTTTACTCAATTGCTTGTCCCAGCCTACCATTGCAGTACCGGGCAGGCCTTTACTAATGGAGTAGATCATCCGTTCACGAGTCAGGCCACGTGCAGTTTGTTGTAACGTGAAGTCCTTTGGGGGCGGTAACATGCTGGATTCGGCATGAGATTTACCATCGCCTTTATCGCCATGACAGACTGAGCAGTAGTTGTGGTATATGAGTCCCGGTTTGATGGTGGTTTCAGCCTGGCTGGTGGCGCTGAGTAACAGGCTACAGGCAATTATCAGGCTGCTGAGCAGGTAAGTGTTTTTATCGTATAGGGGCATCGCGGACTCTGGCTAAAATTACGGTCAATGAAAATTGAGGATAGCCTACTTTGACGAATCTTTTTCTGAAAAGCAATTTTGATAGTGTTTTTAGTTTATGCATTCGAATAAACTTTGATAAAAAGTGCATTGTTCAACGCTGAGCATGAACATCATTTAATGGCATTAAAATTGCTGGCAAGGTTTAGGCTATGTTATGTGTGCAGGGACAAAAACTGCCGTGTTAGTTAAAAACATGCTAATGTCTCAGCTACAAAAACTATCATCTATACAACTATAAGTTGACCAATGGAGTTTGATATTAAGATGGGTGAAAACCGACAGAACATCTATGTTATTTTGCTGGCTGGATTTGTTCTGCTCCTCAATGCCTGTACCGCTTCCTCGGACAAGGTTGACGAAGACGTTGTAATTCCAGTTTTTCCTCTGCCGCCAGAAAAACCTCGCTTTATCTATGAACGGGTTATTCGTAGCAGCATCGATGTGGTTACAGAAGATTCAACCAATGCTTTCCGGCGCTTTGCTACCGGTGAGCAACGCCATGGGGAAGGTTTTGCCAAACCCTTCGACATCAGCGTTGACAAGGGGCGCATCTTTATTGGTGATACGGTGCGGCGCGTGGTGATGGTGATGGATCCAGTCGGAACCGGTAAATATTTTGAGATAGGGCGTGAGGAGCCCGGGCGTTTGTATATGCCGCTAGGTTTGGCGCAGGATGCCGCAGGCAATCTTTATGTCTGTGATGGCACCTCCAAACGCGTAACCATTTATGATCGTGATGGCAAGTACATACGTGTGCTGGGCGGTAAAGATTATTTTAATCGGCCATCAGGTGTGGCGGTTGATCCTGAAGGCAAACGTGTCTATGTAGTGGATACGGGTGGGGTGGAAAGCCAGAATCACCGGGTACGTGTTTTTGATGCCACTAACGGCAAGCATCTGTTTGATATCGGTACCCGGGGTAGCGAAGATGGCGAGTTTAATTTACCGCGTGATGCCGTACTCAGCCCGTATAACAATCAACTCTATGTCGTCGATGGAGGTAATTTCAGAGTGCAGGTTTTTGATGCCGATGGAAAATTCATTCGCAAATTTGGTGACGTTGGTCGGCGTACCGGGCAGTTTTCTCGACCAAAAGGCATAACGGTTGATCGTCAGGGCAATGTATATGTGGTTGATACTGCCTTTGGCAACGTTCAACTGTTTTCTCCAGACGGGAAGCTGTTAATGTTTCTTGGCAGTCGAGGCTCAGCGGATAAACCTGCAAGATATATGTTGCCGTCGGGAGTCGATACCGATGAAGACGGAAGAGTTTATGTTGTCGATCAGTTTTTCCGTAAGGTTGAAGTCTTCAAGCCGACGTCATTGATGACGGGCACTGAAGCCGCTGACGAACCTGAAGGTAGCCCAGCGCAAAAGAATACGCCTGAAGAAGCTAAACCGAACAGCTAATAACATTGTTTATTTAAACATAGGTTTCCTGTGCCGCACGCTGGTTTAATATGCCTTGTATTGCCTGCATCGAAGTTACGATGGGGCTTCATATTTCTGTTTCTTTTTTTTCAATGTGGGATGGGATCGACGTTGCTGGCGGCAGGAAGTGTTATTTCCTTTTCCGATGTTGGGAAAATAAAAGCCTGGGTGCAACAGGGTAAAATTGAAAAACAGAATATTCCTAATCCGCACTGGAATCTAAATGCCTGTATAGCCTGTCACAAGACTAAAGCGAGCAGGAAAAATCTTCATTTAGGTAGCAAAGGTGTCAATGCAACCTGCAATAATTGTCATAAGGTTCTAGCTGATAATACGCATATGCATCCATTAGCCACAGCCGTACCTGAAACTATGGTTGCACGCATGCCGAAAGATTTTAGCAAAACACTGCTACAGAAGAATAAAACAGAAAAATCACTTCGTTGTTCCACCTGCCATGATATTGTCGCGCAGTGTATTGAAACACGGTTTGTCGATGAAAAAATCAATCCACAGTTTCTTCGTGGTGGCCCGTATCGAGCGCGTACGGAGCTTTGTTATCAATGCCATGATCGAAAGGCCTATCAACGTTTGAACTCACATGATCAAATATCTGAATCCGGTGAAATCCTGGTTGAAAAATGTTTGATTTGCCATATGCGTATTCCTAAAGAACTGGAGGATGGTTCGGCAGTTGATACTGAGTTACAGGTTCAAACTGATTACTCCGCACTATGTCTTAACTGTCATCGTTGGACGCCTCATCCGGGTGGGAATTTTGCTTTTATGGATAAAGGTGGGCCGAAGCATCTGGTCAAACCCTCAGCCGGGATCCGCCAGCATATGCTGAAAATGGAAAAAATAAATAGTTTGATATTGCCACTGCAGGATGATAATGGTCAGATTTATTGTGCAACCTGTCATAATCCACATGAACGTGGCGTGCTTAAAAATGCACAGGCTGCAAAAGGCGCGGATCAACCTAAACGTTTGCGTTCTAGCCCGATGTGCGAAAATTGCCATGATTTATAAACTAAAACGACTAACCTTAAGTAGGTGTCACATAACTTTTAACTTTTGAACTGATCTATCGCAAGTATTCGTATTTTTTAATATGCTAATATCGGTGCTTATAAAATCAAGTAATGTAACGCTCTGTTATTCAGAGCGATCTCTCGGGGGAGAGGGAGTAATGTACAAGCGGTTAAAATTATTTATATTCTTGATCCTGGTCGGACTTGGCTATAGTCATGTTAGCGAGGCGATTGAAGGATTTGAAGATGACGAGGGTTGCCTGCTTTGTCACAAGTATCCCAAGATGGGGCGTATTACCGAGGATGGTACCCAACGTCATTACTACGTTATTCCTCATATTTTCAGTAAAACCGTTCATCGCAATGTTCCCTGTACCGACTGTCATAATTATATAAAGCAACTTCCACACCGTGAGGTGAAAGAAGGTGTGAAATGCGATTCAGAATGTCATTCGATCAAGAATCCTGCAACCGGGAAAAACTTTAGTCACAAGCCGATCTATGACCAGTACATTAAAAGTACGCATGGGCGAAAGAAGGCAGCAGTAGGGCATGATCGAGATAAACCCTATTGCGTTACCTGTCATACCAATCCTATCTATAACCCCGATGAAGATGAGCCTCCAAAGCGTATTGTTGATCGTTGTGTGGTATGCCATGAAGATAGCAAGTTTGTAACCAACTGGTATAAACATACCAGTCGTCGAATACGTGAAGTTAAACGATCATCAGAAGAAATTGTTGCCCTTTGTTCTAATTGCCATGGCGACAAGCGGCTGGTTGATCGTCATATGAAGGCAGCCAAATCGGAAGGCCGAGAGCTGGGACGTAAATACCCTTACGCAGTTGAATCGTATGATGAAAGTTTCCATGGAAAAGTAACCCGCTATGGTTTCAAAAAAGCGGCGAACTGTCTGGATTGTCATGCGGATTATGAAAACTATTATATGTCGGTTCATTTTATCCGCCCATCGCGCGATCCCGTTTCACCTGTTAGTCCGGAGCGCAAGTTAAAGACCTGTCAGCGCTGTCATACCTATGCAGATAAAAATTATGCTGCTCTTGATCCTCACCCGACCAGTCATAAAGATGACAACCCTTTCCGCCACTATGCCGAGGTTGTTTATGCCTGGGTGGGTGATGTGGTGCTGGCTTTACTGGTGGGCATGGCGTTGTTCGAAACGATTGGTCGCAGACGCGATGGAGTTATCTGGAAAATTAAGAAAGGCTCATCCTGGTGGCGTCGTTCCAAGCGTGGGCGTGATAGAAAAGTCTAGGTAATGTTAAGATAATTTTTAGTTATAGGTAATTGATAATGAAACTATCGGCAGAAGCGCGAAGTGTGCTTGAAACATCGATGGAGTTAAACAAGCTTGACAACCTGGAACGTGATGATGTTGAAGGCATCATCGCGGCGATGCCTGACGACCGAGTATTGTTATACAAAAACGTTGTTTCAAATCCTATTGGCGATTTACCACGGTATTCGATTCATATTCGCATTCAACATATGTTGACCTTTGTTACTTTCCTGACGCTTGCGTTTACGGGGCTGCCTATTGCGTTCATTGATCACTTCTGGGCTGCGCCACTGAATGCGATGATTGGTGGGGTTGAGGTGTCGCGTATCATTCACCGCACGATAGCCAGCGTTATGGTGTTCAGTATGGTTTACCATGTTTTCACCATTACCCTGGGGCCCATGTCGCAGATATTAAAAGGTAAGTTTGATATTCGCCGAACTATTTTACCGAGCTTTAAAGATCTGCGTGACTTCAAGAATGATATGTTGTATTTCAGCGGTGCCAGAAAAGTACGTCCTGAGATGGACAAGTTTATGTATAAGCAGAAGATTCATTATTTTGCAGCTGCGTTTGGCAATGTTGTGATGATTGTTTCTGGATCTTCTTTTTTGTTCCCAGAGTTCTGGGCAGCTATTTTGCCCATTAGTATTGCCTCACACTTTCAGGAAATGATGCGTCTCTCACATCCACACGAAGCCCTGCTGGCATTGCTGGTTATCGCCTTCTGGCATTGGTACAACGTGCATCTTGCACCGGGACGCTTTCCCATGCAGTGGACATTCCTGACGGGAAAAATTACCCGCGAACATCAGATAGAAGAACATTTTCTTGAATACCTTCGTAATCTGGTTGAGTTGCCAGAAGAACGGGATTACCTGATCGATCTGCTGGATGCGCGTGAGCTGGATGAAAATAGTAATGATGACGCTACGGGTGATTTAGTTGAGGACGGTGTGTCGCCATGATGCAGACACTAAAATGGCATCATAAGTTAATTGCTTATAGTGCGCTGTTTATGGTTTTTTTATGGACTTTGTTTGGATTGTTTACCATCTGGTTATATCTAAGTGAATATTTTAGTGGTTAATTCGAGTTTACGTTATGCATGAATCAGTAGATATCTTAACAGTCTTTATTGTTATTTCTGTTTTGTTATTTATGTTACTGGGGATTGCGATCCTGGTAATGATTGATCACAAGGCAAAAATACCTGGAGCCTTCCATAACGATCCTTTTAGCATTTCTGGTTTGCGGCGAGAGCACCCAGGATTAAGTTTCCTGACGACCTTTATTCTGGCAATCGTTATTTTGAGTTTGCTGTTTGAAATTTCGGTTGCCTTTGGTGAGAAGCTGGGGTTTTTTAAAGAAGAAGAAAAACTGGAATTATTACAGACGCTCAAGGAACATCGTTTTTCTGAAGAAATGCGCCATTTTCATAATGTGCGGGCTAACGATGTTGTCAATCAGGGAAAAAAGCAGGCCTGCTTTTATTGTCATGGTGACTACCCTCATTCAAAGACACGCATGATTCGTACCCTGCTTAATATGCATACTCAGTTTGTTGGTTGTATGACCTGCCATACCAATGAAGATAAAATTCCGGAAGACAAATATAGTTTTGCTTGGTTGAACTATAGCGGCATTGAGGTCAAGGGGCCGCATTTTGGTACCAGCCTTAATCCTGATACTGGCTTTCTTGTCAATACGGATGATTATTTTTCCAAGATCGTAGTGTATGCAGAGACCGAGAATGGCCGAACGCTGATGGAAGCGATTGAGGATAAGCCGGAAGTGCAGGAATTTTTACAGATTAAAGATCAGCTTTCGGATATTGATAAGGAAGCAATGAAAAAACGTATTCACAAACTGGTCAGGCGCAAAGGACGTTTCTGTGATCGTTGCCATGCTTCTGAGGAAAAAAGTTATTTACCTTTCCGTGAGCTAGGATTTTCAGACCAGAGAATATTCGATGTCACTAATTTGAATATTATCGGGGTGGTCAAGAAATATAAAAAATTCCATCTACCTAATCTATTCAAAAAAGAGTCAAACAGTGAAAAATAAGTATGTAAACAGGGGCGTTTAAAGTACAGTATAAGGTGTGTCCCTGGGCTGGAGAACAGCTGTGTATATTTATCACCGGCTTCTTTTCACTGTTTTTTGCATTTCCGTATCATTTCTGAATACTGCAGGTGCTGAGTCTGACTCAGCTAGCGCTGCTGCGCCTGCCTCCATTCCCTATCAAAAAATGTCTTTCCTGCACTATCTTACCGGTGCGGGTTCAACCCATTTGTCTATGCCAACGGATGTTGCGGTGGATGACAAGGGTGTCTATGTAGTAGATGGTGCGAATCACCGTATTGTGGTCTTCACGCATAAGGGACAGCTGGCCTATAGTTTTGCCAATAAGGGGCATGGGCAGGGGAAACTTGATAGCCCGGTGGGGCTGACTGTTCACAAGGGCAAGCTGTATGTTGCTGATAGAGAAAATCGGTTAATCCAGATCTTTGAACGTGATGGTCGTTTTATACGGCAATTCAAGGTGATGAGTCGAGGCAAGGCAGTACGTCCAATTGATATTGCAGTTTCCGCTAATGGCCGGGAACACTATGTTAGTGGTAATCGTAACAGCAGATTGATGGTTTTCAATCAGGCGGGAAAACTGTTACGAGAATGGGGGGAGGATGGTCTGAATCCGGGGCAATTTCGTTTTCCGGGATCGGTTCTGGTTTTGCCGGATTCACGCGTGGCTGTCGTTGATGTGTTGAATACTCGGGTTCAGGTGTTTGAGAAAGGCGGGAAGTTTTCTGTTCAGGTGGGAGAGTGGGGCGTGTTGCCGGGTCAGTTGGTTAGACCCAAAGGGGTGGCAATAGATAGTAATGAAAATTTTTATATCTCAGACAGCTACATGGACGTGGTTCAGGTATATGATAATAGGACTCGCCTGAAATATGTTCTACAGCCTCGGAACTCAAAGTATAAACTGGTTACCCCTGCGGGCATCACGATTGACCGACAGGGGCGTCTCTATGTTGCTGAAGTATTGGAAAATCGAGTGGCTGTATTTCAATTGCAGAAATAATCATGAATAAAGTTAGGCCGTCATTATTCTGGTATCAGTTGTTATCGTTACTGCTGTTGTCTTGCCTGTTCTATTCTTCATCTCTTCAGGCGGCTCGCCTGCCTTCAGCCAAACGTGAATGTGCAACCTGTCATCTGATGTGGCTGAATGAATTTAAGCGGAAAGATGTGACGCCGCTGATAGCCTATGATCCCAAGCCGATAGAAAAATCGGGCAAGCAGGATATGGTTAGCACCGAGCGCATGTGCTTTTCCTGCCATGATGGCTATGTTATGGATTCACGCTTTTTGTGGAAAGATCGCAAGCATTCACATCCTGTCGGCGTTATTCCCAGCACCAATGTCAAAATGTCGTTAGTGGAAGGAAAAGAAGTCTTTCCATTAAATGAGGATGGCAAGATCTATTGCGGCACCTGCCATTCCGCACATGGCGTAGACTGGAATCAGAAAGACGCGCCGATATTCATGCGTTTGTTGAATATTAACTCCAGCATGTGCGTGATCTGTCATGAGAATAGGAAAAAAGGTGCCGCATCGGGTAATCACCCGATAAATAAAAAGCTGGCCAAGGTTCCAGAAAGCTTGCGTACGCGTGGTGCCATGTTTAGTAAAAACAAGGACGTTATCTGCCAGTCCTGTCACCGGGTTCACGGTTCCACAGCTGAAAAATTACTGGTGCGTGATAATCATGAGTCACAACTCTGCATGTCCTGTCATACAGATAAGAAAGGTATTCCCGGGGGCAAACATGATCTCGGTATTATGGCAGCGGAAACTCGAAATATTCGCGATAAAACTGTGGCGGACTCAGGCCCCTGTAGTGCCTGTCATATTCCGCATGATGCAAATACGCCACGACTGTGGGCGCGGCATTTTCAACAGGATCAGGACACAGTTTCATCCTATTGTCTGGGTTGCCATACTGACGATGGCCCTGGACATAATAAAACGCTGGGCACCTATACCCATCCGGTGGATGTTCCAGTTTCGCGAGTGGGGATTACGGCGACAATTAATAAATGGGTGAGTAAATATCTTCCGCTAAACAAGACTTCGTCGGTCATTACACCGTTACCCTTGTTCGATGAAAATGGTCAGCGCAGCCAGGGTGATGGCAATGTAACCTGCCTGACCTGTCATGATCCACACAAATGGTCACATAAAAAAATAACGGGTGAATTGCCCGATCCCACAACGCTGGAAGGCGATGGTAGCAATAGTTTCTTGCGGATTGAACATGACAGCAATAATCGCCTGTGTACCAACTGTCATCGAAAAAATGCTAGCGTCGAACTCTCAAAACATAATCTTTCCATTAGCGCGCCGGATGAGAAAAATGTTTACGATAGAACGACGGCAGACAATGGCACCTGTAGTGCCTGCCATCTTCCACATAATGGCGAAGCTGCATACATGTGGGCGAAGGAGACCGGACGCAGTCGTGAAGGCGTTGAGAAAATGTGTAAGACCTGCCATGACAAGACGGGGAGTGCAAAAGAGAAATTACCCGGCAAACACATGCACCCCTTACATGTTGATTTGAATATTTTACCTGAAGAAGTGAAGCCGGGTTTACCCACCTTCCTCTGGGATGGGACTCGCCATGAGGCGCTGGGTGAGCTTGATTGCGCAACTTGTCATAACCCTCACCAGTGGCAGCCCGATAATTCAGCCAGCCTTGCGGGCAAACGTGCTGATGTGGATGGTCTGGGGAGCAATAGTTTTCTGAGAATTAGCGCCGCAGATGATGCAAAACTTTGTCTGCACTGCCATCAGGATAAGGCCACCGTTCTGAAGACCGATCATGATATGCGAGTGACTGCAGCTGAGGCGCGCAACAAAAAAGATCAGACGGTTGAACAATCTGGCGTTTGTGGTCAGTGCCACAATGTGCATACTCCGGTTATTGCCCAGCGACTATGGGCGCGCGAGCCAGGGCCGGGTGAAGATGTAATGGAATCCATGTGCCGTAGTTGCCATCAGCAGGCTGGGATAGCTGAGGCTAAAATTCCGCCGCAAAAAACACACCCGAAGCGAACGGTTTCTTCAAATATGGGACGAATGTTTGGTAGACGGACAGCTAATATCCTGGCACCGGTATTTGATGCGAATGGCAAACATGTGGACGCAGGTTTGATAAGTTGTCCTACCTGTCATGATCCCCATCAGTGGGATCCGGCCCGGGCGGTTAAAGGTACAGGTAAGAATCAGGAGGGCGATGCGATGAACAGTTTCCTGCGTCACCAGAATACCGAATTTTTCCTTTGTAGTGACTGTCATGGCGAAGATGCCCTGTACCGATATAAGTATTTTCACTGGGATTTATCTCGCAGTAAACATCATTTGTACAACCCCTGAGTCGTGCTGGCATGCACATGGGAGAAATTCCCGATTCCGGGAATTGATACCGGGAAATATTCCCATATTTGGTATTGCTAAGTAGTTAATAACAATAAAATCAATTACTTATAACTTGGCCGGTATGTTGCATGATCATCTTCAAAGCAATGTGCTTAACTGTGAAACGTTTGATAAGGCCGGAGGGGGCTATGAAAATACAATTAAACAGTGTGAACTTATTGGCAGCGGTGGTAACTGTGGTGGGCATTTTATCCATCAATGTTGCAAATGCTGCTATCTCTAGTACACGTCATAATCTGGGTGCCACGGGAACAGGCACGAATACCTTTGATGGAACCCAGGCTATTTGTGTGTTCTGCCATACTCCGCATGGTGCAGATAACTCTGCTTCCGTACCGCTCTGGAATCGGGTGTTACCAAACTCCAGTTCCTACACCACGTATGACTCGTTGGGTACCACGAGCCTGGATGGTGCAATTGCACCGGTAGGTTCCGTATCAATTGCCTGCCTGTCTTGCCATGATGGTACCCAGGCGATGAATGTTATGATTAATGCTCCGGGTTCAGGTGGTTTTGATCCTGCTGGGTCGGCGCTTGCCGGTACTTGGACAGGACCCGCAGCTGGGGCAAGTCCGGTTGGCTCGCTTAATTATGCAACAGCCAGTATTGTCAATATCGGTACTGATCTGAGTAACGATCATCCGGTTGGTATTCAGTACGGCGGTGGTGGTGCAAGCTCAACCGATCCTGATGGTTCCTTTGGTGGTGCGCTGGCCGATCCTGATTTCATTGCCCCATATAAGGCAACGATTAATACCAATGCTGTATGGTGGGTAGATACGACATCAGGAACAACAGGTATTCGTGAAAAAACCGATATGCAGCTTTATACACGAGCCGATCTGGGTGCAACGGAACCGTTTGTGGAATGTGCAAGTTGTCATAACCCACATACCAGCGATAATCCAACATTCCTGCGTATCGCGAATACGGGTAGTGCGGTCTGTCTAGCTTGCCATACCAAGTAGTATTCGGTAATACTGCAGTATTGTAGAAAGCTGGAAAATTAAATGAAGTAGTTTGGCCCATGGTGATGGGAGTCACTATGGGCCAATTCATTTTGAACGGGCAAAAAACATAAGGTGCAATGTGAATACACAGCTAAACTGTTTCTTATTTACATTTTCTGGCAGAGCATTGTTACAAAGCAGTGTGCTTGTATTTGTTCTATGTCTATCTAATGCCAGTGCTGCACTGAAGCTGGAAAAAATGGATGATAGCGTGTATGCCTATGTGGGCGAACAGGCTATAGGCGTAGATGAGTATAAACAGACCTTACAGAATGCGGTAAAAGGAAAGTTTTATCATGGGAAAATTCCAGAAGGAGAAATGGAAAAGGTACAAAGAGACACAGGCAAGGAACTGATTACCAATATCCTGATGTTTCAGGAAGCACAACGTCGTAAATACAATCCAGACAAGAAGTTTGTGGAGACCAGTCTGGATGCAACGGTAAAAAAATATGCGCAACAATATGCTGATAGTGACAAATGGCCAGAATATAAGGCACGCTTTGTGCCTCGTCTCGAAGCGCATTTAAGAAAGAAGAGTATTGTAATGCAGCTGGAGGAAGATCTAAGCAAGGGACCAGCAGCCAGCCTGGAAGATAGCCGCAAGTATTACCATGATAACCAGGAAAAGTTTACATCACCTGAACAGTTGAGAGTCTCGGTTATTCTTTTGCAGGTAATGCCCTCTTCACCCGTAGCGGCATGGGATGCCGCTATGGATGAAGGCAGGAAAATTTATCAAAGCTTGCAGACTGGAGCAAGTTTTGCCGAGTTGGCAAAGTTACACTCTGCCGATGCCAGTGCTGAAAATGGCGGTGACCTGGGTTATCTGCACAAAGGTATGCTGGCAAAAAAAATACAGGACATTGTTGATACGATGAAGCCGGGAGAAACATCGAAGCCGGTAGAAGTATTAAGAGGAATTGTCGTATTTCGTATGGAAGACAGGAAGCCTCCCGTTCTGAACTCGTTTGAAAAAGTAAAGGACAGAGCTGGACGCCTATGGCAGAGGGAACAAGCTGAGCATGCAAAAGAAGAACTGGTTAAAAATTTATGGGAGTTAACCGAAGTTCGAATTAATTCTAAATATTATCAGGATGATGTTAATAAATCGGTGATAAACGGAAACAAATAAAATTTACATAATGATGCCAGGCTTCCGATGCTGGTTTGTTTTAGTAAGAAGCCGGTTGTCAAGGTATTGGTATGAAACGCCTGTTGTCGTCGGAGAAGTACAAAATCAGCATTGTTGTTTTGATGCTATATTTTGGGGCGGAAAGTTCCAGAGCAGACTTGGCTATGGCTCCAATTCGTTATTGGGGTGACGTCAGTTACGAACATCGAGTAGAAAATTATGATCAAGGTGAAGATCAGGTTCGTAAACTGGCAACGGTCAATTTAAAGGGAAACAGTTTTCTCTGGCAACCTTGGTTTGCCCGCGTTAATGCGGGTCTTGGTTTGACCTATAATCGTCTTGATCGGGATATCAATGGTACGTCGAGTGGTGAAATCGTAACAGGTGATGCACAGCTATTGATGTTGCCGCAAAGTCGATTTCCACTACAGCTACACTTCGAGAATCAGGATAGCCGGGTGACGGGGGAAGCGCTGGGAAGCAAACCTTATTCGAATACACGTTATGGCCTTTCACAAAAGTATCGTAGCCGCGACGGTTCATTTCGCGCACAGGCGACGTATGACAACAATCTACAAAAGACGGAAGGCCAGGCAGATGACACCAGTGACTTATACACGCTGAGCCTGGGCAAACTTATTAAGCGACATCAGTTTAATTTAGATGGTAGCAGGGAAAAAGCACAGCGTCGTTCCAGTAACATTAATTATCTTAGAAACAATGCGATTGCACGGCATAGTTATCGACCGGACTCATATTTTTCGATAGAAAATATGGCTAGTGTTGTAGAAACAACGGATGATACAACAAGCTTTGTTAATAATAATCGACAGTTGCAAATAACCTCGAATTCATTCTGGCGGCCACTGAATAAACCCGTTTATGGCAATGCTGGCGCAAGATATTATGCTTCGCTTAATGAGAATGGCAACCTTGTTTCAGATAGTAAAACGCTGAATGCCTATGGTGGGGTTAACTATGATGTCAGCCGAGCATTTCGTGTAACGGGCAATTTAACTGCAAATAATACTGAAAATAATAATACAAGCACATTCACCTCTACCCAGTCACTGGGCGCGCGGTATAACCCAGAATTGATTTATCTAGGGAAGTTTCAATATAACTGGAATGCTACAGCAAATATGTTGAACCGCAGTGGCGGTGAATTTAGTGGGCAGCATTTAACCGGGCAACTTGGGCATAATATGTTGCGCCGATTTAGCACGCGGCCAGGGCGCGAATACAGCACTAATTTTAGTCAGAGCTTTGTGACTGAGTATGATACAGTTGCTGAAAATATTAATAGAATTAATAACAGCCTGTCCTTTACTTGGCGGCAGGGAGAAGGCACAGGCAATGTATATTTACGCTTAATGGGGAGTGATTCACGTACTGTTGCCAGCCCTCGTCGAGAAGTATATCAATTAATAAATCTACAATTGACCAGCAATCAGTCATTAACCCATAAGTCCGCATGGACTGGAAATATTACTATACATGCAACAAAAAATGAACTTCCAAATGTTGTTACAGGAGGTTTTGCAACAACATCATCTGCCAATATTCTCTACAGACATGTAATGATGTTTAATGTGCCTCGATTGCATTTTATTTCAGATTTAAAATTTGATACAGAACTATCAAGACCAGTAGAAATAAACAGAGAAAAACAGGATAGAAGGATCTGGGAAAATAGACTTGATTATTCAGTCGGTCGTCTGCAAATGCGATTGAGTTTGCGAGTTTCAAAAATAAATAATATTTCTTATAATATTTTAATGTTCAGAATAAAACGGTTGTTTGGTAACTAAAAACTGGAATATATTGTTGCGTGCAGTTTTATCGGAGGAAATACTATGCAGGGTTATTTTTATAAGGAAAAAAAGGGATGGTTGGGTTCTTTTTTACTATTAGTGATCTTTATTATTTGTACAGGAAATAGTACACCTACGCATGCAGAATATGGTGATCTTGTACTGAATGAAAATGCGGAAAAAGAAGGTATGCCACCTGCAATATTTCCGCACTGGTTTCATCGTATACGCTTTCGCTGCAAGGTATGTCACGCCGATCTTGGTTTTAAATTTAAAGCGGGTGGCAGTGGCATTAATATGCTAAAAATTATTGATGGCCAATATTGTGGTGCTTGCCATAATGGAGAGATCGCATGGTCAGTTGAAAACTGCAATCTTTGTCACTCAGGTAAGGATGGCTTGCCTACGCAAGTTCATGGTAGCACCTTGAACAAATTAGCGGTGCCAGTAAAGGCCAAAAACAATAAGAAAGCTAAATAGGGAGGGGTTAAAAAATGAAAACAGTATTCAAAAAAACCTCACGTCAGAATCTTCCAGTAGTTATTCTCGTGGGAATATTTGTTATTTTCTCAGCATCAGCGCAACTCTCATTCGCGGGTGATCCAAATTCATTTAATCGCTTAATGAAAACAAAAAAAGAAAAAAACCTTCCTCCAGGGCTGGATGGAATTCACGATCCTGAAGGTGAGGCAGCAAGCATGTTGCAGCCGCCGAAAGAAGCTTTTTCAGGCATGATAAAGGGCAAGGCTGGCAATTATGTGGATTGGGTACAATCTCTCAAACAAGGGAAAATAAATCCACGCTATGACAGATTAGATCCTGATGCTAAACCTATCATTATGGATTTAAATATTGTACGTGAAGTGAAAGGTTCAATGCCTGATGTGGTTTATCCGCATGCTCAGCATACTGAATGGCTTGATTGTTCTAATTGTCATCCGGCGATATTTATTCCCCAGAAGGGTGCTAACCAGATTAGTATGGCGTCGATTTTGCTTGGGCAAAAATGCGGTGTTTGTCATGGTAAGGTGGCCTTTCCTGTTACCGCAAAAACCTGTCGTGTTTGTCATTCAAAACCAAAAGTGAAAACAACAAAAAAACAGGCTAAAAAATAAGGTAAGGGTTGAGAGTGTTTACTATGCCGAGATTATCTATTAAGCCGAAATGGCGGAGTTTAGAAGTATATCTGTGGGTATATTTGTTTCTCGTGCAACTATCTTTTTCCTGTGCCTATGCAGATGAGCAGTCAGGATCAAGTTCGGATGCTTTAGAGCTTGAAAAGAATAACAAAGAGACTCTCAACAAACTTAACCTTCTTGGTTATATTTTAACGAAATCAAAACGTACAAAAGAAGTGAAAGCCAGCGGCAATGAGAAGGCGATTTCTATTCTGGAAGCGGCGAGCAAGCACTATGACGCAGCGAAAGAATTGTTGGGTGAGCAGGAATTTGACAGAAGCAATATTGAAATACAAAAAAGTTTACAGAATATATCAGTCGCTTTTCGGATGGTTGTAAATAAAGAACGAGAGATAGAGCTTGCACGTAAACAGTATGAGTTGCTTTATTCGAGAGTGAAAGACTTCAGCGATCTATTTAACCAGCTTCCAAAGGAAAAGATTAAAGGGATGCTTGATTCAAACAAACTGAATCAATTAATTAAAGATGCTGAAATGCTTTATAAGAAAAATGAACCGAAGCAAGCGCTGGTTCCTTTGTCTGCATCAGCAGACATGCTCGAACGGGCGCTGAGTGATGCAAGAAAAGATGAAACAGTTGTTTATGCTTTGGAGTTTGCTACCCCAAAGGATGAGTATAAATATGAGATGGATCGCAATGAAAACTATACGTTGCTGACCAGTATAATTTTAAGTACTAGTCCGCCTGAAAATAGAAAAAAAATTCCATTAATAAGGATGTTAATTGATAAGAATGAAGATCTAGTTATTGAGGCAGAAAAACTGTTTGAAACAGGATCTGTTGAAGAAGCGATTAAACTTCTTGAAAAGGGAAATAAAACGCTGGTCAGAGCATTGCGCATGGGTGGGCTAACGTTATGAGTAACGGTTATCAATGGAATAGAATGTTTTTTTATGCGTCATGGTATTGTAAACATACATTAGGCAAGTTGATTGTACAGTGAGGGCAAAATGAAAACGCCAAGAATTATTATTGTTGTTATATTTTCGATGTTGTATACAACAGGGATCTGTGCAACGCACAGTGACAGTCAGTTACATAAAACTAGAAAGCAAACGGAGCAACAGGCTAAGTTTGTTTATAAGTTACTCGAGGTTTCATCTGCGGCCAAAAAGGTTAAAGCAAGTAAAGATATTAATGTTAAATCATTATATCGTGCGGCTAATGATCTTTATCAAAATGCACTTATGTTTATAGATGACGAGAAGAGCGATGAGGCGGCAGAATCATTGTTTCATGCAACAGAAATGCTATTTCGAGCAGTAAAGTTGGCAGAAAAGCAGAGGATCGTAGGTGATGAGGATCGTCGTCAATTCGAATTGCGATTAAATAGTATAAATTCGCTGCTTAGTGCGTTGCAACGGATTGGTGAAGAAAAAGGCGTGACAGAAAAAACAGATAGAGTAAAAAGTATGGCAGATGCTGAAATTGCTAATGCTCAGGCCTTGATGAAAACCGGTCAACCTTTCAGTGCTCGCAAGGTGATAGATAGCGTTTATGTTGAAATAAAAACTGCCATCAGTGAGTTGCGAAATGGTGACACGCTAGTTAGAAGTTTACATTTTGAAACCAAGAAAGATGAGTATCTTTATGAGCTAGATCGGAATGATACACATATTATGTTGGTGACTCTCTTGTTAGAAGAGAAAATGGAAAATAAAAAAACCAGAGAACGAGCACAGAAATTCCTTAATAAGGCAGCCGTGCTGCGAAAAGAGGCAGAAGAATATGCAGAAAAGGGCGATTACCAAAAGGCAGTGGAAATTTGCGAGCAGTCCACTAAAGAAATTGTTCGAGCTATAAGAAGCGCAGGTTTGTTTATTCCGGGATAAGCGATGATGTTTGACGTGAAACGTTTGCAATGGTTTTATTTTGTTTTGTGTTTATTGGTACTGTTGCAGCCGGTGACATCTATGGCAGGGTCGAAGTGGCGTACTCTTTCAAATGACAGCATTCATGATCCAGAGGGAACGGCTATTGGCGTGTTGCAAGAACCAGAAGAGGCGCTGTCAAAGTTGCCACAGGACACAAGTGGCAATTTGGTTGACTGGGTGAAAGCGTTAGAAGATGGAGTGATTAATCCGCGCACTAATCTCTGGCCTGAAACAAAGGTACGGATTAAGAATAATGATATTTTCATGAAAAACACTGGCGAAATGCCAGTAGTGCTTTTCCCTCATCGGGCTCATACGCTTTGGCTCGATTGTAAAAACTGTCATGAAAAATATTTCATATCAAAAGAGGGTGCGAATCCGATTACAATGATGAAAATCCTTCAGGGTAATTATTGCGGACGTTGTCACGGTGCAGTGGCTTTCCCTTTAACAGAATGTAATCGTTGCCACAGTGTTCCATGGGGAAAATTGGAGCAATTTAAGGCGAAAAGCCGGAAAGACTAGAGGCAGGTCGCATGATACTAAAGTGTTTTGGTTTAATTATTGCGAGCGGTATTATATTTTGGACTTTCCCGCTGCAGGCTGAATATGGGGATGTGGTTCTAAACAAACGTGCGGGTATCGAGGGTATGCCGCCGGTGGTATTCCCTCACTGGTTTCATCGGATTCGGTTTCGCTGCAAGGTTTGTCATAGTGAGCTGGGGTTTGAAATGCGAGCAGGTGCTAATGACGTGACGATGCAGGAAATTATCGACGGAAAATTCTGTGGTATGTGCCACAATGATGAGATTGCCTGGGGTGTTGAAAATTGTGATATTTGCCACTCTGGACGTGAGGGCTTAAAAAGCAAGATTCATGGTGGCCATTCAACTGCTGGTCCTGGCCTCTGGTAAAAAGGTGTCTGTATGCAACATAATTGCTTTATAAATGGTTTGTTATCGCGGCCTGTTCAGGCTCAGACCGATGGATATAGATGCCGGTTTATATTTATTTTGGCACTGGTTTCAATATTGACTGCGTGTGCAGATATGTCTGACTCAACATTAGCCGCACGTACAGACTCTGCAAATAACCTGCTCTCATCATGGCGTAGTATAGAAAGTGGAGTGCAGGAATCTGGGAGTGCTACATCCGCAGTGGGTGAATATGTGCAGCTTGGACGCCCCGTTTCGGTTGCCGCCTGGGCAGATTATGTTTATATCGCGGATGCAGGTCGGCAGGCTATTTTGCGTTATGATTTGCGGCGAGAAGTGTTTTCTGTTTTCTATCGTTTGCAAGTTACGACGGCAACGCGAATTATTGTCACTGCTGGCGAGTATCTTTACGTGACTGATCCGGCGAAAAGTCGAATTCTATATCTGGATCGCAATGGTCGTCTTATCCGTGAGATCAAGGATTTTAATCTGAAGCAACCGCTTGCGATTGCCGAGGACTTTTCTCGTGGTCGGATTCTGGTTGCCGATGGTTTTTATAATCAGGTACTCGCCTTTAATAAACTAGGTCGCCTGATTCGAATTTTGCATCCTGTCGATGTCACCTCCGCGCCTATTAGCGGCCTCACGGCAATGACAGTGAAAGGCGAGAAAATATATTTTCTAGATCGCTCGCAACAGCAAATTGTAGTAACCGATCTGGATGGCAACCATTTACGAACCATTGCTAGAAACGGATTAAAGCAACCGGTTGCGATGAAGGTTGATGATGCTGGTCGAATTATAGTTGCCGATGCTTTTGATAATTCAATATTATTTTTCAGTGAAAATCGTGAGCATAAAATTTCAGCGTTAAGAACCTCGGTGATGACCATGCAACTGGCGGACATGGATTTGCATGAGAACTGGTTATATCTGGCAGATGTGGCAGCGGCAAGAGTAGAGATTATGAAGTTGCACTATCCTGAAGCTGAAGCAGCAGAAAAATGAATGTAACGCTGCGCAATTTTTATGACTGTATCGTGGGTCTTTGGCTTGCTTTATTGTGTCTATCGGCACTTAGTGCTTGTTCAAGCGCACCGACGCGGCTTGATTTCAGCATTCGGCCAACGGAAGTTGAACGCGTCTGGCCCGCATTGCCTCAGGTACCTCGCTATCGTTATGTGGGCGAACTTACTGGCGAGAGTAATTTTTCTTCGACTGAGACATCCCGCAATAGTTTTACTTCGGCCTTGCGTTGGTTAGCGGGAATGGGAGGCACACCGCGCAACCCAAAAGTTTTACAGCGGCCACAGGGTATTATGGTTGATCCTGCGGGTCGGATATTGGTGACGGATATTAGTCGGCAGGCAGTATTTAATTTTGATGTAAATCGTGGCGAGCTGGTTATCTGGGAGTGGGCGCGCCCCGGGGTTCGTTTTATCGCGCCGGTGGGCATTGCAGCAGGTGCTAACGGTGATGTACTGGTTGCCGATGCGGAATTAGCCCGGGTTTTGCGTTTTGATAAAGACGGTGAGTATTTGGGGGAAATGGGAGAAAACATCCTGCGCAGGCCAACAGGGCTGGCGCGTGATCCGGTACAGGGTCTAATCTATGTGGCCGATACCCGCGCTCATGACATTAAAGTATTTAACGATCAAGGTGAATTGGTCGATACATTAGGTAGGCGAGGAGATGCGGCGGGTGAATTTAATGCGCCCACGCATTTGAGTTTTGTCGGCAATAAACTGTATGTTTCTGATACGCTGAATTCTCGCATCCAGGTGTTTGATGCCAGTGGCATGTTGCTTAAACTATTTGGTGAACGTGGACTGTATGTCGGTAATTTTAATCGTCCCAAAGGCGTGACGGCTGATGATGAAGGTAATATATACATTGTTGAATCCTACCGGGATCATCTTCTAATTTTTAATGCCAATGGCGATTATTTATTGCCCATTGGCGGCAGCGGCAAAGGTGTAGGTGAGTTTTTTTTGCCCGCCGGTGTGTGTGTCGATCAGCATAATCGGATTTATGTTGCTGATATGTTTAATGGTCGAGTTGAAGTGTTTCAGTATCTTGGAGAGCGTGAATGAAGTTCTGCTATCGCTATCTGTTATTTATTTTTCTGTTTGTTTGTTCGACGCTACAGGCAGCAACGGTATCGGACATTGCCAATACCGTGCATAACCTTTCCAGCTCTGGAAGCGGGGATGTTAGCGCAACGACCGAATCGCAGATTTGCGTGTTTTGCCACACGCCGCACAATGCCGAGCAAGTTCCTGCTGCACCACTCTGGAACCGCACCCTATCGCTCGAGACCTATACAACCTACGAGTCTTCATCAATGGATGCAGTGGGGCTGGATCAGCCGGGCGGCAGTTCCAAGTTATGCCTTTCCTGCCACGATGGCACTTTGGCGCTGGGCGCAGTCAATGTACTCGATGGGCAGAGCAATGTAACGATTGATTTATCGGGCACCTCGGTTAGCGGGGGTATGCCAGCGGGGAGTGGAACCCAGACCGGTTTTACCCGCGATCTCGGTACCAGCCTGAGTAACGATCACCCCATCTCTTTTTCCTATGATTCAGCGCTGGCTTCGGCTGATGGCGAGCTGCGCGATCCAGCCGTCGAGTCACATATCGCTGATCGGGTTGCTGGTGTGCGCCCGCCCCTGGTGCCGCTGGAAAATGGCCAGCTACAATGTGTGAGTTGTCACGATCCACATCTGCGTGATGCAAGCAGTGCGGTGAACATCAAGTTTTTACGTTTGAATCGCTTTCAGACGAGCAGTCCCTTAGGCGGTAATTTCGATCAGAACAACGATATGATCTGTCTGGCCTGCCATGACAAACTCGGGCAGGCCTGGGCGATGTCAGCCCATGCCGATCAAAATGTGGCGGATGAGATTTATACCGACACGGCAGCCGCTCGACGGGATTTCCCGGCGGGCGCGCAGGTTTGGGAAGTTGCTTGCCTGAACTGTCATGATACGCACACCGTACAGGGATCACGGCGCTTGTTGCGTGAAGGCACCGACAGTCTGACAATACCGAAAAGCGGCGGTAGCCCGGCAATAGAAGAAACCTGTTATCAGTGTCATTCAGTTGATGGCAGCGTGTTGTTGGGGCAGGGCGGGGCGGGCTTTCCGGTGCCGGATATAAAGACTGACTTTACCTCTATTCGGCGTATGCCCATTACCAATATGGATCAACCGGCCGGGGTGGAAGTGCATGATATTGTCGATGCTGATTTCAGCGAGCCGACGTTATTGCTGGGCAAGGGGGATGCACAGAACCGCCATGTCGAATGTACAGACTGCCACAACCCACACCGGCTGATGAAAAACCAATTGCTTAATGGCAGCGCAGGTAATTCGGTCGGCACCCATGAACATGACGTTACTGTTCAGCACAGTAATATTGCCTCCGGAGTGTTGCGTGGATCGCGTGGTGTGGATCCTGTCTATGGTTCCAGTACCTGGGGTAGCCTGCCCTCGAGTTATACGGTTAAACAGGGTGATGGCGGCCTGGGTGGTTCAACGGCGGTCAGCAGTGCCCATGTGACCCGCGAATACCAGGTTTGTCTCAAATGTCACTCGAATTATGCTTATGATATTCCGCCGACTCTCGGTGATTCAGGGGGGGGCACGCCTTCCGGCACCAACGGTTTATTGCAGTACACTAATCAGGCAATGGAGTTTCAGGCACCGTCGTCTGATCTGGGCGAGCCGGGTGGCAATCACCGAGGCTGGCATCCAGTGCTAGGGCCAACCGGTCGTACTGCAGCCGTTCGTGGCACCACACCGGCTGTTTTCCTGTCGCCCTTCAGCGACGGCAGCGGCACTAATATTGGGTTACAAACCATGTATTGCAGTGACTGTCATGGCTCGGCCACGGCGAATGGCACCTCCGAGCCACCGGGGGGGCCTGATGGTGCGGCCTGGGGGCCACATGGTTCGACCAAGGATTTCATTCTCAAGGGCGACTGGAACAATGAAACTGGTACCGGACAGCAGGATGACCTGTGCTTTAAGTGTCACAATTATAGTGATTATGCCGATCCGGCTAATGGGGCACCGAATACCAGCGGTTTTCGGGGAACGGGGGGCATGGGTGGTTGCCGACTTTCATTCCGTTCAACCAACATGCATATCGGCCATGCCGGGCGTATCGGCCGTCTGGAATGTTCCTGGTGCCATACTGCTGTCCCCCACGGCTGGAAGAACAAGGCGCTGCTGGTGGATATTAGTCAGGAAGGCGGGCGCTCACCCTATAGTAGCGCACCCTATTACATGCAGGCCATGCTCGGGGGTGGTGGTCCGGTTAACTGGAAAAGTAGCGGTAACTGGACTTCCAGTGACTGTGGTGGCCGGTCATGGATGAATCGTAGTTGTCGTAACCCTCCCTGAGTAGTAGTGCATGCTGGATAATTATTGTTGATTATACATTCATGGTTACTGCGCTTGGCGTCGCTAAAACTGACCTTGGCGATATTCATACTCTTTTGCGCCAGCGTGGTGCTGGCTTATTTTAGCCGCTGGTCGCCCGCCTGGATTCTTGCCCTGCCGTTTTCTTTGTTTGCGCTGAATCTTAGTGCCGCTATCCTCAGCAACCGTGCTTTTTTGCGCCAGCCGGGATTGCTGATTTTTCACCTGGCGTTACTGGGATTGGTCGTCCTGTTAACAGTGAGTCGCCTGACCTATCTCAAAGGCCATCTGGAAGTCAGTGTCGGTGAAGTTTTCACTGGTGAGCTGACGGGATCAGAGAGTGGTCCTTTGCATCCCTGGCATCTCGAACAAGCTCATTTTCGGCAACAGAACTTTACTATCGACTATGCCCCGGGGCTGAACCGTGACCGTACCCGTAGCGAGGTACTCTGGCAGAATGAGGATGGCGAGTTTCAGCGAGCGACCATTGGCGACCACTACCCCCTTATTTTGGCGGGTTATCGGTTTTATACCACGCACAACAAGGGGTTTGCTCCATCCTTTACCTGGTATCCCACCGATGGCGGTAAGCCGCAGCAGGGTACGATCCATTTACCCAGTTACCCGGCGCACGAATATCAGCAGGCTTTGAGCTGGAATATTCCGGGAACGAAACATGAAATCTGGACGTTGCTTGAACTCGATGAGGTAGTGCTAGATGAATATCGCGATTCGAAATTTAAGGCACCGGAGAAACACCGGCTGGTGATCCGTTACAATAGTGAGCGCCGGGAATTGCGTCCGGGTGCCTCGGTGTTGTTTGATGATGGACGTCTCAAGTATGAAGGACTGCGGGTGTGGATGGGCTATGCCGTCTTCTATGACTGGACCATCCCCTGGCTGCTGGGAGCCTGCGTGCTGACTGTGCTGGGCATGGGCTGGCATTTCTGGGCTAAATTTGCCGCGCGCCCCTGGCGGGCGGAAGACTGAGGTAGACGTATGGAAGGTGAAATCCAGTTACTCTGGCTGGCAGTGGTGATGTATGTGATAGCTGGTTCGCTGTCGATTTTTGCGGTGGTGCTGGACAAACGCCCGGAAAAAACCATTCTTGGCCTGCTCCTGTTTGCCCTGCTGGCACATGGGTTCTCGATTGGTCTACGCTGGGTACGACTGGATCATGGCCCTTATCTGACCATGTTTGAAATTCTCTCCAGTAATGTTTTCAGCCTGTTGTTTGTCTTTGCCCTGGCCTACTGGCGCTATCGTGCCATTCGTCCAGTCGCCGCTATCGTCCTGCCGCTGATGTTTATTATGATGGGCTGGCTGATGCTCTCCAACCCGAATCCCGGCCATCTGCCACCGACTTACGATACCACCTGGCTGGTGATCCACATTATGTTCGGCAAGGTGTTTCTGGGCGGGGTGCTGGTAGCGGTGGGCATGGCCGGGGTGGTGCTATTACGCGCGGCGGGTCTTGGTGAGCAGAAATTTGCGCGCCTGCCGGATGACAGGCGACTGGATGATCTGGCTTACCGGTTTATGGCGCTGGGCTTTATTTTTGAATCACTAATGCTTATCGCCGGGGCGATCTGGGCGCAGGATGCCTGGGGACGCTACTGGGCCTGGGATCCATTGGAAACCTGGTCGTTCATTAACTGGATTGTGCTGGGCTTTGCCCTGCATCTGCGTGTAACCCTGAAGCCCGCGCCCGTGTGGGGTGCGTTGTTGATTATGACGGTCTTTGTTCTGGCTTTTTTAACCTTTTTCGGTGTGCCCTTTATTAGCCAGACACCACATCAGGGTGCGATTTAATTTATGAGTAGTACGGATTTTTCTTTCCAGGATAACGGGCGTTCGCGTCTAGCTGGCGGCTGGTTGTTGCTGGCCTTGCTGGCGATGGGGATTTCTACCCTGTTTGCTTTTCTGTTGGTAATGCTGCGCACCCCTTTCATCAATCCGGGCTGGGTTGATGTGCGCTTTTTTACTCGCGCATTGGTGCTGCATGTGGATTTTGCTGTGATCATCTGGTTTCTGTCTTTTGCCGGAGTGCTCTGGAGCCTGTTTTCTTCGCGTGAGCGTGGCATCCAGTTCGGTTGGCTGGCCTTGTTACTGGCGCTGGCCGGGGTGGGCATGTTGCTGGTAGCAGCACTTGGTTCGCAGTCTGAGGCAATGTTGAGCAACTACATACCGGTATTGAAAACGCCGCTATTTTTATGGGGACTGGGCAGCTTTGCAGGCGCTATCGTCATACTGATTCTGGGCATCTTGCGAGGCACACAGGCCAGCGTGTCTGCTTTTGCTGTTCGTTGCGCGGGTATGGCCGTTCTGGTTGCGCTGCTGGTGCTATTTGTAAATGTATTTTTTTCTGCACTGGATAGTCAGGACAGCCATTATTTCGAGGATTTATTCTGGGGGCCGGGACATGTGTTGCAGTTTGTTTATATGTTGCTGATGCTGGTGGCCTGGTTGCAACTGGCTCGGCTGGCCGATGTTCGCCTGCCAGCGGGACGGTGGCTGCGTATGCTATTGCTACTGGCGCTGAGTCCACTGCTTGTGGTGCCACTCATCCAGTTTCAGCTTGTCCCCGGCAGCGAAGCCTACCGACAGGCGTACACTGAGCTTATGCGCTATGGCAGCTGGCCAGTGGCGCTGCTGCTGGGCGGCCTGCTGTTGCTACGATTCCGGCAAGGTCTGATCGGCGGCAATGGCTGGGCGGGGCTGGCGCTGTTTTTCTCGGTCATCCTGTTCGCGGTAGGTTTGCTGGCCGGGATGCTGATTCGTGCGGATAATGTGCTGGTTACCGCGCATTATCATGGCACGGTGGGCGCGGTGACGCTGTCTTTCATGGGACTAACGTATTACCTGCTGCCGAAGTTAGGAGCAAACAGTTTGCCGCAGGGCATCATCCGTGTGCAAATTAGTCTGTATGCGGCAGGCATGTTGTTACTGATTGCCGGTCTGCTCTGGTCGGGGCTGCACGATGTGCCGCGTAAGACGCCGGGGGCGGAACATCTGTCGAACAACATCAGTGGCAATGGGGCAGAAATTTTTGGCATGCTGTTAATGGGCGCAGGCGGTTTGATCGGTCTAAGTGCGACGGTGCTGTTTTTGTTGCTAGCGGCTCGTGCGTTATGGCCGGTGCAACAGACGCTGTTCCAGTCACGCAGTCGGCGGCTGGATCAGCCGGGCTGCTAAATGCGTCAGGCTATTCTTACCGCTCAGGTGCTGCTGCTCACGTTTGTCTGCGGGCTATTTACGGCCTGTGACTCGAGTGTTGACGCAGGCTCTGTTCCGCTGACAGGTCGTGCATCAGTCGGGCAGCTGCTGCCTGTTTTTTCCAGCCTCAGTCATGAGGGACGCTCGCAGCCGTTTGTCCGACCCAAAACCCATCTACTGGTACTCAATCTCTGGGCGATCTGGTGCCCGCCCTGTCGTGAGGAAATGCCCAGTCTGCAACGGCTTGCCGATAGTTACGATACTGTGGATTTGCAGGTTATCGGCCTTGCGATTGAAGAAGATGCTTTTTTGCTGGATGAATTTTTACGCAAATACCAGATAACGTTCCCGGTGCAGCGGATTAGTCGAGAGCAGGCTGAACCCCGGCTGGGCTTGCGTGAATATCCCCTGACCCTGCTGATTGCTGCCGATGGCCGAGTTTTAGCTCGCTTGAGTGGTGCTTTTGACTGGGATGATCCCCGCATTAAAACGCTACTACGGCAGGTGGTGCAAACACAGAAGATTAGCCACACAGAGATTGATGCTGTGTTTCGCGCTAACCAGAAAGCCGCCGCAGAAAGTCGCCGTAAACCATAATTATCTATTCTCGATACACAATCTTCCCAGTTTTGAGTTGCGAATGAGGGGTATATTCCTATTAATGAGAAGAGGTTTATTTTAACTACCGGTATCTCATTGATATATATAACAATACACATCATTTTCTGCAAATAATTTTGGTATCAGAATTGCATTATTGATGAGTGATTGGTTGTGGAAAAGATAGAAAAAATAGTCAAAAAAGTAAATTGGGAACAGGAGATAAAAGGTTTGATAGCTGAAGAATCGCTTGAACTTTTGCTGGGAAATTTCGGTGAGGAGCAGAAGCAGCTCCAGAATCGAGTAAATTTTGCACTAAAGTTTGTTGACGAAGTTGGTAACCCGCTGACCGCTATGGATGGTGCGATTGATTTGCTATTTCAGTGCTGGCAGGAACAGTCGGCGAGGGCGGGAATGGACTCATTGCGTAGTCAGGAAGTGGTGCAGTGTTTTCGTATTTTGCATGAGCAGACGCAACGCATGGAGTCACTGCTACAGAGTATCCGCCGTTTTGCTATTTTGACAGGCAGGAAAAATGATTTTACCGATGCCAATGAGATCATTGAAACGATCAGCGCGCTGCTGCAAATGGAGAACTATGAGCAAGGCATTGCGATAGTCAGGCAGCTAGATAGTGCTATCCCGGCGATAAAGCTTGAGCAGTCTATCGTGGTTTTTTGCCTCTATTCCAGCCTCAGCACCCTCATGGAGGCCTGCACACAGGGTGGCAAAGTTATCATTAAAAGTATTGCAGACAAGGACGAGGTTGGCATCTTGATTGAGTGCCAGGATCTGGCTTCGGATTTAACTACACAGTCCACAAACGGCCTGAGTTCGATAGAGAATGCTTGCGAGGCCATTCGAGCAGTTGTTGATAAGCATGGCGGACGTGTGTCTCTATCTAGCGCCTCGAACAATCATTGTAGCATTCACCTTGCCTTACCCGCGAAGACTGACTGAACGCAGTATATTCTGAGATCTTCCACCGCAGCGCTTGTGTAATCCTCCGCTCATGTTATATGGTAAAGCCTTTCCAGAATTGCACTTTTGGGGGTAGGGTTACTTTGGGCGATGTAAAGCTGGTGCTGTCTTCAGATACAGGAAAGCGGCTTGTATCACTCCGTTTAAAAGGCTATCTGGCCTATGGCATGCTGACTGTTTTTGCCATTGTTCTTGCCCTGTTTATTTTCTACCAAAAAAAAGTTTTACTGGAGCAATTTGATAACCTGCAGCGTCTTTACGTCAATGAAATAGGCCTGCATGATGTGAGTGTTCGGGTGCTTAATGCGATTGAAACGCAGCAGGTAAATATTTCCAGCCTTGATGTCAATGTGGGTGAAGAACACATTCGGGAACATCTGCAGCAACTGCATCTTGTCAGTCAGAAAATTATATTTCCCGTGCTTGAAAATAGCAGAGAACTCAGTGAGTTTTCCGCTGCCCTTGAGGTAGCCATAGCAAGGCCGAATCACAGTCGGCTTAAACGCCTGTCTCAGACATTGCAAAATGCAAAAAAGCTTATTGAACAACAGCTGGTCGAATCCCGACAGTTTCGCCAACAGCTAGCCAAGGGATTTCGCGAACGCAGTGACAATGTTGCTATAGTATCGTTGTTGTTGGGGCTATTCAGCCTGATGCTTCTGGGGACAATTATTGGCGTATTCTTTACCCGGCTCGCACGGGATCTGATTCTTTTACGGCAACGTGGGCAGGAAATTATTCAGGGACAACGCAACACACCGGTGCCAATCAATCGAAATGATGAAGTCGGTGATCTGGCTAAGGCAATAAATCAAATGGCCGAGGATCTGGACAGGCATGAAAAGTCGCTGGAGATTGAAAGGCAGAAAAGTTTTCACCGCGAGAAAATGGCGGCGATGGGTACGCTGACGGCAGGAATTGCGCATGAGGTCGGTAACCCCATTGCGGCTATTTCTGCGTTGGTAAAAGAAGTTATTGATGAAAATGTGTCCGACAAGTCTTCCATTATTAATGAAAGTGACCTTTGTAAATTACATATGGTGCTGGACAATGCCCAACGCTTAGGCAATGTCGTTCGTGAAATATCCGGCTTGGTGCAGCCACAGTCTGAGCGATTTGAGCTTTTTGATTTAAATGCCCTGATTCGCAACACCTGTAATTTGATGCGCTATGATCAGCGTTGGAAAAGAATTCAGATAGAATATTGTCTGGATAAAAATTTACCGGCGATCAATGGGATTAGCGATCAATTGACACAAGTTGTGATGAACCTGCTAGTCAATGCGCTGGATGCTTTTGAGTCTACTGGCGAACAGCCACCACAAATAACGATACGGAGTATGCTGGATGCTGGGGATATAATTTTTTCGATTGAAGATAATGGCGAGGGAATGGATGCGAACACCATTGATAAAGCCAGACAGGAGTTTTTTACCACCAAAGGTCAAGGCAAAGGAACCGGGCTGGGATTGTCATTATGCACTTCAATTATTGAATATCATCATGGTTGGATGGAGATCAACTCTGTTCCAGGTAAAGGCACAAACGTTTGTATTCATTTGCCAATAGAGAAAAGTGCTGAACACGGAGTTGACCAGTAGTGGGTTCATTGCAGATTATTGTCATTGATGACGAACTGGCCATTCGCCAGGTTCTATCTTCAAATCTTGGGAAAGAAGGCTATAGTGTAGAAAACTTTGGCGATGCGGAGTCTGCATTTACAAGATTGTCAAAAGGAGACGTTGATATCGCCGTCTGTGATATTCGGATGCCGGGTGAGAGTGGCATTGAATTGATGGATAAAGTGTTAAAGGCAGGTATTGATACCAGTTTTCTGCTGATGACGGCACATGCTTCGATTGATACAGCAATTGAAGCCATGCGTCTTGGTGCGTTTGATTATATGATTAAACCGGTGCATACCGAGGAAGTCTT
Source organism: uncultured Thiohalophilus sp. (assembly GCA_964539595.1). Lineage (GTDB taxonomy): Bacteria > Pseudomonadota > Gammaproteobacteria > UBA6429 > Thiohalophilaceae > JAADGZ01. The sequence goes on along the minus strand of CAZIJT010000011.1, from coordinate 6,048 downwards.
GCACCAGATAAAACAGATTTGTGACCTACGTGGTTTGCGCACCGAAAACAAGTTATTGCGTAGTCTGGTGCTGGGAGATTCTGAAAATGAGTGCGGACTTGACTCAGAGCCTATTCGTGAAGTTCAACGAATGGTTGAGAAAGTTGCGAGCACTGAAAGTACCGTGTTAATAACGGGTGAAAGTGGTACAGGCAAAGGCGTGTTTGCCAGAAGAATTCACAGAATGAGTGGACGCGTCAATGGCCCATTCATACCGGTTAATTGTGGCTCTATTGCTGAAAACTTGATGGAAAGTGAGTTTTTCGGGCATTTGAAGGGAGCCTTTACCGGGGCAGAACGTGCTAAAAAAGGTTTGTTTCTTGAAGCGGATAAGGGCACTATTTTCCTCGATGAAATTGGCGAGCTGCCGCTGCATCTTCAAGTGAAATTTTTGCATGTGCTGGAGAGCAAAGAAGTTCGCGCGGTCGGTAGTGAGCGCTCGAGAAAGGTTGATGTACGTATTGTTACTGCCACCAATCGTGATCTGGGTGAAATGGTTACACGCGGTGAATTTAGAGAAGATTTGTATTTTAGATTAAACGTGTTTCACATGCATATCCCCCCTCTGCGCGAACGTCAGGGCGATATAATCAATCTGGCTCATTTTTTTGTACGCCGTGATGCTGATAAATTTGCGCATGGGAAACAGTTAAGAATTGAGATGGATGCAGAGAGTGCGCTGCTTAACTATGCCTGGCCAGGTAATGTTCGTGAAGTTGAAAATGTTATTGCGCGCGCACTGATCCTGACCGACACTGAAGCCATTACTATTAACGAGCTGCCGTCTCATATAAGTAATATATTGTCAGGTTATGAAGCAGAGGATGCATTAAAGACGGGTTTAAGTTTAAAAGATCAGGTTAAAATATTTGAGTGCAACCTTATAAAACGAACCATTGACGAAATGGACGGTGATCGCAGTGCTGCCGCTAAAAAACTGGGTATCGGAACATCAACCTTGTATCGAAAACTGGATGAGTATGAATAATCGGGTGGAACTATGAGTATCGCGGTAAAACCAATATTAGTAAGAAATTATTTTTTTCTATTTCTTATTTCTGGCTTATTTTTTTCAATCAATGAAGCGCAGGCATCAGATCCAAATAAAGGACGAAACTTGTATGTGCAACATTGTATTAGTTGTCACGAATCAGGTAGAGAAATGGCTGGCGCACCTGATTTTAATTTTGGATCCAGTATGATGCAGTCTGATCCTGTTTTGTTAACCAAGATTCGTGTTGGTAAAAATGCAATGCCGGGCTATGCTGGTATTCTGACAGATCGTATGATTTTAGATATTATTGCTTATATGAGAACATATTGATGAGTTTATTTAAAACTAATGGGTTAAAGTATTTTTTCCTTATCGCGTTATTAATTTTAAATGCATCCTGTAGTAAGAAGGAAGAAGTAACGCAGGAAACTGTTAGCGATACAGATAAACAGCTTGCTGAACCTAAAATGGAAACCTGGAAGGTTCTGGATTCTTTTAATGTTGGCAAGAATGTTTTTGTTCGTTCACTTGCGATTGAAGAAGACAAAAATATCCTTTGGGTGGGAACCTCGGTTGGTGTGCTGGAAGTAGACTTGAGCACACGTCAGGTTAAAAATACATTCACCCGAAAAGAAGGGCTGGCGAATGAATATGTATTTGGTATTGGCATCGATCAGCAGGGCTATAAATGGTTTGGTACAAATGGGGGCGGCACATCACGTTATAAAGACGGTAAATGGAAAACGTACTTCCCGCTACATGGTCTGGCCGATTACTGGATTTATACTTTTACCTCACAAAAAGATGGCACCTTGTGGATAGGCACCTGGGCGGGGGCTAATAAATTTGATTTAAAAACAGGTGAGTTTACAACCTATGTTAAAGAGCTTGTAAATGAATGGGTTTATGGGCTTGGTGTTGATAGTAAGGATCGGGTCTGGTTTGGCACCGAAGGCGGGGTGTCCGTGTTTGATGGCGAAAACTGGCAGTCATGGACACATGCGGATGGCCTGGGTGCAGACAATATAGAAGGTTTGTTACCGAGTAATAACACTGGGCTGGGAACGCGTTCTCGACATGAATTGAGTGTGATGCGGGATGGTGAAAACACTTATAACCCAAACTATGTTTTTTCAATTTGCGTGGATAGCAATGATCTTGTTTGGGCTGGCACCTGGGGTGCGGGTGTGGGTGTTTATGATGGCAAAAAATGGAAGAACTTTACGCATAAGGATGGCTTGAGTGGTAATGTTGTATATTCTGTAATACAGGACAATAAAGGACATATGTGGTTTGGAACAGATCATGGTGTTAGTCGATATGATGGCCGTAACTGGCTTTCTATTACCGGCAATGATGGTCTTTTGGACGAACATGTTTATTCGATGGTAACGACAAAAAGTGGTGATATATGGGTGGCGACGAAAGGTGGTGTTAGTCGGTTGGGTCAAGAGTAATCCCCCCGCTGCTTGCGGCGAAGCCCTTGGTAGGTTCGACTTCAGTCGTACCGGTACGACTGAAGTCGAACCTACAACGGATACCCCGACCGCTTGTTGCGGGGAGATTTATTTTAAGCTTGTTGGTATGAGATAGAGGATAAGTTCAATGAACTCCAGTTTTAAAACCTATATAATTTTTGCTGTGCTAATAACGGCAGTCGCGGTAGTTGCTTTCAACATGGGAGCAAAGCAGGATAAAAAGGTAATATCTACAGATTCTAACGCTTCACCTGCGGCAGCTGTTCCCGCGCATAAAGAGACGACGGTTACTACCCCTGAACATCCCGCCTTTAAATTTACCCATTTTCGAGTGGGTAATCGTAACGTAAAATCTATTTTTGCTGATGGGGAAGAAGTTTGGGTAGGAACTTCAGGGGGGGTTATCCGTTACAACACGAAAACAGATCAGCACCGCATGTATGATGTGAAAAGTGGGCTACTCTCCAATGGTGTTTTTCATGTTAGCAAAATGGATGGAAAAATTGTCGTCGGGACATACGGTGGCGGGATGTCATTGTATGATGAAGAAAAGGACACATGGGAAACCTATAATATCCCTGATGGTCTTGGTGATGCCTTTGTATATGACGTATTAAAAATGAAAAATGGTGATGTCTGGATCGCAACCTGGTCGGGTGCTAACCGAGTACGCAAGGGTGCGTTAAAGAACAGAAAACAGTGGGATTTATATACTGTTGAAAATACAGAAGGCGGCTTGCCGAATGACTGGGTGTACGGTCTTGCCGAGGGAAAGAATGGGGAAGTCTGGATGGCTACCGAAGGGGGGCTGGCGCGATTTGTGGATGGCAAGTGGACAAATTGGGCGCATGCGGATGGCCTGGGAGCGGTTTTTGAGATAGTAAAGGATGACATTGAATTTCAAAATGATCCGGCTAAAGTCTCTAGCCACCATGCGCGGCAAAAAGTTGAGCAGGGTCTGGAAAATATTAATATTGCCTATAACCCTAATTATATCGTTGCATTATTGGTCGATCACGATGGTAATGTCTGGTGTGGTACCTGGGGTGGTGGACTATCAAAATATGATGGCAATGCGTGGAAAGTCTATACGGTAAAGGATGGTTTGCCGGCCAATCACATTTTTATGCTGCATGAAGATGAAACTGGCCGTGTCTTGGTGGGTACCAGCAACGGGCTGTCTTTGTTTGATGGCAAGCAGTTCAAAAACTATTCTGTTGCCGATGGCCTGTTTTCCAAAAATGTTTTTTCTATGGATATCGATGAGAAAGGTGAATTCTGGGTTGGAAGTTTTGGCGGTGTGACTCGAATACAGGGATTGTAGGCTGTGCGAAGACAAGCAGATTAACCTTCTAATTAACAGGTTATATGGCTGCATTAAGGAAAGCACTCCATTAATTTTAGAACAGGTATAACAAACAAAAAAACAAGTTAATACAAGTGCTTATGTTATTATCTTTATGTAACTGAGTAGCTTTTCTGACAAAGTTCCAAGATCGTAACTATATATATGGTTCTATTGCTGATTTGTGGCCACTAACATATTGTATATCTGTAAATTAGGGCAGATTATTACAGGAAAATATGGTAAAAATAGGCGCTTGAGGCAAGAGAGCACAAGAGGTAAGTCTGCGCGGTAAAAAATCTGATCCGAAGGGTTTACGTAGTTATACCGCATTTCCACTAATTTTTTTATTTACCTGCAAATTGCTGGCAAGCCATTTGTGTGGGAAGCTGTTTTTTAAGTATTTTAAGAATATAGAGACTAGTCCAGAAGGGTGTATTATGAGAGTGAGTGTTAAAAATCTGATTATTGTGGCGTTCGCCATGTGTGTATTAACCCCCGCATTTGCTGAGGAGATGCCAGCAACATCTACACTGGATTATGCTGACGTGACGCCATTGAGTCACGATGATGTTTCACCCGCCTATCTGATTGGTGCGGGCGATATGTTGCAAATTTCAGTCTGGAAGGAAGACGGTTTGCAGCAGGAGGTATTGGTTCGTCCGGATGGAGGAATTGATTTTCCGCTGGTTGGAGAGCTGCAAGCTGGAGGTAAGACTACTGTCGAATTACAGGCTGAGATTGTCAAAAAAATTAAACGTTTTATCCCAGATGCCGTTGTAACAGTAAGTGTATTCCAGATATACAACAATACTATCTATGTTCTGGGTAAGGTCGCAAGACCCGGCCAATATGTGGCAAAACACTATATGGATGTTACTCAGGCATTGGCGATGGCCGGTGGCTTAACGCCCTATGCCGCCACCAGCTCAATCAAAGTATTGCGGCGCAGTGGTGTGAAGCAGACCGTTTTTAAGTTTAATTATGGTGAAATAGAAGATGGGGAAAACCTGCAACAGAATATTGTTTTGAAAAATGGCGATGTTGTTATTGTTCCTTGAGTTTTTCCAGGACGTAAAGATTCGGCATCCAGCACCAAGTATTGAATGATGATAGAACGTTATTGCCGAACTACCCATTGCCTGCTGGGCAAGACAGGTCTTTATTTGTTACTCGTAGCCTTGCCGAGTATTTCGATAGCGGCAGAGTGGACGGTGAAACCGTCACTGGGAGTACGGCAGTCATACAATGACAATATTCGTTTAACAACTTTACCGCATCCGAATGTGACCACGACAACAATTAAACCAACAATAGATTTTGGTTGGGCAACGGAAAGGGCGAATATCGATTTGTTTGGAGAATGGAAACATAACCAGTATGCCGGTGATCCGAATCTGGAGAATAGAACGGATAGAAAATATGAATTGAAATCAGGCTATAAAACGGAGCGTAGTCAGTTTTCACTGGATGGCAGTTATGTAAACGATACCACCCTGGCGCAGGAAGATTATAGTGAAGACATTGGCGCGACGCTTGCGCAGTTGGACAGGCAGACGAACAGGCTTACACCAACATGGTCATGGATGGTTGATGAGCGCAGTAACTTGCGGGTTGATCTGCAATATCAGGATGTGGCTTATGAGAAAAGCGCAATCAGCCCGTTTAATGATTATAGTTACGATAGTGCGGGTCTGACCTACTCGCATCAATGGACAGTGCGAGATCAGGTTTATGCCATGGTTAATTTCTCACGTTATGATTCAAAGAAGCGTGCGTTGATCCCAGATAATGAAATGGTGGCTACGAGCAGATTTCTGGGTTCGGATTCGGAGACCTTGATGTATCAGTTAGGGCTTAATCACCAGTTCAGTTCTACCTTCAAGATGGGGTTGGGCTATGGTAGTCGAGATAGTAAGGCGAAGACGCAATATCAGGTTTGTGTTCCCTTTCTTTTTTTTAGTTGTGCTTATACGACTGAAATTCAGACTGAGTCACCATCAAAATCGCCGGTTTATACCGTTTCCGCTGACAAGGATTTTGAGTTGACTAAATTAGGCGTCAAGCTGAGTCGTACCGTCTCAGCCAGCGGCCTGGGTTCAGAAATGGAAGTTGACAGCCTGGATTTTAATATTGATCGGCGCTTAACTGAAAAGTGGCTTCTTAAGTTTAAATTTATGGCCAATCAGCGG
>CAZIJT010000010.1:10020-36355 GCA_964539595.1 uncultured Thiohalophilus sp. | reverse complement strand
GTAAAAGCCGCACCTACAATCTTGCTTCGCTGCAAGCAGCGGGGAATTTAACCCGTAGAGACTAAATTTAGGACGTAGCAAGATCCCTTGCCATTACCTGCACGCCCCCGGTGAGGACGCTGGCGTTAAATCCATTTTGTACCATTAAGAAGGCCGCTGCAGAGCTGCGATGGCCGGTGCGGCAATAACAAATATATTGCTGTTCCTTATCTAGCTCATCAATTCGCAAACGCAATTCATGTAAGGGGATATTGATCGCCTCAGGCAGATGACTATAGTTAAATTCCTTGGCATGACGGATGTCCAGCCAGTGCGCACCTTGCGCCACTTTTAAACGTGCTGCAGAAGGTGCAATGCGGTTAAGCATAGGCTCTCTGAGCATGTCATTAAAATCTCGCTTATCCAGGCGCATAACCATTCCATCTTCCAGCATGGTGACTGACGCGTTACGCTGAGCGCCAGACAATAAGGCTTCCTCACCAAAACTACGTCCCGGCTTCAGTGTTGCCAGTTCGACGGTACGGGTAACCCGCGCCTGACCATCAACCAGCACATAATAATGTTCACCGACATCCCCCTGCTGAACGATGTTTTCTCCCGCCCTGACTTCAACGGCCTCCATTTTATCCAGCAGGTACTTGATGTTTGCCGGTGGCATCGATTTGAATGCCATAATATGACTCATCTTGCGGATCCATGCGCGATCATCTCCGCTATTTTCAGCTTCTGATTTTTCTTCGGCTTTTTCTTCGGCTTCGGCTTTAACTTTAGCACTCGGTGGCTCTTTTAATAACACGACTGAACCAACTGTTTCAGCCGACTTTTTAGCCGCCATTGGTGCATCAAGATTCTTACTTTCCTGTTGTTTCTTATCTGTAACACTGGCGGGGATTCCATCAGAGATTTCTTTTTTATCTGGATTTTTCTCCACCTCTGCTTCGCTGTCAGTCGTTCGCACCTGCTCCTGATGCTCCAACTCCACTGACATACCAACCTGATCCCACATCATCATATAGTCCAGTACGCTATTATCAATGCGCAGCACGTCAGCCGGAGTGCTGCTAACACAATTTGATTGTCGCGGCTGGCTATCATCCAGCGGATGACGCGCTTTTTCATCAGTATGACGAATAACAGTATCAATACTGCCGTCCGATGATGTCAGATGCACATCACCACTGAGCAGGTACATGGTCTGGTTTTCAATGTCACCTTCACGGAACAGGCTCATACCCAGCGCAAATTTCTCGGTATAAACCAGGCTCAGCAATTCATCCAGGCGAGCATCTGAAAGCTCGGTCAGAGGCACAAAATGCTTTAGCTGTTCACGTTTGAGTTTCTGATTTTCACTCATAACTTTTATCCAATTTGGTTCAAATACACTAAAATACAGATATATGTTTCTATCGGCGGCAAAAATAACGCCAAGTGCTAAAGTTTAAGAACAGATGACCGCTAAATCTATGCGAAAGCTGCCGGTATTGGCAATTGAATACGTTTTTGCAAACTCACTCACAGAAGCGGTAGCCTCTGCCAGAGTAAAAATTGTATGCGTCAGTCGGCAATTATAAAAAGCAATCGGAATTTGCCCATTCACGCTTAACTGAGAAATATACAGAATTTATTATTAGCGCCTTGTTGCAGGTCTCGAAAAAATGGAAGTTATGAGCATGAGCACACATAAAGTTTTTCGCGTAGTACTCGATTATCTAGCTATCCCTGTTCAATCCGGCAATTTGCGGCCCAGCAATACCAACAGTGCCAAGGCCGTGTTGCTAAAAGATGACCAGGGATTTATTGCCGCAATTTTCCCAGCCACTCATGAGCTGGATCTGTCTATGTTAAAAACCATCCTGCACCGAGATAAGCTCCGCTTTCTCGGCAATGAAGATCTTGATGCGCTGTACAGCTATTTTCAACAACAACCGCCCAATCCGACCAGTAGCGGCTTCAAATTTGTCTTTGCCAATGCGCTGGCAGAATTTAAAAATATTCTCATTACCATTGATACGGAGACAACGCCTTTGCAGTTGCCACCGCTGGATTCCCCTGCCCTCACCAACCGCAGCCTGTTTGGCAGTCAGATTTCCAATCCTCAGAGTAAACGAACTATGTCCACTCGCAGCCCTAAACTGGATATTCGCAAGCAGCTTGAAAATATAGACAACCTGCCCGTTATGCCCGATATGGCATTGCGTATCATGGAGTTAAAAGACAACCCGGATGCCAACATCGATCAACTCATTGATGTGGTTTCTCTGGACACCGCCCTTGCTGGCCAGGTTATGCGCTACGCCAACTCTGCCCTGTTTGGTCAGCGCGGCAAGGTCAAAACCCTGAATGATGCTATTTTCAGAGTTCTTGGTTATGAAAATGTGCTGCACATGGCATTAGGCACGGCCATGGCCAAAGCCTTCAAGCTGCCGGAAAATGGCCCGCTGGGTGCCAATACTTACTGGCAAAATGCCACGTATAGCGCCTCACTGGTACAGAAACTGTCACGCCAGATGGACAAATCTCTAGGGGTAAAACCTGGGCTCGCCTATCTATGCGGCCTTCTACATAACGTCGGTTATCTGGTGCTCGGCACCCTGTTCCCCAGTGAATATTTTTGGTTCAACAAGGTCTTAAGCGCAAAGAAAGATACGCCTGTTGTCGAAATTGAACAGCGTTTACTCGGCACTACCCACGTCGAGCTAGGCAAAACCTTGATGCAGTTCTGGCATATGCCAGAAGAAATTGTCGCGGTTGTTGCTGGCCATCACCAGGCTGATTACCAGGGTGAGCATGATAACTATGTCAACCTGGTGATGCTTGCTGATCAAATTCTCAAAGGACACAATATGTCGGATGCCGACAGCGACGAAATATCTGAAGCCCAGTGCAAGCTGCTAGGCCTCAGCGATGAACAAGTTTATGAAAGCATGGATGAAGTGCTGCAATGTGGTGAGGCACTGGATGCCATTATCAAAAGCATGGCGGCCTGAGACCTAATATACGCTTATTACAAATAAAAAAAGGGGTAGCCTATTAGCTACCCTTTTTTTTTATTTAATCCTGTCCTCAGACCCGCAATCCCCCCAGGCGTTTCATGGTCTGTTGCCGATGCCAGATCATGCCACTGGTAAAAGCCGCCGCCACCAGCAAAAGTCCACCCAGACTAATCCACCACCAGAAACGACTATTAACCGCGCCCTGTAGCTGATAGTCGCTGCGCGCTTTTTCAAGCTGTCTGCGACTGCGATCTTTTTTCAGGCTATCAACTTGATCATTTAACGCCAGATTTGCCATTTCCAGAACTTTGATAGTTTCATCCTGTTCCTGCATCTGACGTTGCAATCCCTGATTGTGTATTTTCAAGGCTTTGATGCGCATAACCGCTGGCGGTTTCTCGCTGACATAAATATCCTTAATCCAGCCAACCTCTCCCGTATTCGTACGGATTTTCAGGTAGCCTGCCTGTTGCTCCAGCACTTCCAGTTTCATCCCTGTGGTCACAACGCTGAATGGTGCAATCTGACTATTGGGTTCCATTCGAACGCCTACACGCAAATTATCATTTACAAAAATCATTCTAGCCTGTGCCGCCGACCCCAATGCGATCTGCCCCAGGCACAAGCCAAGTAATAAAATCCGGGCAAACACTTTCATAATAAACCATCCTAAAATTAAGAATACTGCAGCAATTATCGGCCACTTGCCTGTGTAGCTTTAATCTCAGTAGCAGAGGGAATAAAAGCTGCCAAACAGTCGTGCTATTTAAGCACTCACATAAGGATATTCTTATGTGAAATAGAGAACTAGCGCGCAAACTTCCTTCTCAGCTTTACTCGTATAAAAATAAAAAAATTAGGCCATTATCTTTATAAAAGGGCTGGATAATCCTGTAAAAATAGATATATACTCGCTTCCAGTTAACGGGAGCTTTGCTACTTTTAGCAATCACATCTGATAAATTAATTAACGCTTAGGAGCTATCTCAATGGCGATCAAGAAAAAAGCCAAGAAGAAAACCGCAAAGAAAAAAGCTGTCGCTGTTAAAAAGCCTACAGTTAAATCAATAAAAGAACCCTTCACAAAGACCATGCTCTATACCACCATAGCCGAACGCACTGACCTGAAGAAAAAAGACGTGGCTGCGGTATTTGATGAGCTGGCCACTATCATCAACGGTCACATCAAACGTAATGCGGCAGGTGTATTTACCATGCCCGGTATGATGAAAGTCAAAGTTGTGCGTAAGCCGGCAACCCGCGCACGCAAAGGTATCAATCCCTTTACTGGCGAACCAACAATATTCAAGGCTAAACCAGCCCGTAATGTTGTTAAAGTTCAGCCGCTCAAAGCACTCAAGGATATGGCTGTCTAATAGACAGACTGCCCCGGCCGGAAAACGCATTCCGGCCGGTTTGTTTATTTTCACTGCCTCTTTTTACTTTTCTGTAGACGAAAAAAAACCCAGCTCGATAAGCCGGGTTCTGCCTGATTCCAGATTCAATCCATCTATTTTGTAGGTTAAATCTCCTATTTATACCTCAAGCGCCTAAAACTTGATGTGTATACCAAAGAACGCGCCATTATCTATATTTATCTTACCCACGCCAGTCGCATCGATATCTACTGCAACTTTCTTATACCCCAATAACACGGTCGCCTGTGGAGACACTTCGAAGATGGCGCTCGCACCATATTCAACCAGCCCATCAGCATCGCCAAATGACACTACTCCCGGTGCAATCATGAAAAATGCCCCGATGCCAAAACCACCCCAGGCATCTGGCAACAGCGCGGCATCACCGCCCAGACCCACAGCATAGACCGTATAGTCTTCCGCCTTGCCCGCGTAGATTCGCCCACCGATAGAAACTATAATCGGTGCTTCGACACTTTCCCCGCGAACAAAGGAACCCACATCGAGCAAATAACTATTTTTCGTGTCTGAATTCTTGGTATAAAGGAAACCAACGCTGGATTCCAGGTTCCCAAACGACTGCCCCAAACCACTCATATTATAGCGAAAGCGGGCACTATCATTACTCAACTCCGCCGACATGGAATCGGCAAGAGCCGATGAACTCAGCGTCGCCGCAAACAAAAATGAAACCACTCTTAAGTACATATTTCCTGAACGCATATTTTCTCAAACTCCCAAAACAGGATAATCAAAAGCAGGTTTACCGTTTGCGACATTGCAGACTCAAAACCCGCTTGTTTCAAAACTTAATAGTAGCGTTAATTTAGCTAAAATCCTAGCAACCAGGCCGCTGCCTGATTAGAATCGCGTATCCCGGTCAATAATACTTTCGATTTCATCAACGATCTCATCCAGCTCATTCTCGGACGTCGAATGCCACTCTGACTGGCTGGTATGCGCATGGCGGTTGTAGGCGACCAAATCAAGGCGATCACGCACCCGTGGGTTGTCCTGAATAAAGCGCAGAAACGGCTGGCAATCGACCTGCAAAACTTCAACCGTTGACAAGGTGGTTACCGTGGCTGCACGCGGTGCGCCCGTCAGCACCGACCACTCGCCAAAATAGTCACCCTGATGCAACAAGGCAATATTCAGGACTTCAGCATTAATTTGCCGACTCACTCTGGCCGAACCGGCAATAATAAAATACAGCGAATCACCGCTATCATGCTCGCTGACAATTTCAGTATTCTCAGGGAAATCGCTGATCACGGCATTATCTGCCAGAATCTGTAGTTTGTTCGCGGGCAGGTGCCGAAACAGTGAAACGGATCGCAGAGCAGTCTCAATAATACGCTGACGATAACGTTGCAGCACTGCATCGCGCAACACGGGTCGACGATTGATTAGCGTTTCCAGCACCTCCCCCGACAACTCCAGCATCACCGAAGGCCGGGTTACGGTCACCGTCGAAATTCTGGGCAGTTTGAACAGCGCCGAGATCTCACCAAAAATATCACCCCGGCGTAGACTTGCCAGTATCACCTTCTCCTGCCCCTCACCTTCACTAACGTCCACCCCACCAATCACAAGAATATATACCCGCGCATCAACCAATCCCTGCTCACAAACAACGTCTCCCGCCCTGGCACTACGCACCACGCCATGATCGAGTAGGTAACGTTTTTCATCTGCACTCAGCAACTCGCCAAAGGCAAGCTGTGAGGCAATAGCCTCTCCGGCAATATCCCGTAAGGGCTGTGGCTCTACTTCCGTCGCAATATGCTGTTCTGTTGTCACAATAAATTCCTTATGCAGGTGGCAATTTTTAAGCAATTTAGTCTCGTTGACACGCAGTGTCAGGAATTTATTCACAATTTCATCATTTACTACTCATTATATTTCTGCAATAGCGCTTTATCACCGATAAAATTCCCGCTAAGCTTGATGATATTAATAGCCATTATCCTGAAAAACTCAGCCAACGATGTTCATACCTCTGGATCGGAAACCAAACTGGCGACGGCCCCCGTTCATTACCCTGTTATTGATAAGCATCAATATACTGGTGTTCATTTTTTTACAGGCTCAGGATCAGTTACGCGAAGGCGATGCTTTTCGCTATTATTTCTCATCAGGTCTGGCCGAACTGGAGATGCCCCGCTACATTCAATATCTGAATCAACAGGGCGGCACCCAGCTTGCTATCGTTCCAGTAGATGAACTGGCGGCTGACAAACAAAAAATTCTCTATCATCACCTACTGGCTAATGGCTCTTTTCTACAGGCATTAAACACCTCGCGCATTATCCGCAGCAATGATCCCGATTACGCGGTCTGGCTGGGTTTGCGCCGAGGCTTCGACAACCGCCTACAAAATATATTCAGCTACCGCTATTCACTAAAGCCCCACTCTCCCAGCACACTGAGCCTCATCAGCTCCCTGTTTCTTCATGCAAATTCATGGCATCTACTGGGCAACATGATTTTTCTACTGCTATTCGGTTTTATTCTTGAACTGTCACTGGGCAGCGGCATACTATTGCTGGTTTTTATGGCCTGTGGGATCAGTGCTAACCTGGTCACTATTGCCATTACCCCCAATAGTGCGCAATGGATCATGGGCGCATCCGGTGCGATTACCGGCCTTGCCAGCCTCTACGCAATACTTTATGGAATGCGTAAAATTCGTTTTTTCTATTCCCTAATTATCTACTTTGACTATGTACGCGCACCCGCCATTATCATGCTCCCTGCCTGGTTAATATACGAATTAACCTATAGCCTCATCTCTCCCAACAGTGTCAGTACAGTAACCCATATTGGTGGACTCCTGAGCGGCATCCTTATTGGCGGCATCATCAAATGCAGCCCGTTGAAAATTCACGCCGAAGAAAACAAAGAAAATGTGTCAATAGATTTTGAGACAGAATATCAAGAGGCCATGAGCGCACTTTCAAATGCTGATCTCCCAAAAGCCAGTGAGCTACTTAAGCGACTACTGGAGAACCAGCCGGAGGATTCTCGAATTCTTGTTAAATTATTTCAGATCGCCAAAGCCCGCAACGATCTGCCCTCCGCACAACGCTATATTCAATTATTGCTAACACTTACAGAGCATGACAGCCAACTTGTTCGCGAACAGCAACGAAGCTTTCTTGACTATCTACAGTTAACTAAGGGAGAAGACAAGTTGCCTGCCGAACTACTTACTAAAACTGCAATCCGATTCTGTGGCGCAGGTTTTATTGAAGACAGTGAAAATATACTGGCTCTATTATTAAAGCAAAATCCGTCAGCAAAAAGTATTCCTGCCCTGCTCTTTTCTCTATCTACGCGCTACCACAAATCAGGAAATATCGAAAAAAGCAATCACTACAAGTCACTGTTAACTCAACATTTTGCCGATAGTCCTGAAGCTCAAAGCATTCAACAAATTCTGCCTATGAGTAATTAGCCGGGCACATGGTGAGAGGAGATATTATTCAGCACGCCCAGATAAGACTGAATTTTTTCCTGTGATGGATGATCGGGATATTTTTTTGTCAGATACTCAAGAATCCTTCGCGCCTTGTCTTCATGGCTGAAATATTCAAACATAATTCGCGCCACCAATAAATAAGCACCGGGAATACCTTCATAACTAGGGTAATCTCGATGCAGATCATTTAACAAAGACAATGCCGCTCGTGATTGTCCATTGCCAACCAGAAGGCGCGCCATCTCATGTCGATGTCGAGCACCCTTAAGTTTGAATTCGGGAATCAGTTTGTAGCATTCAAGATAAATCCGAATGGCCTCACTAGGTTTCCCCACTAGCAGCAGGCGAACAATATAATCAGCACTGTAATATTGAAGGCCTTTTTTATTTTCTATTGAATATAAAATACGGTGCAGTCGTTCACGCAAAGCGAAGTCATTAGGTTGTAGTTCAATTTCCTCAGCGAGCCAACTCACTGCTTCAGTGTGCTTCCCTTCCTGCAATAAAATATCAATATTACAATTACTTTTATTTTCACCTGCGGTCTCATCGACTTCATTAATCATCTCATCAGCAAAACCCAGTTTCTTATGAAACTGGTAGAGAACGTAGCCCATCATTGCGAACATCACCAGAACAAAATACATCAGCACCAACAGTATTGCCGACAATAACAAATAAACCGGTACGCTTGCAGACAGAAGTTTCCAGACCGCCAACAAACCCGAAACCAGCAAGCCTAAAAATACAAATAAAATAACATACGAGATTCCAACTTTTTTTATTAGTTCGGCAACTGCCAGTGGATTGATCGCGCGCAAAAAATGCTGGCTGCTGGCCAGCAACATAATACTGGCAGGAAACATAAAACTTGACAGCAACAGACTAAGATTAAGCGCCATCTCACTACTATTATTTTGCACCAGCGTATTGAATAACGCATAACAGAAAATTACAAATAGTAACTTAAACGGAATTTCCAGATTTTCACTAAACATGGCTCCGTTAATTCTCTCTGGCTTCATTCTCCCCCGTGCGATTGAACTCATCACCACATGGGCATATTTGGTAAAAACAACAAAGATCAGCATTTGCACTAAAAATCCCAGCATATTAGCTGAGACAATAAAGTTAATTGCAACCAGACCCAGGATCAACAAGATAGGAGACAGATGAAAGGGGTAGAGAAAAAATTGTGATATTCGACTCCACAGCGGGGGAATGGCGCTAATGCCTCGTGGCACCATCAACTCAGCACAGACGGGGCATGCCGTCTCTTCCGTTGTATCAGCATTGATACATTGATGGCAAAAATCTATCTGGCAATTACGACAATGCCAGTTGGCTTTTACCTGTGGGTGATACTTGCAGAAATGTGTTGTCATGTTGTGTGCGTTTTTGGTGGACATTGCCCACCTACTGTATTTTTCCAGTTATGTAATTTAGTTTGCGCTGACCGTTCGGTTTTCAGCCCAGTTGCGCAGTGCTTTTATCTTCTCAGCCATAATTACAGATAGTGGCCGTGTCTGTGTAATTTCTTTCGTCATCAGTTCATCTGTTAAAGAACAGCGTTGTGCTTGCGCTGAATACAATGCTGAAACTACAACCTGTTCAATTTCTGCACCAGAAAACCCTTCACTGTTACGTGCCAGTTCTGCAAGGCTGAAATGAATTGGATCCTGTTTCCGTGTGCGCAAATGGATCTTAAAAATATCACGACGCGCACTGAGATCCGGTAAATCTACAAAAAATATTTCATCCATGCGCCCCTTGCGGATCAATTCCGGGGGCAAGGCTTCGATATCATTGGCCGTCGCCACCAGAAAGACCGACGCTTTCTTTTCTGCCATCCAGGTTAACAAAGTTCCTAGAACTCGCTTTGAGGTGCCATTGTCATTGCCTGAAACTGACAAGCCTTTTTCAATTTCATCGATCCAGAGTACGCAGGGAGCCATAGCTTCTGCTGCTTTTAGCGTATCGCGCAGGTTGCGTTCAGTTTCACCATGAAATTTGTTAAACATTGATCCCACATCGAGACGCAGCAATGGCAAACCCCAGTCACCGGCGATAGCTTTAGCGGCCAGACTTTTTCCACACCCCTGTACACCGAGCAGCAAAATACCTTTGGGTGGGTCAAGTATCGAATCTTTATCAGCAAAGCTGTTTTTACGTTGCGCTAACCATTGTCGAAGATGTGCAAAACCCCCTATCTGAGAGAACTCTTCAGTATCGTATTCATATTGCAAAATGCCATCACGATTAAGCAATTCATATTTGGCTTTTAATAACTGGGGAAGATCGGTTTCATTGATCGCGCCATCATCATAAATCACTCGCTTTGCCAACCTGCGAACTTCAGCAACCGTCAACCCTGCCAAATTGCGATTTAATTTATCCAGCGTTGTTCTGTTTGCCCTGACCCGTTGCCCGGCATTCTGCCGAGACCAGGCCGCCGCTGTCTCGCGCACTATCGATTCAATTTTATCTCTATCCGGCAGGCTCAGGCGAACATTGGCACAATAATGGGTAAGCTCGGCGGGTATCTCAAGATCGTGACTGAGCAACACAATTGTCTTGCCGTACTGTTCATACTGAATAGCAATGTCCTTAAGCAGACGCACAAGCACGGGATCATCCAGCCAGGGATGGAAATCAACTAATACATAGACAGCTTCTTTTTTATCATTTTTAATCTGTAATAATGCTGCTGCTGGTTCAAGCGTTTCTTCCTGTAAAGCCAAGCCATGAACCACTGCTACCAGACCTTCGGTGACCGTCCAGCGAAACAGGCGTTGCCCGCTCGCGCTCATCAGTACACGCAGCAACTCCATTGCGCGTCGTTCTTCACGCGTTTCCAGCACCACGATTGGAATGCGCGACTGCAATACCAGCTCAAGATCATGACGGTCATTCATCGCTTAAATCACAATCCTTGCAGTTAAGTTCCGTACCCAGCTTTGCCTGCCGCCCTTCATCTTTTATAACCCATGGCCGCATCATCCAGGGTGGATTATGCCGAACATGCTGAGTATGCCCACATTCCAGATCAGCTACCCAATCATTAAACTCATCCAGATGAAAGCCGATTATTTTTCTTTGCATGTCAGCAGACAGGATTTTTTAATCTCGAAAATTATTGTATTGCAGCGGCATTGCCAGTTTTGCTTCTTTCAGCATTGCCATCACTGCCTGCAAATCATCGCGCTTCTTGCCTGTAACCCGCACCTTCTCGCCCTGAATCGCTACCTGCACTTTAAGTTTTTTATCCTTAATCATTTTTACAATTTTTCTGGCCAGATCACTCTCCAGACCTTCACGCAAAGTGACCTGTTGTTTAACCTGCTTACCCAGGGGCTGCATCTCGCCCAATTCCATACAGGCGATATCAATACCGCGACGATTCATTTTAGTTTGCAAAATGTCGTACATCTGCTGCAACTGAAATTCCGCACCTGCGGTCATGGTGATGATCTCTTTGCTTTGTTCAAAGCTTGCGTCACTGCCTTTGAAGTCAAACCGCGTAGTAATTTCACGCCTGGCCTGATCAACTGCATTCACCGCTTCGTGCATCTCAAACTCAGAAACAATGTCAAAGCTTGGCATGTTTTTCCTCCTCTATTATTTTTTTACTTATTGTTAGCCTTGCGGCTCCCAGTTAATGACGTGCTCTGGTAATTGATCAGGGTGAATGTATTCCTCGGAAACCACTCGACCACAAACCGAGATACCTGCTTCATACACCGATGACGGATTGCCTGAAATCAGGGGATGCCAGTCAGCCAACGCCTCATCACTAGCTAGACGCCGGTAGGCACAGCTCTGCGGTAATTCTCTGATTTGTGCGGCGGTCTGAGTCTCGACCTTGATACACTGGGGAACCCGTTGCAATCGGTGTGGATAATCTTCACAGGAACAGTTTTCTAAATCCAGTAATTGGCAGGCAACATTGGTGTAATAAATTTCACCCGTGTCTTCATCTTCCAGTTTGTTCAGGCAACAACGCCCGCATCCATCACACAGACTTTCCCATTCTGTGTCCGTCATTTGTTCAAGTGATTTAACTTCCCAGAATCGTTGCTTCAGCATTCAACGCGCAACACTGTCTTCCCAGTGCTGCTTGAGATCGTTGATATTAAACCGTTCACCTTCTACTTCATAATCCACAAATTTTAGTGCCAGCCCCTGACGGTCAGTGCGCAGAACTTTCATATTGAAGGATACATCGGGGCGCATGGAGTCGAGCATTTGCATACGAATATGTGCGCCAACCGGGAGTTGTGGTTGATCCTGTAATTCCAGATAAACCCCACTGCTCGAAATATTTCGGGTCAACGCTCTTCTACTGCCAAAGGTGCTATGGCTAATTTTCACCTTTGAAACAGTATTTACCCTGCCTTGTGAGCGTTTTTCATCCATACTTTTCCCCCTGTTAATGGTAACCAGCCAGCTCTTTATACTATATCGGAATTTTGGCGAATCACATTAATCAATATTATTTATTAATTTAGCCACTATTTTTGCGACTATTTCCAGGAATCAGAATTGCCGCTAGAGTACGTCTGCGTTGATGCTGCCTTCCTGACAGTCTTCGAATTGCAAAACTACGCCCTGATTCAGTTTACGTAAACAGCTCATTTTAAAAACCACATCCATATTCAACGGTTTCAGGGTAATAAATTCATCTTCACTACAGTGCAACTTCTCAAACAACTCATCATGAATTTCTGGCATCTCATCCAGGGTGACGCAGCACCCCCCTTCGGACATATCACAGATACGCCCATCAAGCGCACCAAACAACGAGTGATAAATTCTGACTTTAGCATCAATAAGCTTACGCACATGGAGACGACGTTCAGACATGGTGTTCCCCTTATATTATCTAATCATAATAAACGCTGATTTCGCAATTATGAATATAAAGTATAGATAATATTTAGCCTGCCGGGATCATCCCTGAGCCTGGCAAGTGCCGCATCAGGCGCTCAGCGCGTCCCGGACTCGTTCCAGTTTGGCTTTGACTTCGCCAGCCAGCTCAGCAATACCGTCTTTTTGTACCAGGGTCAGCACTGCCGCTGGATCCATAAAAGCCACGGTAATACTACCGTCTTCTTCCTCACGTACCACCACATTACAGGGCAGCAGCAGGCCAATATCTGGCTCAGCGGTTAGCGCCTGATTGGCCAGTACCGGATTACAGGCACCCAGAATCTTGTAGGGGCGTTTGTCCAGATCCAGCTTTTTCTTCATCACCGCCTTGACGTCAATCTCGGTCAAAACACCAAAACCTTCCTTTGCCAATTCCTCAACAACTCGGGTCAGGGCTTCGTCATAGCTGCCAGCAAACTGCGTGCTAAATCCGTACATTATGTATTCTCCTAAATATGATTCAATTCTGAAGGGCGCATTATAGCCTCTGTCTAAGCGGGTACAAGAAAAGCATCATAACGCATATTTAATCACCGATAACAGGCTTGGCATGAAACCTGCTCACTAAGTAATCACAAAAACTGTATCCAGCACCAGACTGGAAATAATCATGCAACAGATAACCCCTAAGGAGTAATTCGCATGGCACATATTGTAATTATCGGTGCGAGCACCGGCGGCATGCCAGCCGCTTATGACATCCGTGAAACCGTAGGCAAAGGCCACAAAGTCACCGTGGTTTCACATTCAGAAAACTTTCATTTCGTTCCCTCAAATCCCTGGGTTGCCGTGGGCTGGCGCACACGCGAGGACATTAGCTTTAAGATTGAACCCTGTCTGACAAGGAAGAAAATCGACTTTATTGCTGTCCCCGTTACTGAGATAAAACCGGATGACAACCAGTTACAACTGGCTGATGGGCAAATCATTAATTATGACTATCTGGTCATCGCTACCGGTCCTAAACTGGCCTTCGAGGAAGTCGAGGGACTGGGGCCGCAAGGGCATACCCAGTCTATCTGCACCGTAGATCACGCCGAAGTGGCGTATCAGAACTGGCAGGATTTCATACTTGAACCGGGGCCCATCGTGGTCGGCGCGGTACAGGGCGCATCCTGCTTTGGCCCGGCCTACGAGTTTGCCTTCATCATGAATACCGACCTGCGTCGGCGCAAGATCCGCAACAAGGTACCCATGACCTTCGTCACCGCCGAACCCTACATCGGCCATCTGGGGCTGGGCGGCGTGGGCGATTCCAAAGGCATGCTGGAGGCCGAACTGCGCGCGCAGGACATCAAGTTCATCACCAATGCCAAGGTCAGCAAAGTTGAAGCGGGCATCATGCATGTGGCTGAACACAATGCGGCGGGCGAGGTCATTAAGGAACATGAATTGCCCTTCAGCTATTCCATGATGCTACCTGCCTTCAAGGGCGTGGATGCGGTCGCCAATGTGGGTGAGGATCTCGTTAATCCGCGGGGTTTCGTGAAAGTGGACGCTCACCAACGCAACCCGAAATGGCAAAATATCTACTCCGTAGGCGTGTGCATTGCTATCCCGCCAACCGAAGCCACCCCCATTCCTACCGGCACGCCAAAGACGGGCTACATGATTGAGAGCATGGTTTGCGCCACAGCTCACAATATTGCAGATGCCATTAATGGCAAGCAGGGTCAACACAAGGCCACCTGGAATGCCATCTGTCTGGCCGATATGGGTGACACCGGCGTCGCCTTTGTCGCCATGCCGCAGATCCCACCACGCAACGTCGCCTGGATGAAAAAAGGCAAGTGGGTACATTTAGCCAAAATCGCCTTTGAAAAGTATTTCATTAAAAAGATGAAAAAAGGCACCACTGAAAATCTGTACGAAAAGTACATTTTAAAGGCCATGGGAATTGAAAAATTGCATTAAGCTTTCCCCCTTCCTGGCCAGTCCGGGAACCCATGTCAGCATGCTGACATGGGTTATTTTTTAATTGTCATGACATTAGAGCATGTCAATAACATGACAACTCTGACAGAAAATGCCATACTTCTATTTACTTATTCAGGAATGACAGCATGAACGACCGCGTGAATGACCTCAATAAACCCTCCTGCGAACAGCTGATCGACATCTTGCCCGATCCTTTTGTCATTATTGATCGTGACTACACCATTATCGCGGCGAACACCGCCTACCGCCGACATTACCAGCTCAATGGCAATGATCTCATCGGTCGGCGCTGTTACGAAGTTTCACATCATTCTACCGAACCCTGTAGCAAGCACGGTGAGCATTGCCCTCTGGAAGAGGTGTTTACCAAGGGTCAGCCCACCCAGGTTATGCACGTTCATTACGACACCCACGGCAAAGAGGAATACGTTCAGCTACAGGCCGCGCCCATCACCGACAACGAAGGCAAGGTGATGTTCATGGGCGAATACGTGCAGACCATTAACGCCCATGACGAAGAGCAGGCACTGCTGGTTGGCCGCTCACCCGCCTACCTGCATATGCTGAGTCTGTTGCAACGCGTCGCTCCCACTATCTCAACTGTTTTATTGCTGGGAGAAAGCGGTGTCGGCAAAGAAAAGGTGGCTGAGTACGTACATCATTATTCCAAGCGCGCGAAGGCACCGCTGGTGATTGTTGATTGCAGCACGCTGGGTGAAAACCTGATTGAAAGTGAACTCTTTGGCCATGAAAAAGGCGCATTTACCGGTGCTACTCAGCGCAAGAAAGGCCTGTTCGAAGTCGCTAACGGTGGCACTCTGTTTATCGACGAGCTGTGTGAACTTCCCCTTATCCTGCAAACCAAACTGCTGCGCGTACTTGAAACGGGAACCATTCGACGCATCGGCGGTAATGAATATCTCAAGGTGGATGTGCGCATCATTGCCGCAACCAATCGGAATATCCAGCAAATGGTGGCTAATAAAGAATTCCGTCAGGATCTCTATTACCGCCTCTCGGCCTTTCCGGTTAACGTGCCCCCCCTGCGTGATCGCAAGGATGACATCGTACCTTTGGCCGAACACTTCCTGAACCAGATCCCGGACGGTGACAATCACCTGCCCTTATCCGCTGAAGTCATCGAAACTCTGCTCGGCTACCCTTACCCCGGCAACGTCCGCGAGCTACGCAATATTATTGAACGCGCCACCATTTTTGCCTGTGACGATGTGCTGCGCCCCGAGCATATTGTATTTGAAGACAGTCTGAAAAATGAAAACATCAGCAAACAGGGCATCAACAGCCTCACGCCCCCACCCTCATTAATTCGCCGCCGTGGTCGTCTTAATAATGAAGATATTATTACGGCGCTGAGTGAAGCCAGCGGCCACCGTGCAAAAGCCGCTTATACCTTAGGCATTAGCGAACGTACGCTGTACCGACATATTCAAAAGCTACGGCAGAATGAGCACCTATAAATCTGGCTATCCTACGGAATATTTTTTAAAAATTAAACCACCCCGCAGTAATCAGATGGGGTATGTAGGTTCGGCTTTAGCCGTACTGGTACGGCTAAAGCCGAACCTACATACGAAAAGCTTTCGTTACCTTGCTAACCATAAGAAAGGGGTGCCGAAGCACCCCTAACTGTTTCTAGGACAATCGTTATTATTGTTTAATCGACAGCTTGCCAGTCATCCATTCTATGATGGCCTTTATCCTTACTGCGTTTCTCTATTTTTGAAGCTTTATTCATGACATGATAAATATAGTTCTGTTCCTGCACACCGTGCATGAGGTAGGAACCCGGACCACCGGCATAGATAGCCACATCTTCAGCCGCATGTGTTTCCGAACCGCGAGGCACAAGTGCTTCCTGATGGAAACCTTCATCAGTGGTATCAATCGCAGTCAAATCAGCAACCCGACCAGCCTGAACCGGAACCTTGTAATGTGTATCACCACCGGTTTCCAGCATCGCAAAACCACGACCATTGGTATAATTTACCGTGGTATAGGGCATGCCATCATCTGCCATTGAGAAGCTGTCTTTTGCTTCACCACGATCATCATTACCAATCACTTTACCCAGGATTGGATTACCCCGTGTCGGATAACCGGCAATGGTAAAGACATGACTATGATCCGCCGTCACTATAATGAGTGTATCGCGGCTATCTGTTTTTTCCATCGCCGCTTTAACTGCATTTGAGAACTCAATCGCATCCGTTAATGCACGATACGCATTACCGGCATGGTGACCATGATCAACACGACCCGATTCAACCATCAGGAAATAGCCATTGTCATTCTTTTGCAGAATATCAATGGCCTTGCTGGTCATCTCGGTCAAGCTTGGCTCACCACCAATGTCATCAGCGCGATCTGCATCGTACTCCATGTGCGAACGATCAAACAAAGCCAGCAGATGATCTGTTTTATCTGTATCAATAGCGGCAAACTGATCTTCATTCCAGACAAAGGCCGCATTATCATAATTACTCACCCACTCTTCTGTCAGGTTACGTTGATCATCACGCTCGCCGGTTTTACCTTCATCCTCTAAATCAGCCATGTTACGCGGCCAGAAGTTACGGCGACCACCGCCCATTGCAACTTCAAGCCCATCGCCATAGGGAAATTCAACCAGCTGCCGGGCAATGTCCTTACAGCCATTATCGACAGCTTCCTGAGGCAAATCATGATCGTCTTCCCAGTTGCGTTCCGGTGTATGGGCATAGGTTGCTGCCGGTGTTGCGTGGGTCAAACGAGCTGTTGTCACTACTCCGGTTGACAGGCCGGCCATTTCCGCCTGTTCGAGGAACGTGGTCAGCTCATTACCCTTGCTGCTCGCACAGTCACCACGATAGACATTCTGATTAACAGAAATCACACCGGCCTTGCTTTTTACTCCGCTCATCATTGCGGTCATAGTGCCGGCTGAATCCGGCGTTTGCTGATTGGTGTTATAAGTTTTACT
The DNA here is from genome assembly GCA_964539595.1 of uncultured Thiohalophilus sp. GTDB lineage: Bacteria > Pseudomonadota > Gammaproteobacteria > UBA6429 > Thiohalophilaceae > JAADGZ01. The sequence goes on along the minus strand of CAZIJT010000010.1, from coordinate 18,613 downwards.
CAATGCCACATAGGGCATGGTTTCAAAACTGAGCTGGTTTTCTTCACCGGTTTCACCACGCAGCTGGCCTTCCAGAATACGCGCGGCCGTCACAGTTGAAACACCCATGCCATCAGCAACAAATAAAATAACATTCTTGGCGCGATGCTTATTCGCACGCAGATGTTTCGCCGCCTCAACAGCCTGCTCAGCATCGGCATACCATTTTGCCGGTGATTCGTTTAGCGGACTCGCCTGAGCAACCCCCATCAATGCTGCACCCATTGTTGCGGCCAGCAGTGTACACGCAAGTTTTTCTCGTTTCATTTGTATCTCCCGATAATCAAGCGGCCTGACACCGCAAAAAAGTAAATACTCAGGGAACCCTCTGTCTAACTGATTCCCGATGAAGCGAAAATACGCAATCAATATGACCTGGCTGTGTCACCCTGATGACGAAAATATGAACCCACGCCGCACCGCTTGAAAATAATCACAAATGAAACGATATAACCTCACTTTTTAATATGGAATTATCGATTGAAAATTTTAAAACTCTGATCGTAAAACACCTATGAGGACTGCTATTATTATTGGTATATGATCTCGCCAGAGAAATTCCACCGCCGTTATCGCCAGCTAATTCTACTGACCTGGACACTGCCCCCTGTTGTCGGCCTGTCCTTCCTGCTGTTTATTGAACTATTCAGCCCGCAACAAATGCTAAGCATACTCACGACCCCGGTAGAACCGATTTTCGTTGGCATTGCGCTAGCGCTTGCTTACTGGTATTTCAATCGGTTTGCCCAGCCTTTTCGCCTCTGGTTCGAAAATGACTCGGACGACAACGCACAAGCGGTACTGCAACAGATCCGGCGTTTTCCGCTGCATTTCTGGGTATTCTTCCTCGGCTATATTCTCATGGCACCGGCATCGGTCATTATTGCTGCAGAATACTATACCGATTTCGTAGCTCAGCCTGTTGACTGGTTCCGTATCCATCTTGTCGCATTAATCGTTTCCATCATTGTCGGCCTGCCTTTTTTCTTCCGTTTCTTTGATCTATTTGGCGAGGCCTTTGGCAGCATCCATAATAAGCAGCCCATACTCACCATCAAGACCCGTGTTTTTCTGATCGGCTCACTGGTACCGCTGCTCATGGATACTATGCTGGTGCAATACTACTGGACCCGCACCGGCTACTTTACGTTTGAAACATTTATCATCTGGCTAATGCTGGAGTTTCTCGCTATTGCAGGTTCACTATTATTCATCCATAGTTTTAGCCAGAGCCTCATGCCCCTGCAATTTTTTATCCGCAATTTTTCAAACAACAATACAGATACACAAACAAAACCTGTTTCCAATTCCACTGACGAGCTGGGATCACTCACCTATGATCTTGGCCTGCTTCTGGAAGAACAACGTCTACACCGCGAAATACTCCGCATTAGCAACCGCCTGCTGCGTCAGGCTGATTCCAGCAGTAATTATGAAGAACTGCTGAATAACATTGTTGAACTTGGCAATAGCATCCTCGATGACGAAATTTTGTTTTTAATTCTCTACGATGAAAATAACCATGAGCTGGTTGGCGTGATTGACTCGTTCAATAAATACAAAAAGCAGGGACACTACCGTCTAAAGTTGGATGAACAATCACTGGCTGTGGAAGTCTTCAAACAACGGCAAACCATCGCCATCCCTGATGTCAGGGATAATCCGCATGTCAGTCAAAAAATGGTCAAAAAATTCAGCATCCGTTCAGCGTTGGCCGTGCCACTAATGATTGGTGATTTTCCAGTCGGCGTACTCCTCTCTGCGCGTAAAAAACAGACTCATCACTACAGTGATCGTGAAGTACAGATTCTGCAATCCTTTGCCCAGGAAACGGCACTTATTATTCACACTGAAAGCCTGGATAGTGAGCGTCTTTCGGCTGAACGGCGTTATCACAAGTTGGTCGAACTCGCACCTGATGCTATTTTATTGCTCGACAAAAACGGCACCATTATCGAAGCCAATCAAGCGGCAACTGTTCTATTTAGCGAAAGTTCAGAAAAGCTTGCTGAATGCAAACTGAATGACCTGTTCACCCGTGAAGAAAATGGCCAGCTTGAAACATTAGTGAAACTACAGGCAGGACAGTCAGAAAAATTTGAATCAACTATCCGAACTAGCATCAACAAAAACACCGCCGTTGAAATTCATGCCGGCGCACTTATGCTGGATGAGCACAAACTTATTCAAATAATAATTCAGGATATCAGCCAACGTAAACAACTGGAAAGCGCGATCACCCAAATTGTCGAAGGCGTATCCACCACAATTGGTGAAAGTTTCTTTCAGGCCATCACTATCCAGCTAGCTAATATACTCGGGGCTAACTGCGTCACGATTGGTACTATAAAAGATGGAAAACTGGATACCGTTTATTCTATTGCTTTTTATATAGACGGCGTGATGCAACCTAATATTCATTACCACACGCTCAACACCCCCTGTGCCCAGGTTATTGGTTACTCACCAAAAACCTATCCCACTAACGTGCAAGCCTCATTTCCTGATGATGAACCGCTTAAAGACATGAACATCGAGGCCTATTCCGGTGTGCCGCTGTTTGATTCTCAGGGTCACCCTCTGGGACTGATTGCCACCCTGTTTGAAGATGAAATCGAACAACCCGAGTTTATTGAATCAGTACTACAAATTTTTGCCGCGCGCACCGCCGCAGAAATTGAACGCTCCCAGCGTGAGGAACATATCCAGTATCTGGCCTATTATGATACCCTGACCCGGCTTCCTAATCGGGAACTGCTGATGGACAGGCTACATCAGGGTATTGCTCAAGCCTCCCGCAACCAAACTCAACTGGCACTGGTATTACTGGATCTGGATCATTTCAAATCTATCAATGACACACTTGGCCACCCCATCGGTGATCGATTGTTGACTCAAGTTGCGCAACGGCTTGGCAACTGTGTGCGCGAAGGTGATACCGTTGCTCGACTGGGTGGTGATGAATTTGTCATTCTATTATCTAACTTACCAGACTCCGATCAGGCCAGTATTGATGTCACCACTGTCGTCGACAAAATCCGCAAGACAATATCTGATAATTATATTATTGATGGTCACGACCTCTCCATTAGCACCAGTATCGGCATTGCTTTTTATCCTCATGACGGTGAAACCAGCGACACCCTGTTCAAACATGCGGACATGGCTATGTACCAGGCCAAGGGTGCTGGCCGTGATGGCTACCGATTTTTCTCCGCCGCCCTGAATGAATCGGCGATTGAACGTCATGAGATTAAAGCAGAACTTCGTCAGGCGTTAACAAAAGATCAATTTGAACTGGTGTTCCAGCCTAAGGTAGATATTATCCATAACCGTATCATCGGTGCCGAAGCATTATTACGCTGGCACCATCCGAGACTGGGAACTATCGCCCCGGACAAATTCATCCCTATTAGCGAAGATACCGGGCAAATTATTTCTATCGGCCATTGGGTATTTGAGCGCGCATGTCAGGTAGCAGTAGAACTCTGGTGCGCAAAAAATACCTGCAATAACATTCAAACCATGTCAATCAATGTCAGTCCGCGCCAATTTCGACATCCTGATTTTGTAAGTAGTGTGGAAAAAATCATTAAATCAACCGGTGTCAAACCAGGCTGTCTTGAAATTGAGGTCACTGAAAACCTGCTTATCCATGACTATAACGATGTGCGCCGCAAGCTTAATAAATTAAAAGATTTGGGGTTGCATATTTCTATTGATGATTTTGGCACGGGCTATTCGTCTCTGCGATACCTGCAAGAGTTACCTGTAGATATACTTAAAATCGATCATTCCTTTGTTTGTAACATCGACACCAACCCAGCCAATGCCGCTATTGTTGAAACTATTATCGCTATGGCTACCCGCCTCGAACTAAAAGTTATTGCTGAAGGCGTCGAAACTAAAAATCAGCTCGCTTACTTACGCGTACAGGGTTGCACTATTTGTCAGGGATTTTATTTCAGCAAACCCCTGAGTCAGGCTGGATTTTCCAAACTGTTAGAACAGGGGCTTACGCGTGGCTTATAATAGGTGACGGCTGTAATATATTTACTCACCGCGCCTTGCGGGGAAAAAGCCCAGCCTACACGTCTACCGCCGACAATGAACAGGTTTGTATTTTATATCCGAATTTAAAATACAAGTCTGTTGCTACTTTTTCTTTAGCTGCAAAACCAGCCCATAAATAACCGGCAACACTAACAGACTAAGAATGGTCACCGTCAACATGCCGCCGACCATCGGTGCGGCAATGCGTTGCATAACCGATGAACCCGTGCCACTGCCCCACATAATCGGTAACAAACCCACGATAATAGTAGTTGCCGTCATAATGATCGGACGCACACGCTCTGAGGTACCATGATGAATGGCATCCATAATCTCTTTAGAGTCAAGACTCGCATCCTCACCCTGCTCTAGTTTTTTAGCTTCTGTACGGCGTGCAAGTTCGTGATCAATAAAGGTTAGCACCAACACCCCAATCTCAGCCGCGACCCCGGCAAGCGCAATGAAGCCCACCGCAACCGCAACCGACATATTGAATCCCATCCAGTAAACTAACCAGAAACCACCGATGAGTCCAAACGGAATGGAAAGCATGACCACCAGTGGTTCAACCATGTTGCGGAAATTAAAATACAACAACAGGAAGATCAGCAGCAGGGTTACGGGCACCACGATACGCAAACGTTCAGCGGCGCGCTCCATATATTCGAATTGCCCTGACCAGACCAGATCATAGCCAGCTGGAAGTTTGACCTGACTGGCCACCACTTGCTTGGCCTTGGCAACATAACCACCAATATCCGAGGTGGTAATATCGACATAGACCCAGGCATTAAGACGCGCATTCTCACTTTTAATCGACGGCGGCCCCCGAGTCAAACTTAGCTTTGCCACCAGTGACAACGGAATTTGGGCTCCGGTTGGCGTTGGAATAAGCACCCGTTGCAACTGTTCCATATTGTCACGCAAGGCACGCGGATAACGTAAATTAACCGGATAACGTTCCAGCCCTTCGACAGTCTGCGTCACATTCATGCCGCCAATGGCCGTTTGAATTACATCCTGCACATCACCGACTGTTAGTCCATAACGCGAGGCTTCTTCACGCAGAATATTAAAATCCAGATAGTAACCACCGGCTGCCTTGTCACCAAATGCGGATAACGTCTCCGGCAAAGTTTTTACCGCCTGCTCAATATCGCCGGCCACTTTCTCCAGTACATTCAAATCCGGGCCACTGACCTTGATCCCAATCGGTGTTTTAATCCCGGTAGATAACATGTCGATACGGGTTTTGATCGGCATGGTCCAGGCATTGGCGACACCGGGGAACTTGATCGCCGCATCCATTTCATCCATTAACTGTTTGGTAGTTTTAGTGGGATCAGGCCATTCCTCTTTTGGCTTAATCTTGATAGTGGTCTCAATCATTGCCAGTGGTGCCGGATCAGTGGCTGTTTCTGCACGTCCCACTTTACCAAACACATGATGCACTTCAGGAAAGCTTTTCAAAATTTTATCTGTCTGCTGTAATAGCTCCTTGGCTTTGGTAATGGAGATCCCCGGATAGGTGGTCGGCATGTAAAGAATATCGCCTTCATCTAGCGGCGGCATAAACTCGCTGCCCAACTTCGACACCGGATAAAAACTCACGCCCAGTAAAACCAGTGCAATTACCAGTGTCACCTTGCGCCATTTAATCGCCAGAGACAAAGATGGTTTATGCATAAAGTGCAGGGCACGATTTACCGGATTCTTTGCTTCAGGTAAAATTTTTCCGCGAATGAAATAGCCCATTAATACCGGTACCAGCGTGATCGATAATATTGCAGAAGCTGCCATCGCATAGGACTTGGTGAACGCTAAGGGAGAGAATAACCGCCCTTCCTGCGCCTGCAACGTAAACACTGGCATGAATGACACGGTGATAATGAGCAGCGAGAAAAATAATGCCGGTCCGACTTCCCGTGAGGCTTCACCCACGGCTTTCCAGCGTTCATCCAGATTCAGTTCAGCACCTTTATCTCTCGCCGCATGTTCCAGATGTTTATGTGCATTCTCGATCATCACAATCGCACCATCGACCATCGCCCCAATGGCAATCGCTATCCCCCCCAGAGACATAATATTCGCATTAAGCCCCTGCCAGTGCATAAAGATAAAGGCCATCAGAATACCCAGCGGCAGAGTCAGCACCGCCACTAATGCGGAACGGGCGTGCAATAAAAACAATACGCAAATAATACTGACGACGATGGATTCTTCGATCAGCTTTACTTTCAGATTATCAACAGCCCGTTCAATAAGATCGCCACGATCATAGACGGGAACAATTTCTACCCCTTCCGGCAGCCCCGGTTTTAGCTCTTCCAGTTTTTTACGCACGCCTTCAATCGTTGACAGCGCATTCTCACCAAAACGCATGATCACCACACCACCGGCGACTTCACCTTCGCCATTGAGCTCAGCCAGTCCTCGTCGCAACTCCGGCCCCAGTTGCACATTGGCGACATCTTCAAGCCGGATTGGTGTGCCGTTTTTATCTACCCCGACTGGAATGCTTTTCAGATCATCAATCGATTTGATATAACCCAGGCCACGCACCATGTACTCAGTCTCGGCCATCTCCACCAATCGACCGCCAACATCATTATTGGAACGTTGAATAGCGCGCTTCACTTTGCTCAGGGGAATGTTGTAGTTCAGTAAAACATTGGGATCGACTTCCACCTGGTATTGTTTGACATAACCGCCAATCGACGCGACTTCAGAAACCCCTTTCACTGTCTGCAACGGATAGCGTAAATACCAGTCCTGAATCGAACGCAGTTGAGCAAGATCATTTTTACCGGTGCGATCCACCAGCGCATATTCATACACCCAGCCAACACCGGTAGCATCCGGCCCCAGAGTTGGCGTCACGCCATTGGGCAGTCGGCCACTGACATAGTTGAGATATTCCAGCACCCGCGAACGCGCCCAGTACATATCCGTGTCATCATCGAAAATAATATAGACAAAAGAAAATCCGAAGAAGGAATAACCGCGAACGACTTTGGCATTGGGCACAGCAAGCATCGCCGTGGTCAACGGATAGGTTACCTGATCCTCCACCACCTGTGGCGCCTGTCCGGCATACTCGGTAAACACAATTACCTGCACATCGGATAGATCCGGGATTGCATCCAGTGGCGTATTCTTCAGCGCAAAAAGGCCAGCAGCAAACACCATCACCGTGGCTATCAATACCAGAAACTTGTCCCGCAGGGACATATCAATGATTTTTTCAATCATCTTATTCTCCCTGCTGCTTCTTGTTTGCTTCAGCAGACAGCACTTCCATCATCTTTGCAGTGGCTTCACGCAGCTTGGATTCAGAGTCGATCAGGAACTGGCTTGAAGTCACCACTTCTTCACCGGCTTTTACCCCCGAAATAATTTGGGTTAAACCTTCCGCGCTAACACCTAATACCACCTTGCGCGGCTCAAACTTACCGGGCTCTCGCACCACAAAGACCTGTTCACTGATGCCCGAACGCACAATGGCCTCAGAGGGAACGACGATGGCATCAATCTGTCGACTGGCTTTCAACTTAATCTGAGCAAACATCTCCGGTTTAAGTTTAAGATCCTGGTTATCAAATTCCAGCCGAATACGATTGGTTCGTGTCTTGCTTTCCATGTAGGGATAGATGTACGTTACCTTACCGGTGTAGACCTTGCCGGGAATCGCCTCCACCGTCATCTCCGCCATATCACCCGGCTTGACCCAGGGCATTTCATTTTCATAAATATCTACATAAACCCAGATCTTACTCAAGTCCGCCAGCATATATAATTCAGTGGCCGGGGTAACATACTGACCATCACGCATGCCAACGTTCATTACAATGCCCTTAAAAGGTGAATGAATATGCAAATTCTTTTTAATCTTGCGTGCTTTTTCAAGCTCATCAATCTGATGCTCCGGCACATCTAGCAGCTCCAGTCGTTCACGCGCGCTGCTCTTTAACTCTTCAGCCCCATTACGAATATCTTCAAACGGGCTATCTTTTAAGGTCTCATAATTTTTTAATGCCAGCAGATATTCCTGCTGACTCGATACCAGTTGCGGTGAATAGAAACTCAGTAGAATAGTGTCTTTACTAACTTGTTCCCCCGTCTTGTCGATATACAACTCATCAATCCAGCCATCGGTCTTCGGATGCAGGCGCGCCAGCCGTTCTTCGTTGTAAGCCACCCGGCCAACTGCACGGATCTCTTTTGACAGGGAACGCTGCTCAGCAAGCGCCGTGCGCACACCAATATTCTGCACCGTAACCGCATCGATCCTAACCGTACCCGCCGGTTCTTTGCTGTCGCTCTCTTCCTCGGCATATACCGGGATATAGTCCATGCCCATTTCATCCTGTGCCGGAACCGGTGAGGTAATCGCCGGGTTCATTGGGTTACGATAGAACAGGGCTTTTTTCTGTTTCGGTTTATGCTCTTCGGCATACACCGGAATATAATCCATACCCATTTCATCCTGCGCCGGAACCGG
>CAZIJT010000010.1:0-9920 GCA_964539595.1 uncultured Thiohalophilus sp. | reverse complement strand
CTTCGGCATACACCGGAATATAATCCATACCCATTTCATCCTGCGCCGGAACCGGTGAAGTAATTGCCGGGTTCATCGGATTGCGATAGAACAATACCTTGCGTTCTCCATCACTGTCCGCAGCTGATGCCTTATCCATGCTCGTCTCCTGCTGCATACCGGCCAGCCAGTAACCACCGCCCAAACCCAATGCCAGCGTAATCGCGGCAATCATAATTGTCTTGTTCATGCGTCATCTCCTGCATAAATATCTTCACTACCCACGACGGCTTCAAGTGCCGCCAGTGCTTGCTGAGCTGTACTAAAAGACAGCCAGTATTGAATTTCATAGTTATAAAGTGTGAGCTGGGCGCGTACCAGATTTAGAAAATCCACCTTGTTAACCTGATAGCCGGCAAGCATGGAGTCAACCGTCTGTCGGGACTGAGGAATAATCCCGGTCTTGAATAACACCACCTGTTCACTGGCACGCCGGTAGTCAGCCATCGTCTGTGAAATTTGTGCATGCACCTGTTCCCGCACATCTGCCAAACGATAATTCTGTTGCAACAGTTCGCTATTGCGCTGGTCAACTGCCTTATCCTGTTTCCTACCGGAATATAAGGGCAGGTTCATGCTAAATCTTAATGAGGCCAAATCAGCACGATCACTACCATCCAGATTACTGCCACTGCGAAAACCATAGGCCAGGCCTAAATTAAAATCCGGGTACTGATCTTTCTTTGCCAGTTCAACCCGGCTATGCGCCGCACTAATACGACTCTGTTGCGCAAGCAGCAAAGGCCGGACAGTTTCAGCCTGCTTCTGTAGTGTGATTTCCTCTTGTAGCGTTGGTAGTTTTTGATCTGCAGAGGGCTTCAAAGTCAGGCGGCGAGTCGTTGGCCAATTCAGCAGCGCGTTGAGTCGCGCTTCTGAATTACGACGCATACCGGTAAGCTGAATTTCCTTGTCCAGCAATTTTGATAGTTCAAGTTGCGCCAGTAACACATCCTGTTGTAAACCTTTGCCCACTTTGTACTTGGTTTGTGCTATTTGAACAAATTGCCGCAATAACGCCTTATTGCTATTAATGATTTCCAAAGCCTGATCAATATAAAACAACCGCCACCAGGTACTTCGCACATTGCGAATCAACCAGAGACGACTTTCTTCGACTTCAATCCCCGCCGCCTGCGCTTCAAAGTTGGCCGCATCTTCACGCAAACCCCGTTTACCGGGAAACGGAAATTTCTGTCCCAGACCAATTTGCATCTGGGTCATGCCTTCCTGTCCCACACTGAAACTATCAACAGGGAGATTCAATGCATTAAAACTCAGGGTGGGATCGGGTAGCGCACCGAGTTGTGAGGGAATCGCCGCCATCGCTTCAGCCCGCGCGCGCATCGCGCTCAGCCCCGGATTATCCATCACCGCAACCTCGGTTGCTGCTGACAGAGTCAGAGCTAATGCCAGTGTTCGCATTGCTTCGATGCGTTCATCAGGATTGCTCACATCCGGTATTTCAGCCAGTGTGGCTGAACAAAACAGGCCGACAGCAAGGCCGACAAAAATAAATTTATGGGAAAACATCTCGGTACTCCTGACGAACAAAGCGATAGATCAGAACATGCTCATGTTCGCAACTGTTAATAACAACGGCGGTTAAAACAAGCGTGTTCCAGTTGCACTAAAAATGCAAACCGGACAATGTTCAGACGCAGGGAGGTCGGGGATCCAGAGAAGTAGAGATGCCGGTCAGTATTTCAGGCAACGAGGGTGACAGGGAATTTGAAGAATCAACTTGAAATGAAAATGCGTTTACGAATGCCGATACCGGCAAATGCGTTAAAACAAGATTCTGGCAGTGTGTTTTGCAATCTGTATTCTGATCACAGCAGTCTGACGCGCCAGCCTGCGGTGATGTCTGTACGCCGTTTTTATGCATTTCACTACAGGCTTGTGCGTGTTCACTATTAGTCTGTGAAACCATGTTCTGTAATTCCGGAGCAGATAGTCCGGCACTGACAAACGGCGAAAAGACCAGTGCCATTAGCACCAGCGCAATCAGCCCTGCTCGGGAATGTCTGTCAGTACAAAGAAAATTCATGGCGTATTTATATCACATAATCATGCAGCATGTGTGATTGACTGGTCGAACCACACAAAGTTCCCTCACACAGTTTGAATTTTTTTCCCCTTAGTAATATCTACACTACTGACATCAGTAATAACAAAATCCTTGAATGCCTGTGCCACCGGCGACAGGCGTTTACCCTGACGCTGCACCACATACCAGTGACGCAAAATGGGGAACTCTTTTACATCCAGCAACACCAGCCGCTCGGCTTCCAATTCCAGTTCCAGCGTGTGGATAGAAACAATCCCCAGACCCAGTCCAGCTTCGACCGCCTGCTTGATAGCTTCATTCGAGGTCATCTCCATCCCCGTGCTCAACGTCACTTCATGTTCACTAAAAAAACGCTGCATGGCGATGCGCGTACCGGAACCGGATTCCCGCACCACAAAGGTTTCCTGTTGCAGGGTTGTCAACGCCAGATCTTTCTTTTTCGCCAGCGGATGATCCGGGGCGGCTATCACCACCAGCGGATTATCCATAAACACGGTGGCATCAAGATCCCGATCCTCCGGCGGTTTGCCCATAATCACCAGATCTTTTTCATTTAACTCCAGCTGGCGCAACAGGCTTTCGCGATTAGTTACATCCAGACTGAAGGTCGTGCCTTCATATTTGCGCGAAAATGCGGCCAGCAGGCGCGTGGCAAAATAATTGGCGGTTGAGGCCACTGAAATATCCAGCCGCCCCCGCTGGATACCTTTTATATGTTCCAGCACCTCTTCCAGCTCCCCGAGCTGCCCGGCAATACTGCGGCAATAGTGATGCATTTCCCGCCCGGCTTCAGTGAGATAGGTCTGCCGCCCCAGTTTTTCGAACAGCGGCAAGCCAACATTCTCTTCTAACTGCTTGATTTGCATGGAAACAGCGGGCTGACTGAGGTGCAAGGTCTGTGCTGCCTGGGTGTAACTCAGGCAATTGGCAACCGCTTCAAACACGGTAAGTTGGCGAAAAGTTATATTCATAAGGTTTTGCTTATGGTTTCAATCAAAATAAATGAATTTTAATTATGGATGATCCCCCGTATAGTCGCAAACATTCAGGGGCAGACAGTGATACCGATTTATCACCGCCTGCAGGGGAATCAGAATAGCAACGCAAGCTCCTGCCGAACCCGGAAGAATCCAGTAGCTTATAATTTTTTATTTGAGGAGTTTTAAACATGGCTTTATTAGATCAAACAGGTCGTTATTCCGACCTCAGCTTGAACGAAGATACACTGCTTGCCGATGGTAAGCACATCCTCGTCGCCTACACCATGACACCGGCTGAAGGTTACGGTTATCTGGAAGCGGCTGCTCACTTTGCAGCAGAATCTTCAACCGGCACTAACGTTGAAGTTTCAACCACTGATGATTTCACCAAAGGCGTTGATGCTTTAGTTTATGAAATCGATGAAGCTAAAGGCATCATGAAGATCGCCTACCCGAACGAACTGTTCGACCGTAACGTCATCGATGGTCGCGCCATGATCGTTTCTTTCTTAACTCTGGCCATTGGTAACAACCAGGGCATGGGTGATATTAAAGAGTCACAGATGTTTGACTTCTACATGCCACCTAAAATGCTGCAAATCTTTGATGGTCCTTCAAAAGACATTTCAGACATGTGGCGTATTCTGGGTCGTCCTATCAAAGACGGTGGTTACATCGCCGGTACTATCATTAAGCCTAAATTAGGCCTGCGTCCTGAACCCTTTGCAGCCGCTGCATATTCTTTCTGGCTGGGTGGCGATTTCATCAAAAATGATGAGCCTCAAGGCAACCAGGTTTTCTGCCCGATGAAAAAGGTTATTCCTTTAGTGGCCGATGCCATGGCACGCGCGCAGGATGAAACTGGCGAAGCTAAATTATTCTCAGCCAACATCACCGCTGATGATTACCATGAAATGTGTGCTCGTGCTGACTTCGTACTGGAAACATTTGGCGAAAATGCATCTCACGTTGCCTTCCTGGTTGACGGTTATGTAGGTGGCCCCGGCATGGTGACCACCGCTCGTCGTCAGTATCCTGAACAGTACTTGCATTATCATCGTGCTGGTCACGGTGCAGTGACTTCTCCTTCTTCCAAGCGTGGTTACACTGCGTACATCTTGGCGAAAATGTCTCGTCTGATGGGTGCCTCCGGTATCCATGTAGGTACCATGGGTTACGGTAAAATGGAAGGTGATGCATCGGACAAAATCATTGCATACATGATCGAACGTGATGAATGTCAGGGTCCGGTTTACTTCCAGAAATGGTACGGCATGAAGCCAACAACCCCCATCATCTCAGGCGGCATGAACGCACTGCGTCTGCCAGGCTTCTTCGAGAACCTCGGTCACGGTAACGTTATCAACACTTCAGGTGGTGGTGCTTACGGTCACATCGATTCTCCCGCAGCCGGTGCTAAATCACTGCATCAGGCCTATGATTGCTGGAAACAGGGTGCCGATCCAATCGAGTACGCGAAAGAGCATAAAGAATTCGCTCGCGCATTCGAATCCTTCGAGCATGATGCTGATGCATTGTTCCCGGGCTGGAGAGACAAGCTGGGCGTTCATAAGTAAGCATGAACAATCAGTATTAAAAATAACCCTCACCACTTCGGTGGGGGTTTTTTTTCACTAATTAATTAATAAAAATAATCTGCTAATAAACACAAATGTATTTGAATACAAAACCATACCATTTTTAATTCGCGTGCATTTGCATTTATTTTTAGAAAAAATATTTTAGGAAAACATGCCATGACTGACATCAATATCGAACAATACAAAATTAATGATGAACCCTTCTATCAAGCACAGGACGATGAAGTCGCTTTATACGAAGCCGCCTATGCCGCCCGTTTACCTATTATGATTAAAGGTCCCACTGGTTGTGGTAAATCACGTTTCATTGAGCATATGGCATGGAAACTCGGCAGACCACTGATAACCGTCGCTTGCAACGAAGACATGACCGCCTCAGATCTGGTTGGCCGTTACTTGCTTGATGCAAACGGTACACGCTGGCTGGATGGCCCCCTAACTATCGCGGCACGCATCGGTGCAATTTGTTATCTCGATGAAATTGTTGAAGCCCGTCAGGATACCACCGTGGTCATTCACCCACTAACCGATCATCGGCGTCAACTACCACTCGATAAAAAAGGTGAGCTGGTAGATGCACATGAAGACTTCCAATTGGTTATTTCTTACAACCCCGGTTACCAGAGCCTGATGAAAGATCTGAAGCAATCTACCAAACAGCGATTTAGCGCCCTGGATTTTGACTATCCAGACTCAAAAACTGAAGCCGCCATTGTTATAAAAGAATCAGGCAGCGATGCTGAAACTGCGGGGAAACTGGTAAAAATTGCGCATGCTGCACGTAACCTGAAAGGTCACGGTCTGGATGAAGGCATATCAACACGTCTTCTGGTTTATGCCGCAAATTTAATGAACAAAGGCATTGAAGCAAAAGCCGCCTGTCGGATGGCGCTAGTCCGACCTATTACTGATGATGCCGATATTCGCAGCACACTGGATCATGCTATCGATAGTATTTTTGCTTAAGAAAATAGTGTTTTTTAGAAAATGAATGTAAATAAAATATTTAATACTTTGTATCTATTCATACGTAGGCATTTAAGGAATTCATTTACCTGTAGGTTCGCCTTCAGGCGAACAATCACGGTTAAATGTCGTATATTATACGGCTGAAGCCGTACCTACAATTGTACTCATGCTTAAGTACACGTATGTACACCTATTAGCATTCATTTACGGATGAATACATCTTTCCCTTGATGACGACAGTACTATAAATAATCATGCAAGAATCTGACTTACAAGCCTACCGAAACAAACTCAAATGCAGCTTCGAACAAATTGAAGATTGTTTTGATGACTATATTAAAGATGCATTACGCAACCTGACTAATACGGGAATAGAAAGCTATCTGTCTGGCGCGTCACTAATTTGTATGATTGGGCGTGGCTGGGAACCCGTTTCTATCTATCTGGAAGAAATGCCACAAATGGCGGCACATCTGGATGAATCCATTCTGGAAATAGTCTCCAAACATGTCTGGGATATGTCTCGCTCACCTAATGGTAAAGCCATCCCTCCTTTCATGCAGTGTTTGCCAGAGGCCTCCCGTCGACTGGGGACGATGGAACAGATGCAACATTTTTTCGACATTCTTTTCGAGATGCTGGAAACGACCACTACCTCAGTTCATGGTCATCATAAAACACATTCCAGTCAGGGCTTCCCGGTGTTATTACGGCAAATACCCTATTTGTTAAACCAGTTATCTCTGGACGGTCTGAAAAACTGGATTGAATACGGTGTGCGCAACTACCGCAACCACCCCGAACGCCAGAAAGATTACTTCAGTTTACAGTCAGCCGACAGCAAAGCCATGTTACAACGTGAACGTCATGGTACTTTGTATATGGATAACGAGCGCAAGCTGGATATGTATTTGCGCAGCATGTGGGAAGATGAATCCTATTTTATTCCCTATTCACTAGGCTTTGATGAATTGCGCAAGCCCATCCCTTATTATGATCATTTGGGCATTCGTATTCCCGATGTCTATGATGATCTAAATGGCATATCAGGTATTGATCGCTACCGCATTACCATTGCACATATTGCCGCGCATCGAAAATGGACAACCGCTATCATCGCAGATAATTTCAGCCCCTTTCAACGGCTGGCTATCGAACATCTGGAAGACTCGCGGGTAGAATACTTAATGCTAAAAGAGTATCCGGGGCTGCGTGAATACTTTCTCGCTCTGCACCCTAAACCTGTCGAAGGTGATTGCGATACAGAAAAAGAGTCCTGTATTCGCCATCGTCTGGCCATTTTGTCACGCGCCATCCTGGATGAAAACCATACCTATACAAATAAGTTTATTCTGGATTTCGTTGCACAGTTTCATACGGCAGTAGAAGCGGGTGGAAGTAGCACTAAAGAAATGGCCGAGATCGCGGTCTTGTTCGTTGCCCGCACTCGTCTGCAAAGTGACCAGCTCCCAAAAATTCGCTTTGAAAATACCGAGGTTGATTATCGTGATGATAATCGTCACATGTGGATGTTTATCGAAGAGGGTGACGAAGAAGAGGCATTTGAAGACAAGCGAGACGCTAAACCCGAAGAGCTTGAAAGTGATAGCCTTCCGCCACGCCATTATCCAGAGTGGGATTATGCTACGCAAACCTTCAAGCCTGACTGGGTAAGCCTGTATGAGTCAATCCACCCTGCCGCTAATGCGGCAGATATCGACGCCATTTTAGATAAACACAAAGCGCTGGCCAAGCAATTAAAACAAATTCTAGATATGCTAAAGCCACAGCAGTTTGTACGCGTACGCTATCAGGAAGAGGGTAGTGAACTGGATCTGGATGTCGCCATACGTTCATTGATTGACTACAAGTGCGGTGCGCAACCCGATCCCCGTATTAACATGAGTCACAAGCATGATGGCCGCGATATTGCCGTGATGTTACTACTGGATTTATCCGCCTCATTGAATGATGTACCCGATGGTTCAGGACAATCTATTTTACAACTCAGTCAGGAAGCCGTTACCTTGTTAGCCTGGACTATCGACCAACTTGGTGACAAATATGCCATCGCTGGTTTTCATTCTGATACACGGCACAATGTTCGCTACTACCACATCAAAGGATATAGTGAGCAATTTGATGATACCGTCAAAAGCCGACTGGCTGCCATGGATGCCGGTTTTTCTACCCGTATGGGTTCAGCCATTCGCCATGCCTCACATTATCTGAATGCACAAAAGGCTGATAAAAAATTATTACTAATACTTACTGATGGTGAACCTTCAGACATTGATGTCGATGATGTGCAGTATCTAATTAGCGACACTAAAAAAGCCGTGGATGAAGTCTCATCCAAAGGCATGTACAGCTACTGCATTAGTCTGGATAAAAAAGCAGATGATTATATACAGGATATTTTCGGCTCTGGCGGTTACACTGTAATCGACAACATCGAAAAACTACCTGAGAAACTACCATTATTGTTTACTGCATTGACATCCTAATAGTTATTTTAGTAATGACATGAACAACTATATTACCGCATCTATTATTTTCTGTTTCAAAGGCGTAAATCATTCACCTTCGTTGACGGTCGACCTTGATCAACACATGGCCGCGAGTGGCAGCATCCCCAACCTCTACCCATTGATTGCGCGCGCTAATCAGCTTGATCTATATTCCTATGAATATGAAATAATGCAATTAGAGACTATTCACTTTAATAACCCGCAGGGCATGGTTGCCGAACACATAAACGAGCATAACCTGGATATCAAAGCCTTTGAATCCGCCTGGCATGAAAGCAAAATTATTGCACAGTTGCAGGAAATTATTAAGCACACCTTATCTGTCAGCGATTTAAACCAGCACCCCAACTTAATGGACGCCCTAATGCAAAGCTACAATCTTGGCAAAAACACAATTAACAACAAGTGCTAAATCAGAATAGCGGGTCAGCTCTTGTTCTTTGCATTTTTAGTATTACGCACAATCTATTACTGACCCTTGATAATGCGATCCAAGCTGATTCGCCACTCCCTCCACACTAAAGTCATCACTTTTTTTTGACAGGCATGGAAAAGTTTAAGACCTGACTCAATACTACTACAGTACCAACAGTGCATACACTCGTCCCCCGCAATAATATGGCCAATAATAAGGTTTCAATTATGTATGCAATTTTTCTGGATTGGCTGATATTTTCTTAGGCACACAGGTGCGTGCCCTCCTCGTCAAGGACACAAATACACAGAACTCTGGTATGCAAATCGATACCGCAGTAGTATTGATGCATGTTATTGTAAAAGTTCATTGGGTTTTCTCCTTTCTGGTTTTCTTGCCGTCTAGTTTAGTAAAAATGTCTAAGCTGGAGGAGAAGGCTCAATGGATATCAAACTCATCCAGCGGGACTTTCAGAAGGTTCACAGTTTTTTGTATACGCAGAAATCGCGTCCCATCTGAAAATTCCTGATGAGGGCGTTAGCCTGGGGAAAAAAGGTTCATATGCATAAATCAAAAAAACCAATAGGCTTTTGGTCAGCAGTTTCAATGGGAATAGGTGCAATGGTTGGTGCTGGCATTTTTGCACTACTTGGCGAAGCGAGTGCCATTTCAGGAAGTGCTGTTTATATTTCATTTATTATCGGCGGCATTATTGCCTTGTTCAGTGGCTATTCGTTAGGAAAATTAGGTGCTCGTTATCCTTCCTCTGGAGGAATAATAGAATACTTATCTCAGGCTTATGGTATTGGTTTTTTTACAGGTACGATGGGGATCATGTTGTATTTTTCAGCTATTGTTTCCTTAAGCTTAATAGCTAAAGCATTTAGTAATTATGCAATAACATTTTTACCCATTAATGAAAGTTCTACTTTATGGCATCATTTATTTTCAAGTGGAATCATTGTTCTATTTGTGTTGATTAACCTAAAAGGAGCAAAAGATGTTGCTGTTTGGGAAAGAGTAACAGTTGGGATTAAATTTGCTATTTTAACTGGATTATCCATCGCAGGCATTATGTACCTGGACTCTTCATTATTATCTCCTCAGTATTACCCGCCCAGTAAAGATATTTTTTTCAGTTTAGCCATTACCTTTTTTGCTTTTGAAGGTTTTCGGGTCATTACTAATACAGCAGAAGATATGCCTGATCCAGCCAAAACGCTTCCAAGAGCAATGATGACTGCAATTTTATTGGTGATGGTTCTTTATGTTGGTATTGCGTTTGCTGTTTTTGGTAATTTACCTGTTGAAAAAGTA
>CAZIJT010000009.1:0-37224 GCA_964539595.1 uncultured Thiohalophilus sp. | reverse complement strand
GGGAACGTTAAGTGTGGCCCGCATGGTTCCCGGGTAGATCGCTTGAGGCATGTGGTGACGCATGACCCAGATGAATGACTGTCTACGACAGAACCCGGCTTATCGGCCGACTCCTTCCTAAATTATTGCAGGTGCGGCTTCTACCCGCGGGCACAGGTGAGCCGTACAAGTCCGAAGCTACTCCTGGTTGTTTCACCCGCCCTCGTTCGATTGAAATCGAACCTACAGGCTGTTTTTGTCGATGTGGTGGCAAATACGCCTGTAGGTACGACTGTAGGTACGACTGTAGGTACGACTTCAGTCGTACCATTATATATAGAACCCCACTGCCCAATATTTTCCTCTCAAGCTACTTTAGCAACCATCTATAAGTTATTGTTTTATCTATCTTCCCTGATCTAAAAAATAGCCATTTTCGGCTCCTAATCCACTTCTTCCCACGCCTCTAAGTCATTGTCCTTAAAAAAGAAATCCTGTTTTTTGTGCGTCGGTTGGCTTGACAGCTGACCTATAGCCTACCTATAGTGTACAGAAGTGGATCAAAGTGGGGATTAATGGGTAATCATGCCTAAAATCCTCAGTGACAATTTTCGGGAGCAGGCGTTTGTTACGCGGCGTAAACACACTCAATCTGGATGCAAAAGGCCGAATGGCGATACCGAGCAAGTATCGTGAAAGCCTGATGTCTCAGTGCGAAGGTCAGTTAGTGGTGACTCTGGATGTGCGCGATCCCTGCTTGCTGCTTTATCCGCTGCCGGATTGGGAAGTGCTGGAACGGGAACTGGGGCGGCTGGGTAATCTGAAGTCAGAAGCACGTCGTCTGCAACGCATTCTTATTGGTCACGCCACCGAGGTGGAAATGGATAGTCATGGCCGCATTTTATTGCCGCCACTACTACGTAAAAAAGTAAACCTGGAAAAACAGATTGCGCTGAGTGGTCAGGGCAAGAAATTTGAAATCTGGGATGAACAAACCTGGAATACCCAATGTGATGCCTGGCTGGATAGCAATGGCGATGAAAGCGCCATGTCTGAACAGCTTGAGTCGCTGTCCTTATAGCGATGACGGAACAGACTGAACATCGACCGGTGCTGTTGGATGAAGCACTGGCGGCACTAAATGTTAGTCCGGATGGGCATTATGTAGATGGCACCTTTGGTCGCGGTGGTCACAGTGCGGCGATTCTAAATGTATTGAATGAAGATGGGCGACTGCTGGCGCTGGATAAAGATCCAGAGGCAATTGAAGTGGCACACCAGCGGTTTGCAGAAGACCAACGTTTTCTAATCAGGCAGGACAGCTTTGCCATGATGAACGCGCAGGTAAAAGCACTGGGTTGGACCAATCAGGTTGACGGCATCTTGCTGGATCTGGGGGTGTCGTCGCCGCAGATAGATGATGCTAGTCGCGGATTTAGTTTTCAAAAAGACGGGCCGCTGGATATGCGGATGAACCCGGAGCAGGGACTCTCAGCGGCGCAATGGTTAGCTGCGGCCAGAGAGCAGGACATCGTTACAGTATTAAAAGAGTATGGTGAAGAGCGATTTGCGAAACGCATTGCCCGCGCCCTGGTTCAGGCGCGCAAAGAAAAAGCCATCACCACAACAAAACAATTATCTGAAATCGTTGCTGCGGCTAATCCTGCCTGGGAAAAAGGTAAGGATCCGGCCACCCGTAGTTTTCAGGCGATTCGCATTTACATTAATCGCGAGCTGGATGATCTGGAACAGGTGCTGGAACAGGTCACGGAGATCCTCAAACCCGGTGGTCGTCTGGTCGTGATCAGTTTCCATTCGCTGGAAGATCGGCGAGTGAAACGCTTTATTCGTGATGCCGCACGGGGTGATGATTTTCCGCCGGACTTGCCGGTAACGCAGGCGCAATTGAATCCCAGCCTGCGCTTAATTGGTAAAGCGGTTCGCGCGGGTGCAAAAGAGCTGGAGCGAAATCCGCGCGCACGTAGTGCAGTCATGCGTGTGGCGGAACGGTTAGCCTGAACGGTGAGTGTGCGCATGCCATTCATTGTTCTGCTGTTATTGGTGCTGGTGGTGCTTTCGGCATTAGCGGTGGTGTATAGCAAGCACCAGAGTCGCAAGTTGTTTGTCGAATTGACAAGTTTGCAAAAAACACGGGATGCGATGGAAGTGGAATGGGGACAGTTACAACTGGAACAAAGTACCTGGGCGACCAGTGGTCGGATTGAAAAACTCGCGCGTCAGCGTTTACAGATGACGCAAATGGAATATGAAAAAATAATTATCGTTAAACCATGAACCAGACAAACCAACATACGCGCAGTTCCTTTCGCCTCAGCATCGTCGTGCTGCTGGTGGTGACGGTTGCCTTGTTGTTGATCTGGCGCAGTGTGGATCTGCATGTGTTGCGTAAAGACTTTCTCCAGCATCAGGGCGATGCGCGTTACCTGCGGGTAATGCCGGTGGTTGCACATCGCGGCATGATTCAGGATCGCAACGGTGAACCGCTGGCGATCAGTACCCCGGTGGATTCGGTCTGGGTGCAGCCGGAAGAATTTATCGGTGCGCATGATCAGTGGCCGCGTATGGCGAAATTACTGGGCATGAAAGTTAGCAAGCTGGAGCAGTTAGTATTGCCGCGCAAGCAACGTGAGTTTGCTTACATCAAACGTCACATTGCCCCGCAGCTGGCCGCCGAGGTGATGGCGTTGGAAATTCCTGGGGTCTCACTACAGCGGGAATATCATCGCTATTATCCAGCCGGTGAAGTCGCAGCTCATGTATTGGGGTTTACCAACGTAGATGATGAAGGCCAGGAAGGTTTGGAGCTGGCATGGAATGACTGGTTGCAGGGTGTGCCCGGTGCGCAACGGGTATTGAAAGATCGTATGGGGCGGGTGGTAAAACATATCGAACTAGTTCGTAAAGCGCATCCCGGTAAAGATTTAACCTTGAGTATGGATCGTCGCCTGCAATACCTGACCTATCGTGAACTCAAGCGCATGGTGATCAAACAAAAAGCCCGTTCCGGTTCGGCGGTGATTTTAGACTCGCGTACAGGCGAAGTTTTAGCGATGGTGAACCAGCCATCCTATAACCCGAATAACCGGGGACAGTTGCGTGGCGTGAATTATCGCAATCGGGCAGTGACCGATGTGTTCGAACCGGGTTCAACCGTGAAACCATTTACCGTAGCCGCGGCATTAGAAAGTGGCAAGTACCGGCCACAAACTTTAATTGATACCACGCCGGGTGTGTTTCGCATTGGTCGTTATCGGGTGCGTGATGTGCGTAATTATGGGCGTATTAGTGTTTCCACTGTGATTCAAAAATCCAGCAACGTTGGCGTGAGTAAGATGGCCTTGGCAATTGAACCGGACAGGCTCTGGAACAGTTATGCGCGGGTGGGCTTTGGTGAAACTACCGGCAGCGGTTTTCCCGGTGAAGTCAGCGGCGTATTTACTCGTAGTCGTCACTGGCGCGATATTGAGCGCGCGACATTAGCGTATGGCTATGGTGTGTCGGTCACGCCACTGCAACTGGCGCGCGCTTACATGGTGATTGCCAATGATGGCCGGCAGATGCCGGTACGTTTTTTACCGCCTGCGGCAGATGAAGAAGCGGTTCGAGTTGAACAGGTGATCCCCGAGAAAATTGCCCGTGCCGTTCGCCTGATGATGGAGTCGGTGGTGCAAAAAGGGGGTACCGCAGTTCGTGCGGCGATCCCCGGTTATCGCGTTGCCGGTAAAACTGGCACCATGAAAAAAGCTACCGCCGGCGGCTATAGTGATGATCGTTATGTTTCCGTGTTTGCCGGTATGGCTCCGGCCAGTGATCCGCGACTGGTGATGGTGGTGATGATCAATGAACCGCGTGGTGATGTTTATTACGGTGGTGAAGTGGCTGCACCGGTGTTTGCCGAAGTGATGTCCGGTGCCTTGCGGTTGATGAATGTAAGCCCGGATGATATTTCTGATCGGCATATTAATCTGGCAGCCTTGCCCAAAAGCCTGCAATCGGGAACTCATCCATGATGAGTGCATTGAAAATAAAACCAGTTATGTTATCTGACTTACTTGCAGACATTGTCGCCGTGCCGGTTGAAGCGGATCGGGTGGTGAATAGCCTGTGTCTGGATAGCCGGAAGTTAAATAGTGGTGATACCTTTCTCATGCTTAAAAGTTTGAGTAATGCAAATCATGATGCCAGTAGCTTTATTGACATGGCAATTAGCAACGGTGCGCAGGCGGTACTCTGGGAAACGGAAATGAATGTGCCCGCCGTCACACTGGGCTGGCGAGTTGCGGATAGGGGCGAAAAAATCCCATTGATTGCCGTTGCTGATCTAAGTAAAAAATTGGGCATGATTGCGGATCGCTTTTATGGCGAACCATCAAATGATTTATTCATTACCGGCATCACCGGAACCAATGGTAAAACCTCGGTCAGCCAGTATCTTGCACAATGCCTGGGTGAAAACTGCGCGGTCATGGGTACGCTGGGAACGGGCATCATTGGTAACTTAAGGCAAACTGGTTTTACTACTCCCGATGCTTTGCACTGTCATCGCTGGTTAGCTGAGATGCATGATCAGGGCACGACTGAAATTAGTATGGAAGTGTCCTCGCATGCGCTGCAACAGGGACGCGTTAATGCGATTCGTTTTGATTCTGCGGTGTTTACCAATCTCAGTCGGGATCATCTTGATTACCACGGTGATATGCAAGGCTATGCGCAGGCCAAGGCCGGATTGTTTTCAATGCCGGGACTAACCTCGGCGGTGATCAATATAGATGATGAATACGGGCGTGAACTTGCGGATGGTTTAGCAAAAAATATCAGGTTGATTCGATACGGTTTAGATGAACAGCAGCAGCCGGATGTGTTCGCTCAGAATTTAAAACTGAATTCGCAGGGACTATCCATGCAGGTGCAAACCCCCTGGGGTTCAGCCGAACTACGCCTGCCTTTACTGGGACATTTTAATGCCAGCAATGCGCTGGCGGTACTGGCGGTGCTGGGGCAAAAAGGCATGCCTCTTTCAAAGATTATTTCCCGGCTTGAAACTTTGCAGCCGGTGGCGGGACGTATGCAGTGTCTCGGTGGTGGTGAGTTGCCGCTGGTGGTGGTGGACTTTGCCCATACGCCTGATGCACTGGAACAGGCTTTAAAAGCGGTGCGTGAACATGTTCATGGACAATGTTACTGCGTGTTTGGTTGCGGTGGTGATCGTGATCAGGGTAAGCGTGCCTTGATGGGAGAAGTGGCGGCACGGTTGGCAGATCACATTATCTTAACCAACGACAACCCACGTTCTGAAAATCCGCAAAAAATTCTGGCTGATGTTCAGCAGGGCATTAATACAGACAGTACAGTTATTGTCGAAGCTGATCGTGCCGCTGCAATTGCAACGGCGATCACTCAGGCACAAGTCGGAGATGTGGTGTTGATCGCCGGTAAAGGTCACGAAGCATATCAGCTTATCAAGGATGAAAAATATCCCTTCAGTGATGTTGCCGAGGCTGAAAAACAGTTGCGTATCAAGGCAGGTGAAGGATGAGCGCTGCACGGGGATTTAATCTGCCGCTGTCAGCCACTGCCGATGCATTACGCGCAGCAGGTTTGAACGTGGACATGCTCGGTGATGATGTTCAACTCGATGGGGTGAGTACCGATACCCGCCATATTCAAACAGGTGAATTATTTATTGCCTTGAGCGGGCCAAATTTCGATGGCAATACTTTTGCTGAGGCGGCTATGCAGGCAGGGGCTGCGGCCTGTTTACTTGAGAAAGACATGGGCGTAAGTCCGGCCTTGATCGTCGATGATGCGCATCAGGCTTTAGGCCTGTTAGCGCAACATTGGCGCAAACAATTTACATTGCCCTTGATTGCGGTGACTGGCAGCAACGGCAAGACTACGGTGAAAGAAATGCTGGCCAGGATTTTTGCACAAAAGGGCAAGGTACTGGCAACCCGTGGCAATTTTAATAATGACATCGGTATGCCTTTGACCCTGTTGCGGCTGAATCAAGCACACGATTACGCGGTAATTGAAATGGGTGCGAATCATGCGGGTGAAATTGAATACCTTAGTCAACTCGCCAGCCCGGATGTAGCTTTGATTACCAATGCAGCCTCTGCTCATCTGGCTGGTTTTGGCAGTCTTGAAGGTGTGGCGCAGGCCAAGGCGGAAATTTATTCCGGGTTGAGTGAAGAAGGCTGTGCGGTAATCAATGCGGATGATCCGTTTGCATCTTTGTGGCAACAAAAAATTAAAACTAAAAATAACGATCAAACCTGTCTGGATTTTGGAATTGAAAACAAAGCAGCGGTGCAGGCAAGCTGGCCGCCCGTTGATGGACAGGTTCGGGTGACTACCGTAAACGGTAATTTTGATCTTCGCCTGCCGCTATTGGGACAGCACAATTTAATGAATGCACTGGCGGCGACGGCGGCGGCAATCGGAGCCGGTGTTGATCTTGATTCTATTCGTATCGGGCTGGAAACCATGCAGGCGGTTCCCGGTCGTCTGCAATTGAAAAAGGGCATTGCCGATAGTCGCATCATTGATGATACCTACAATGCCAATCCGGCGTCGATGAAAGCGGCTTTGGCAGTATTAGAAAGTTTTAGCGGTCGCCATTTTCTGGCGCTAGGTGACATGGGTGAGCTGGGTGAGAATGAAATCGCTTTGCATGCACAGGTAGGTGAACAGGCGCGCGCCGCGGGTGTGCAACGCCTTTATACCTTAGGTGTATTGGCACGGAATGCGGTGAGTGTTTTTGATCATTGCGCGCAAAGTTTTGATAGTCATGATGGCTTGATTGATCGCCTGCGTGAAGACCTGGCCGATGATGTGACCTTGTTAGTAAAAGGCTCACGGCGCATGCAGATGGAAAAAATTGTCCATGCGCTAAGTGTTGATGGAGAGAGCAACTAATGCTTTATCACTTAGCCCAACACTTGCAGGGAATTTACAGTGGCTTCAATGTCTTTAATTATTTAACTCTGCGCGCGATTCTCGGTGTGCTCACTGCCCTACTGATCTCTTTCGTGGTTGGGCCGGTGATGATTCGTAAATTAAGCAAATACAACATCGGCCAGACGGTGCGCGATGATGGCCCGGAAAGTCATTTCAGTAAAGCCGGTACACCGACCATGGGCGGCGCACTGATTTTAGTTGCGATTTTTGTCAGCACCTTATTGTGGTCAGATTTAACCAATCGTTATGTCTGGGTGGCGGTCATTACCACGGCGATATTCGGCATCATCGGCTGGGTGGATGATTACAAGAAACTGGTGAAGCGTGATCCGCGTGGCCTGATCGCTCGTTATAAATATTTCTGGCAGTCGGTGGCGGGTTTTGGCGCGGCAATTTATTTGTATACCAGCGCCGTGAGTCCGGCTGAGACTGAATTGATTGTACCGATATTCAAAGACGTGGTGATTCCATTAGGCCTGGTTAGCTATGTGTTACTCAGTTACTTCGTGGTAGTTGGTAGCAGCAATTCGGTTAATCTGACCGATGGCCTTGATGGTCTGGCTATTCTGCCCACGGTGATGGTGGCCGGTGCGTTGGCGATGTTTGCCTATCTTACCGGGCATGCGGTGTTCTCTTCCTACCTGTCCATTCCCTATATTCCAGGCGTAGGCGAACTGGTGATTTTCTGCGGTGCGATAGTGGGCGCAGGGCTGGGCTTTCTCTGGTTCAACACCTATCCGGCACAGGTGTTCATGGGTGATGTTGGCGCGCTGGCGCTGGGCGCGGCATTGGGCATCGTTGCGGTAATGGTGCGGCAGGAATTTGTATTGTTCATCATGGGCGGCGTGTTCGTGATGGAAACCGTGTCGGTAATTTTGCAGGTGGGGTCTTACAAGTTAACCGGTAAACGTATTTTTCGCATGGCTCCTTTGCATCATCATTTTGAACTCAAAGGTTGGCCGGAGCCACGGGTGATCGTACGTTTCTGGATTATTACCGTGATTCTGGTGTTGGTCGGTCTGGCAACCTTGAAGGTTCGCTAATCATGCTGGCAATGAAAAAAAACATGACAGAAGAAAATAACATACTGGACAGCTTACGGCAGCAACGCGTGCTGATCGTCGGACTGGGTGCGACCGGTCTGTCCTGTGCGCGTTTTCTCAGTCGTCACGGCGTGGAAGTAGCGGTGACTGATAGCCGTGCTAATCCACCGGGGCTAGATATTTTAAAGGAAGCGTTACCTGATACCGCTGTTTTTGTTGGTGGCTTCGAAGCCAGTGCTTTTGAACGGGCGGATCTGTTACTGCTTAGTCCCGGCGTGTCTTTGCGTGAGCCACTGGTGGTCGAAGCACGGGCGCACGGTGTGGAAATCATGGGTGATGTCGAGCTGTTTGCCCGACTGGTCAATCAGCCGGTGATTGCGATCACTGGTTCCAACGGTAAGAGTAGCGTAACTACCCTGGTTGGAATGATGGCCGAAGCCGCTGGACGCGATGTTGCAGTGGGCGGCAACATCGGCACGCCGGTGCTGGACTTGCTTGATAACAAATATGATCTGTATGTGCTGGAGCTATCCAGTTTTCAACTTGAAACCACGCACAGTCTGCAAGCGGTAGCGGCGACCATCCTCAATCTTAGTGAAGACCACATGGATCGCTATGCCAGTCTGGCGGATTACACCGCCGCCAAGGCGCGAATTTTTCACGGCAGCAATACACTGATCATCAACCGTGATGATCCACGAGTAACGGCAACGCTGGAGTTGTTGGGTGCTGGACATCAGTTAATTCATTTTGCTTTGCGTGTACCGGCAGAAGGTGAGTTTGGTATTTGCAAGCATAAGGCGGGTGACTGGTTATGTGTGGGAACCGACAGCGGCAGCAAGCCATTAATTGCGGTGAGCAAACTGCGCGTAGGTGGCCGACATAATCTCGCCAATGCGCTGGCGGCGCTGGCACTGGGGAAGGCCGCAGGCTTGCCGATGAAAGCCATGCTTCATGCGCTGAAAAACTTTAGCGGTCTGGCGCATCGTTGTCAGTGGCTGGGAGAATATCAGGGCGTCAATTGGTACAACGATTCCAAGGCGACCAATGTAGGTGCGGCAATAGCGGCCATCGACGGGGTTGAGGCGGAAAAAATAGTGTTGATTGCCGGTGGTCAGGGCAAGGATCAGGATTTTACACCGCTGGCTAAAGTGCTCGCGCAACGGGCGCGTGCGGTAGTGCTGATGGGTGAAGATGCTCAGCAAATTAAAGCGCTGTTGCCCGATGCAATTAACAGCGTGGAGGTGCAGACGATGGCTGAGGCAGTCAAATGTGCGGCTGAACGGGCGCAAGCCGGTGACGCAGTATTGCTGTCACCGGCCTGTGCCAGTTTTGATATGTTCCGTGGATTTGAAGCGCGGGGCGATGCGTTTATGAAGCAGGTGAGGCAGCAATTTAAATGAGCATGCAGGCCATCAGACAAACGGGAGTTTCGACACAGGCACAGCCTGCGTTGACGGCATGGCCGTTAGATCCCTGGTTGCTGATTCCTGCGGTGACGCTGTTGATGCTGGGTCTGGTAATGGTGGGCTCGGCCTCGATTTCGATTTCCGATCAAAATAGCGGACAGCCTTTTTATTTGCTGATTCGTCAGACGCTCTATGTGGGTCTCGGGCTGGGACTGGCCTGGGGTGTGTGGCGGTTACCGATGCGCGTGTGGCAGGCGACTGGACCCTACCTGATTATGGGTAGCGTGTTGTTGTTATTGCTGCTGTTTGTTCCGGGGCTGGGGCGTGAAGTCAATGGCAGCTTACGCTGGCTGGCGCTGGGGCCGGTTAATTTACAGGTATCCGAGCTGGTAAAATTGTTCGTGGTGATTTATCTGGCTGGTTATATGGTGCGCCATAACGAAGCGGTGCGTAATGAAGCCGGTGGTTTTTTACGACCCCTGGCATTGATGGTGGTGTTGTCGATGTTGTTATTACTGCAACCGGACTTTGGCACGGTCGCGGTAATGATGGCGACTGCGATGGGCATGATGTGGTTAGGCGGTGCGCGGTTATTGCAGTTCTTAATGTTAGCAGCCGGGATGGTGGCGATGCTGGCTTTGTTGGCGGTAGCCGCGCCGTATCGGATGGCGCGCTTAACAACCTTCCTTAACCCCTGGGCGGATCCTTTTAATAGTGGCTTCCAGTTAACCCAGGCGTTGATTGCTTTTGGTCGGGGTGAATGGTTAGGCGTAGGGCTGGGATCGAGTGTACAAAAATTATTTTATCTGCCCGAAGCGCATACCGATTTTCTGTTTGCGGTGATGGCTGAAGAGTTGGGATTGCTGGTGGCGGTGCTGGTGATTGGTTTGTTTTTGTTGATCGTGTTGCGGGCGTTGATGATTGGCCTGCGTGCAGAAAAACAGAACAGGCCATTCATGGCGTATGTTGCTTACGGGCTGGGGATCTGGATTGGCTTGCAGGCCTTCACCAATATCGGCGTCAACATGGGTGTGTTACCGACCAAGGGGCTGACCCTGCCACTGATGAGTTACGGCGGTAGCAGCATGATGGTGATGTGCATTGCGGTGGCCTTGCTGCTGCGAATTGAATACGAAACTCGCACCGGCCTGATTCATAAGAAATCGGTAGTAAAAACGACTCGACGGGGGAGAGCGGCGCATGTCGGATAAAGCCAATGCCCTGCGTATTTTGATCATGGCCGGGGGCACCGGTGGCCATGTTTATCCTGCGTTAGCGGTGGCGGAGTACTTGCGTAAACAGAATGTAGAGGTGAGCTGGCTGGGAACCAAAAAGGGACTGGAAGCGCGTGTCGTTGGCAAGGCGGGTTTTTCCCTGCACACGATTGCGGTTAGCGGACTGCGTGGCAAGGGTGTATTGGGCTGGGTACTGGCACCGCTGCGATTGAACATTGCTTTAACGCAGGCCTTGATGATTGTCTTGAAACTGCGTCCGCATGCGGTGCTGGGAATGGGCGGTTTTGTTACCGGCCCCGGTGGCGTGGCGGCGTATATTTTAAATTGTCCTTTGTTGATTCACGAACAAAATGCGATTGCCGGGCTGACCAACCGACTCTTACGTCGGATTGCCGACACGGTGATGGAAGCCTTCCCCGGCGCATTTAAAAATGCGCAGCTGGTTGAAATTACTGGCAACCCGGTACGTGAGTCGATTAACCAGTTGCCCGCACCGGTCGAACGTTTCAGTCAGCGTAAGGGGCGTCTGAACTTGTTAATTATTGGTGGCAGTCTGGGTGCCTTAGCCTTGAATGAAAGCCTGCCGAAAGTGGTGGCGAATTTTGATGCCGCGCATCGGCCACATATTTGGCATCAGACCGGAGCCGGTAAGTTGGCGGTAACGGAGATGGAATATGCGCAGCAGGGGATAAAAGCAAACGTGGTTGAGTTCATCGAAGATATGGATGCGGCTTATGCCTGGGCGGATTTAGTGATCTGTCGAGCCGGAGCGTTGACGATTTCTGAGCTGGCGATTGCCGGTGTGGGATCTATTCTGGTGCCGTATCCACATGCGGTGGATGATCATCAGACGGCCAATGCCGATTTTCTGGTGCGCGCCGGTGCGGCCAAACTATTACCGCAGGCGCAGATGAGTGTGGAAAGCCTGTCCGAGCTACTTTCAGAGGTAATGAAAAAAGGCCGTCGGGGTTTATTGAAAATGGGCTTGGCCGCGCGTGGTGCAGCTATGCCGGAAGCGACCCGTCTGGTGGCGCAACGATGTCTGGAGGCGGCGCATGGCTGAGTCAAAAATGAAATCAAATTATGGTCGCCGGGCTACGGATATGGGTGCGTCACGCGGTGAACCGGGCATGGGCAGTATTCGCCGGATTCACTTTGTCGGCATTGGCGGTGTCGGCATGAGTGGCATTGCTGAAGTGTTGCATAATCTTGGCTATGAAGTCAGTGGTTCGGATCTGAATGAAAGTGCCGTGACCCGGCGGCTGATGGATCAGGGTGTTGCAGTCATCTTCGGTCATGCCACCGAGAATGTCGATGGCAGTGATGTGGTGGTCACCTCCAGTGCGGTGAAAGACGATAACCCGGAAGTGGTGGCCGCGCATGCACAACGTATTCCGGTTGTACCGCGTGCAGAAATGCTGGCCGAGTTGATGCGTTTTCGTTACGGCATTGCGGTGGCGGGGACACATGGCAAAACGACGACCACCAGTTTGATTGCCAGTGTACTGGCCGAGGGTGGTGTCGATCCTACCTTTGTAATTGGTGGGCGTTTAAATAGTGCAGGCACCAATGCACGTCTGGGGGAAGGCCGTTATCTGGTGGCCGAAGCCGATGAAAGTGATGCTTCGTTTATGCACCTGCAACCGATGATGGCGATTGTTACCAACATCGATGCGGATCATATGGAAACCTATGGCGGTGACTTCGATGTATTGCGTCAGACCTTTTTAGAATTTTTACATCATCTACCTTTTTACGGGCTGGCAATTGTTTGTGTGGATGATCCCGAAGTCAGAAGTCTGTTAGCGGATGTGACGCGGCCAGTGCTTAGCTACGGACTGGATGAGCGTGCAGATATTTATGCCTCGAATTTACAGCAGACGGAGCAATGCACACATTTTAAAGTGTCGCGTAAAGATAAAAAAGACTGGTTGGAAATTGACTTGAATATGCCGGGTGAACATAACGTGCTGAATGCGTTAGCGGCAATTGCGGTGGCGCATGAAATTGGCATTGCCGATGAGGCCGTAGTGCGCGCCCTGAAAAACTTTGCTGGTATTGGACGACGTTTTCAGATTAATGGTGACTATGATCTTGGTGGAAAGAAGGTTTTACATATTGATGATTATGGCCATCATCCGCGTGAAGTTGCTGCCACCATCAAGGCCATTCGTAGTGGTTGGCCCGAGCGTCGTTTAGTGCTGGCGTTTCAGCCGCATCGTTACACCCGTACGCGTGATCTATTCGAAGACTTCACTATGGTGTTATCCGAGGTTGATGCGCTGGTGTTGCTGGAAGTGTATGCCGCCGGTGAAGCCGTGATCACCGGTGCCGATGGCCGTGCTTTATCGCGTGCAATTCGTCTGCGTGGTCAGGTTGAACCGGTATTCGTCGAGAAGATTGAGGAGCTGGCAGAGACCCTGAAAGGTGTGTTGCAGGATGGCGATATTTTGCTGACCCTGGGTGCAGGCAATGTCGGTGCGGCGGCGGCGAAACTTAAACAACAACTGGAAGCCAGTTGATGATGAATGCCAAACAGACAGCAAGCTTGCGCGGCGAACTACGTTTGCAGGAGCCAATGGCGGCGCACACCTCATGGCGCGTAGGGGGGATGGCTGAGCAGTTTTACCGGCCTGCCGATATAGACGATCTTGCCGCGTTCATCAGCTCACTGGATGAAGATACTGCATTGCACTGGGTTGGTTTAGGAAGCAATTTATTAATTCGTGATGGTGGCCTGCCGGGCGTGGTGATTTGCACCAGCGGGGTGATGAAGTCATTACAGTTTTTAGAAAATGCCAGAGTACGGGTAGAGGCCGGGCTGGCGATGCCGCAACTGGCACGCCAGTGCGCACGGCAGGGCTTACGTGGGACAGAATTTCTTTGCGGTATACCGGGTACTGTTGGTGGTGGACTGGCGATGAATGCCGGGGCGCTGGGCGGCGAAATTTGGGATTTAGTTGAGTTAGTCGAAACCGTAGATCGGCAAGGTCAGTTACATCAGCGTCGTGTAAATGAATTTGAAGTGGCGTATCGAAAAGTAGTGGGGCGGATGGATGAATGGTTTGTTGCCGCGACGTTGCAACTGGCGGCTGGCGACAGTGTGGAAAGCCTGCAACAGATTAAAACCCATCTGGCCAGGCGTAGTGCCACCCAGCCGACCCAATGGCCGAATGCGGGATCGGTATTTCGTAATCCGCCGAATGATTATGCGGCGCGCTTAATCGAGTCGGTGGGCTTGAAAAACAGTTGTGTCGGTGGTGCCTGTGTTTCAGAAAAGCATGCCAACTTTATTATTAATACCGGCTCCGCCTGTGCGGCGGACATTGAAGCGTTGATTGAAAAAATTGAACAACAGGTGAAAGCCGAACATGACATTGAGCTGGTGCGTGAAGTGAAAATTTTTGGAGAACGCTGTGTCGCTTGAAGACATCAACCTACACGCCTTTGGCAAGGTCGCAGTGCTCATGGGCGGCTGGTCGGCTGAGCGTCCGGTGTCTTTACAAAGCGGGCAGGCAGTGCTGGATGGACTCAAACGCTGCGGCGTCGATGCCTGGGGTGTGGATGTACAAAAAGCCTCGGTGCTGGATACCTTGCGTCGTGGCAGCTTTGATCGTGCCTTTATTATTTTGCATGGCCCCGGTGGTGAAGACGGCGTGATTCAGGGCGCATTGGATATTCTCAATATTCCTTACACCGGCAGCGGCGTGCTGGCTTCGGCGTTGGCGATGGACAAGCTGCGCTGCAAACAGTTTTTTGAAGGCGCGGGAATTCCGACACCGGGATATATGGTACTGGACGAAGATACAGATATGGAATTCGTAGAGGCCAGTCTGGGTCTACCGTTGATGATTAAACCGGTGCTGGAAGGTTCCAGTCTGGGTATGAGTAAAGTGGATACGGGCGAAGAATTAATGCCTGCCTGGAAACAGGCTGCGCAGTATCAGGGCGAAGTAATTGCCGAGCGTTGGATTGAGGGTGCGGAATACACCGTGGCAATTTTGGGACAGCAGGCACTGCCGGTTATTCGGCTAGAAACCAGTAATGCCTTCTATGATTACGCGGCCAAGTATCAGTCGGATGAAACACGTTATCACTGTCCCTGTGGATTATCCGCAGATGATGAAGCCCGCCTGCAACGTTTATCACTTTCTGTATTTAAGGCCGTAGGGGCAAAGGGCTGGGGTCGAGTGGATGTGATGTGTGCCGAGGATGGCACACCCTGGGTAATTGAAATCAATACGGTGCCGGGCATGACCAGCCATAGCCTGGTGCCGATGGCGGCGAAGGCAGCGGGGATGAGTTTTGATGAATTGATTTGCCACATCCTTGAACAAACGCTGGATGCGGAACAGATGCAGGCCAGAATGGGAGAAATAAACAATGGCAGCTAATTCTCAGGCGGTGATGTCGACGCCGAGTGCTTCGGGCTGGCGTATAAAAACCATCGTACCTTTGCGTATGCTGGCGACGTTGTTGTTACTGCTGGGCGTGTTCTCCCTGTTAGGTTGGTGTGTCTCGATGTTGAATAATCCGGCCACGCTACCGATCAGCAAGATTCGGGTACAGGGCAGCTTTGTACATCTGAATGAAACCATGTTGCATCGTGCGGTGGCGGAAATGGAACACCAGGGTTTTTTTAGCGTTGATATTGAGGCGGTGAAACAGCGGGTTGAACAACTCCCCTGGGTGGCGCAGGCCTCGGTGCGTCGAATCTGGCCAGATACGCTGGGCGTTAACGTGGTGGAACAAAAGCCACAGGCGCGTTGGCGTCAGGGTGGTTTGGTTAATGAGCTGGGGCAAAGTTTTAAGCCCGTGATAAGCAGCTACCCTTCACAACTGCCGTTGTTTAGTGGGCCGGAAAATATGCTTCCCGCCATGCTCAAAGAATATCAGCGCAATAGCGTGTTACTGGTGAACGTGGGGCTGGGAATTACTGAAATAAAAATGGATTCACGCCAGGCCTTGACGCTGCAACTTAATTTGCCGGTGAATAATGGTATCGAACTGGTACTTGGGCGAGAACAAACGGAGGCGCGGTTGCTGCGTTTCATCACCGTGTATAAAAAAATATTAGCCGCACATGTGAACGATATCGTACGAGTCGATTTGCGTTACAGCAATGGCCTGTCAGTCGCGTGGAAGGCGGGCTCAAATCAAATAATTAATCAGGCTGGGGAGTAAATTTTCGTGTCGAAAAAGACAGAAAAAAATCTGATCGTCGGACTGGATATCGGTACTTCGAAAGTTGTGGCCATTGTCGGTGAAATTACCGAAGAAAATGAAGTCGAAGTTATCGGGCTGGGATCGCACCCGTCCAGAGGCTTGAAGAAAGGTGTGGTGGTCAATATCGAATCTACAGTGCAGTCGATTCAGCGTGCGGTTGAGGAAGCCGAGTTAATGGCGGGTTGCCAGATTCATTCGGTTTTTGCGGGGATTGCTGGTAGTCATATTCGTAGCCTGAATTCGCATGGCATTGTTGCCATACGTGATAAAGAAGTCACCGCTGCTGATGTGGATCGTGTCATCGATGCCGCGCGTGCGGTGGCGATTCCGGCGGATCAAAAAATCCTGCATATCATGCCGCAGGAGTTTTTAATTGATCAGCAGGAAAGTATTCGTGAACCGGTGGGCATGTCCGGGGTACGGTTAGAAGCCAAGGTACATATGGTGACCGGGGCGGTGTCAGCGGCTCAGAATATTATTAAATGCGTGCGTCGCTGTGGTCTGGAAGTTGATGACATTATTTTAGAGCAACTGGCCTCGAGTCAGTCGGTGTTGACTGAAGATGAGAAAGAACTCGGCGTGTGTCTAGTGGATATTGGTGGCGGTACTACCGACATCGCGGTGTTTACCGAAGGTGCTATTCGCCACACCGCTGTGATTCCGATAGCCGGTGATCAGGTGACCAATGATATTGCGGTGGCCTTACGCACGCCGACTCAATATGCCGAGGAAATTAAAATTAAATATGCCTGTGCGTTGACCCAACTGGCCAGTGTCGAGGAAACGATTGAAGTGCCCAGCGTGGGAGATCGGCCTCCCCGTCGGTTGGCAAGACAAACGCTGGCCGAAGTGGTGGAGCCGCGTTACGAAGAATTATTTACCTTGATTCAGGCGGAGCTGCGGCGTAGTGGTTTTGAAGATTTATGTGCAGCGGGCATCGTGCTTACCGGTGGCAGTTCAAAAATGGAAGGTGCGGTTGAATTAGCAGAAGAAATTTTTCACATGCCGGTACGCAAAGCGGTACCGCAGTTTGTTGTGGGATTGATCGATGTGGTGCGTAATCCGATTCATGCTACTGGCGTGGGTCTGTTGTTATTCGGTCATCAAAATCGAGCCATGCGTGAGTCAGAAGCACGCATGGGCGGGGGGGTGCGCAGTGTATTGCTGCGTATGAAGAGCTGGTTCCAGGGTAATTTTTAAATTTAGTTGTAGGTTCGTCTTAAGGCGAATAACAGTGTTACTAAGCGTTAATTTATGAATAGTTGTTACAAATCAATTTTATCAGTGAGGAGGGTAAATTATGTTTGAATTAATGGATACCTACAGTCAGAGTGCTGTGATCAAGGTTATCGGTGTTGGCGGCGGCGGTGGTAATGCGGTTGAACACATGGTGCAGCAGAGTATCGAAGGCGTGGATTTTATTTGCGCCAACACCGATTCGCAGGCGATTCGTAACACCTCGGCACGAACGGTGTTACAGCTAGGCAGTAACATTACCAAAGGACTGGGCGCGGGTGCGAATCCTGAAATCGGTCGTCAGGCGGCGATGGAAGATCGGGAACGTATTCAGGAAGCTCTGGAAGGTGCGGACATGGTTTTCATTACTGCCGGGATGGGGGGTGGAACCGGTACCGGAGGCGCACCGGTGGTCGCGCAGATTGCCAAGGAAATGGGCATCCTCACCGTGGCGGTAGTCACCAAACCGTTTCCTTTTGAAGGCAAGAAACGCATGGATTCGGCAACCAAAGGCATTGATGAATTAAAACAGAATGTCGATTCGCTGATCACTATTCCCAACGAGAAACTTCTCAGCGTGCTGGGTAAAAACGTTAGTCTGCTGGATGCTTTCAAAGTGGCCAATGATATTTTACTGGGTGCGGTGCAGGGCATTGCCGAGTTGATTACCCAGCCGGGTATTATGAATGTCGATTTCGCCGATGTGAAAACCGTGATGTCAGAAATGGGCATGGCGATGATGGGTACGGGGCAGGCCAAAGGTGAAGAACGGGCGCGTGAAGCGGCGGAAATGGCGATTGCCAGTCCGCTGTTGGAAGACATTGATATTTCCGGAGCACGCGGCATTTTGGTGAATGTGACCGCGGGTATGGATATGACCATTGGGGAATTTGATGAGGTTGGCAATACGATTCGCGAATTCGCATCTGAAAATGCCACGGTTATTGTTGGTACGGTACTGGATGCTGAGCTCAATGGCGACATGCGGGTGACAGTCGTTGCCACCGGTCTGGGTAAAGAACGTGCGGTGGATTTGGTTGATGATGCTTCGGTTAAGCTGGTGGTTGATAAGACCAGCGACGGTGAAGTGGATTATGGCCAGCTGGATCGCCCGACTGTGATCCGCAACAAGGTTGCCGCCGAGAAGTATGTGGATGCGAATGAGTCCAGTATGGAGTTTCTGGATATTCCGGCGTTTTTGCGCCGTCAGGCGGATTGACGCCGTAGCCCAAAGTAACCCTTTTTTATATATGTAAAGATAAAACTGTGATTGAGTGTCAAGTTTTGAGACTAACAGACGCTAGTAACGACAAGTTGCTGAAATATGTGAAACTGTTCTATTATTGCAATTACGTGACGCTGCTATGCTTATCGTTATATAATAAACAGCTTAATAGGCGATGGCCTATATTTTGCATATTTTAGACGTGTAATAGTAACAAAATTGAGGGTATGAACAGGTGATTAGGCAGCGCACTCTGAAAAACGTCATCCGGGCAACCGGCGTGGGGCTACATACCGGCGAAAAGGTGTATTTAACCTTGCGACCGGCAGCACCCGATACTGGAATTATATTCAGACGGGTCGATCTGGATGAGCCAGTCGACATCCCCGCCAGACCAGAAAATGTAGGCGATACCACGCTTTCCACTTCACTGGTGAAAGGCGATGTGCGTGTTTCTACGGTTGAGCATCTGCTGTCCGCATTAGCCGGGCTGGGGATTGATAATGCCTATATTGATCTGAATGCACCAGAAGTGCCCATTATGGATGGCAGCGCCGGACCTTTTGTGTTCCTGCTGCAATCGGCGGGGATTCACGAACAGGCCGCCGCCAAGCGTTTTATTCGCATCAAGCGCAAAATTAAGGTTGAAGACGGCGACAAACATGTGAGCTTCGAACCTTTTAATGGCTTTAAAGTATCCTTCACCATTGATTTTGATCATCCGGCTTTCGAGGATCGCAATCAGACAGCCGAAGTAGATTTTTCAACCACCTCCTTTGTTAAAGAAGTCAGCCGTGCGCGTACCTTTGGTT
The DNA here is from genome assembly GCA_964539595.1 of uncultured Thiohalophilus sp. Classification (GTDB taxonomy): domain Bacteria; phylum Pseudomonadota; class Gammaproteobacteria; order UBA6429; family Thiohalophilaceae; genus JAADGZ01. Next base: position 18,078 of record CAZIJT010000009.1, on the reverse strand, counting down.
TTATGAACCAGATCGAGGCGTTACAGGCAAACAATCTGGCGCTGGGCGGCAGTCTTGATAATGCGGTCGTGGTGGATGACTACCGGATTCTCAACGAAGACGGCCTGCGTTATGTTGATGAATTTGTTAAACACAAGATTCTGGATTCCATCGGTGATCTATACCTGCTGGGACACAGCTTGATTGGCGCATTTAATGGTCATAAATCGGGGCATGCGTTGAACAATCGTTTGTTGCGGGAATTACTGGCTCAGGAAGATGCCTGGGAAGAAGTGACGTTCGATGATCCGGGTAAAGCGCCCATTTCCTTTATTCAACCGGTTCAGGCGAGCTAGAAAAAATTGTTTCAACAAATAAAAAAGGCCGGTTTTCCGGCCTTTTTTATTTGTCTTTCCGGCCAGCCAGCCGTTTTAGCGCCGCTTTTAGTGCCTCATTTTCAACAGTTTCAGCCGTAGCCTGGAGACAATCTGCCGCTGATTCCGAAATATAGCGAGGCGTGGCGGGGGGGGAGGTTCTGCCCTGCACCGAGGGTTCTAGCTGAATCTCTATTTTCGTTATATTGCCAAAAATATGTGAATTATTTTGCAACTTTTGCAGTAATACCGGGCTGAAATAGCGTGCGCGCGAGGCCCAGGCAGCGGAATGGGCAATTAAAACCAGAGTTTGACTACGAATAGTGGCCAGGCTGACGTGATCAACCAGGATCGGGTCGAGTAAGTTGTTGAGATTTTTGCTTAGTTTCTGATTAATCTTGGTTTGCGTGACCAGATCCGCAACATCACCTTTTTTTTGTGACAGAAACTTGTACAATTGCCGCGGTGAATTCATACTAATTGCATACTACCAAGTTCATACTAAAATTAACAATTTGCGCCGCAAAGCCGATACATTGGATACAGTAAGTTAACAAGGGTCATGTTGTCACGATGAATATTGTAATAATGACACGGAAAAAAGGCTGTTCAGGACTTTTTACGTTTAATCGGCGTTGGATAACAATACTAACATTAAGTATTTTTGTTGCGTTGCCAGCTAGCTTTATTACTGCTGGCTATCAAATGGGGGTCTCCCATATGAAAGCCAATCCAGATGATCTCAGTCTTGCCCTGCATGAAGAAATGGATGCGCAACGACTGACCTTGAGCGAAGCCACGCGTGCGGCAGAAGATAACATGGATGCGCTGGCCTTGCGGCTGGGTAAGCTGCAGGCACATGTTATTCGTCTTGATGCCTTAGGGCAGCGACTGACTACCATAGCAAAACTCGATAAGGGTGAATTTGATTTTTCTCATCCACCCGCACAAGGTGGCCCGGCGGCCAACGCCGATTTGACGCGTTCAATGGCTGTGCCTGATTTTATGAAATCGCTGGAAGATCTGTCGGCTCAGCTGGATGATCGTGGCGAGCAGCTGGATGTGCTGGAAGACATGCTGATGACCCGCAACCTGCAATCTGAAGTCGTGCCTGCGGGGCGACCCATTACCAAAGGCTGGTTGTCTTCTTATTTTGGTACGCGCACCGATCCATTCAATGGCCGCCGCGTACACCATTCGGGCGTGGATTTTGCCGGTAAACTGGGATCTGACGTGGTCAGTGTGGCGGCAGGCGTAATCACCTTTGCAAGCCGGCGCTCAGGCTATGGCAATCTGGTCGAGATTAATCACGGTAAAGGTTACGTTACTCGCTACGGGCATAATCGGAAAATTCTGGTGAGAGTGGGCGAAACCGTGAAAAAAGGCCAGATACTTTCTGAAATGGGCACTACCGGTCGTTCAACTGGCCCCCATGTGCATTTTGAAGTGCTTTACAATGGCCGTGCTGTTAATCCCAAAAAATATATTCAGGCGTCCCGCTAGTTTATCTGGCGGAACAAGCTGAATAAATCGGATCAGCGTTGCGCCAGAATCGGCCAATGTTACGTTTTTTTCTTTTTTCCCTTCTTCTTGTTTCGGCTTCAGTCGGCTATTCCCGCGAGTCTTCGCAACGTGCAGCACCGATAAATTCCCATATTAGTATCAACCTGGTCGGCGACATGATGCTGGGGACGAACTTCCCTGAAAACGTGTTGGCTGATGATGATGGCGTGAGCCTGTTGCAGACGGTTAGCCCTTTTTTGCGTGATGCTGACATCACCTTCGGTAACCTTGAAGGCGTGCTGCTGGACGAAGGTGAGCCAGAAAAATCCTGTTTGTTGCCAGAGAACTGCTATCTGTTTCGCTCACCCAGCCATTATGTGAATTACCTGAGCGAAGCAGGATTTGATGTCATGAGTCTGGCGAATAATCATGCCCGTGATTTTGGTGAAGCGGGGCTGCATGCCTCGATGACCACGCTGGCCTCAGCCGGTATTCGTCACTCAGGGCCACATGGCGATGTTGCCAGTTGGGACGTTAAGGGGCGTCGGGTTGCGCTGATTGCCTTTGCACCGTTTATCGGCTCCCACGACATGCTGGATGAAGACAAGGCGCGGGAACTGGTCGATGAGTTGTCACAACAGCATGATATTGTGATTGTTTCCGTGCATGCGGGCGCGGAAGGTCCGGAGTCCATGCATATACCGTTTGCTAAGGAGCTTTATCGCGGAGAAGATCGGGGCGATGTGAACCGTTTTGCCCGTGTGGTGATTGATGCGGGGGCTGATCTGGTGGTGGGACATGGGCCGCACGTACCGCGCGCCCTGCATTTGTACCGAGGGCGTATGATTGCCTATAGTCTGGGTAATTTTTGCACCTTCTGGGGTATTAGTGTGGATGAAGCCAGGGGGCTGGCACCGATTCTCCGGGTTGAGCTGGATCAGCAGGGTCGTTTTTTACAGGGGCAGATCACCTCATTTTTGCAGGTACGCCCCTATGGGCCGGTGCTGGATCCGCAACACCGAGCCGCCAGGCTGATGGCTGAGTTAACCGAGGCAGATTTTCCTGATTCCTCCCTGCTAATTTCAGCCGAGGGGCAGATACATCTGAAACCCTCACGGGTGAGTGAAGCGGCTTTACCGGTGACTCAGAGCGCAAACGCTACAAAATTTTAAGCTGTTGCAGATAGTTGTGAAATTTTGCGCGCATATATTTAGCTTCTATCTGTGATAAATTCACGGCAAAACCGGACAAACCTCCTTTATCTCGTTAAAATACGCGGTTTATAAATAAGCCTGATATGCCTGTGGTGTATCAGTTGTGTCCTGAACTTTTTATCACCCATGGCCAGCAACCGGGTTGGCCGAAACGCACTGGAAAATTTTTATGGTAGGCAATTTATTTAAGAAGATCTTCGGCAGTCGTAATGAGCGGCTGATTAAACAGATGCGCAAGGCTGTTGCGCAGATTGGTGATTATGAGGCTGATCTTCAGTCGCTGAGTGATGAACAGTTGCAGGCAAAAACCGACGACTTCAAAGGCCGGTTGGAGAAAGGCGAAACGCTGGATGCGCTATTACCCGAAGTTTTTGCCGTGGTGCGCGAAGCCAGCGTGCGGGTGTTGGGCATGCGTCACTTTGATGTACAGCTGATTGGCGGCATGGTGTTGCATCAGGGCAAGATTTCAGAAATGCGTACCGGTGAAGGTAAGACTCTGATGTCAACCCTGCCGGCTTATCTCAATGCGCTATCCGGCAAGGGCGTGCATGTGGTTACGGTGAATGACTATCTGGCCAAACGCGATGCCGAATGGATGGGACGTTTATTTAACTTCCTTGGTATGAATGTTGGCGTGGTGGTGCCGGAAATGCCGTTTGAAGAAAAGAAAGCCGCTTATGCTGCTGACATTACCTACGGTACGAATAACGAATTTGGTTTTGATTACCTGCGTGACAACATGGCTTTCAGTCATGAAGAACAGTTTCAACGCGGGCAGAATTTTGCCGTTGTCGATGAAGTCGATTCTATTCTTATCGATGAGGCGCGCACGCCGTTAATTATTTCCGGGCCGTCCGAGGACAGCTCTGATCTGTATCAGGCTATCAATGAGTTGATCCCTAAACTGGTTAAGCAGGAAGAGGAAGATGGGCCGGGTGATTACTCGGTCGAGGAAAAGAACAAGCAGATTTATCTGACCGAAGAAGGCCATGAAAAAGTGGAGCAGTTGTTGACGGAAGCCGGGATGCTGGATGAAGGCGATAGTCTTTACAGCGCCGCTAACATTGGCAAGATGCATCACGTTAATAACGCGCTGCGTGCCCACGTTCTGTTTCAGAAAGATGTTGACTATATTGTACAGAATAATGAGATTGTTATTGTCGATGAATTTACGGGACGCACGATGCAGGGACGGCGCTGGTCGGATGGTTTACATCAGGCGGTAGAAGCAAAAGAAGGGGTGGCGATTCAGCAGGAAAATCAGACCGTTGCCTCGATTACTTTCCAGAATTATTTCCGTCTGTACAACACACTGTCAGGTATGACCGGTACGGCGGATACTGAAGCTTATGAGTTCCAGCAAATTTATGGTCTGGAAGTGGTGGTGATTCCAACCCACAGGCCGATGGTGCGTAAGGATATGCCGGATCAGGTTTACCTGACCCAGAAGGAAAAGTTCAGTGCCATTGTTGAGGACATCAAGGACTGTCAGGCGCGTCAGCAACCAGCATTGGTGGGTACAACTTCGATTGAAGTTTCTGAGTATCTGGCAGGCTTGTTGAAGAAAGGCGGCATTAAACACGAAGTATTGAATGCTAAACAACATGCGCGTGAAGCTGAGATTATTGCCCAGGCGGGGCAACCGGGTGCGGTAACCATTGCCACCAACATGGCTGGCCGAGGTACTGATATTGTGCTTGGCGGTAATCTTGATGTCGAGCTGGCCGCTTTGGAAGAACAGGGCAAAGCCGACGAGGCGACGACGGAGAAACACCGTAAGGCCTGGGAATTACGCCATCAGCAGGTGCTGGATAATGGCGGCTTGCACATCATTGGTACTGAGCGGCATGAGTCTCGACGTGTCGATAACCAGTTGCGTGGACGTGCTGGACGTCAGGGTGATGCAGGCTCATCGCGTTTCTATCTGTCATTAGAAGATAGCCTGATGCGTATTTTTGCCTCGGAGCGTGTAGCGGGTTTGATGCAGAAGCTGGGTATGGAGGATGGCGAGGCTATCGAACATCCCTGGGTTAGCAAGGCGATTGAAAACGCGCAGCGTAAAGTTGAAGGTCATAACTTCGACATGCGTAAACAGTTGCTGGAATATGATGATGTTGCCAACGATCAGCGTAAAGTTATTTATCAGCAACGCAATGAGTTACTGGTTGCCAGTGATGTTTCTGAAATGATCAAAACCATCCGCGAGGATGTTTGTAATAGCATAATCAATAATTTTATTCCGCCACAAAGCGTCGAGGAACAATGGAACGTGCCGGGTCTGGAAGAGGCGATTGAAACGGAATTTGGCTTAAAGCTGGAGATTCAGAACTGGCTGGATGCAGATAACAATCTGGATGAAGAACCGTTACGTGAAAAAATACTTGAGGCGATGGAACAGCAGGCCAGTGCCAAAGAAGCTGATGTAGGCTCTGAGGTTATTCGTCACATTGAAAAAGCAGTGACTTTACAGGTATTGGATAACCAGTGGCGCGATCATCTGGCGTTAATGGATCAGCTGCGTCAGGGAATTCATTTGCGCGGTTATGCACAGAAGAATCCGAAGCAGGAATATAAACGCGAGTCGTTTGAATTGTTCAGCGAAATGCTGGAACGTATCAAGCAAGAAGTGATTACCATGCTCACTCGTGTGCAGGTGCAGAGCGAAGAGGATGTGGCGGCAATTGAAGCGCAACGTCGTCAGCAACAACATGCCGGTGAAATGGAATTTCAGCATGCTGAAGCTAACGCGATGGGAGAAGAAAATGATGAGGATGGCGATGCAGCCGCACCCTATGTGCGCGAGGGACGCAAGGTTGGCCGTAACGAACCTTGCCCCTGTGGCTCGGGTAAAAAATACAAACAATGCCACGGTAAGTTGCAATAATATTTCTTTAACGCAAAGGCGCTAAGATACAAAGAACGCAAAGAAGTCAAACCTCGATAACTTTGCGTACTCTGCGGTATCGCGTCTTTGCGTTAGATTTTTTCAGACTTCCCGACTATATGTAACTATGATAAAAAATGTATCTAATTCGCCTTTGCACGCTGTACCCGGTATTCGTCTGGGCACGACCTGTGCCGGAATCAAAAAACCGGATCATCCTGATCTGGTGATTATTGAAATTACCGAAGCTGCTCATGTTGCCGCGGTTTTTACCCAGAATGCTTTTTGTGCTGCGCCAGTGATTGTTGCACGAGAACATTTATCAATAACTGCACCACGTTATTTGCTGGTGAATACAGGGAATGCCAATGCGGGTACCGGTGAGTCTGGTCTGCTTGATGCGCGTGCCTGCTGTCAGGCTGTGGCCGAGGCAACTGGCTCAACTGCTAATCGGGTGTTGCCTTTTTCAACCGGTGTGATCGGTGAAGCTCTACCGGTAGATAAAATTAGCGCTGCAATTCCTGATGCATTGGCGAAGCTGGATGCCGGAAACTGGGAGCAGGCATCCTGGGGGATACTGACCACCGATACCAAGCCCAAATGTTTTTCCATGAAACTGGATATTGATGGACAAACTATTACCTTAACCGGCATGGCCAAAGGTGCCGGGATGATCCGACCCGATATGGCTACCATGTTGGCTTATATCGCGACTGATGCAGGCATTGATAAAATAGATCTGCAGAACTGTTTGCAAACGGCGGTAGAACAATCTTTCAATCGCATCACCATTGATGGCGATACCTCGACCAATGACGCCTGCATGCTTATCGCGACAGGCAAAAGTGGGATGCAGTTGAAATCAGGTTCAACCGAGTTTGAACAGTTTTCTCAAGCGTTGAATGGGCTGTGCGTCGAGCTGGCCAAAGCCATGGTTGTTGATGGGGAAGGTGCCAGCAAGCTGATTAATATTGATGTCACTCAGGGTACATCAACCAGGGAGTGTCTGGACATGGCCTATACCATCGCCCACTCACCACTGGTGAAGACGGCTTTTTTTGCCAGCGATCCAAACTGGGGACGGATTCTTGCGGCCGTGGGGCGTGCGCCGCTGAATAATTTTCAACTTGATAAGGTTAAAATTTTTCTGGATGAACTGTGCATCGTTGAGCAGGGCGGGCGTTCACCGAGTTACACTGAGGAGCAGGGACAGCGGGTGATGAATCAGGACGAAATCACGGTGCGGGTAGAACTGGGTCGGGGAGATGCGCACGCTAATGTCTGGACCTGTGATTTTTCCTATGATTATGTGCGCATCAATGCTGAGTACCGTACCTGATACGGTGCGTAGGGGATGAGCATGCCATCTTCTGAACGTCTTCATGTTGCCGTTGGCGCTATATTCAATGATGCGGGTGAGGTGTTAATTACGCAGCGTGCGCCGAACAGCCATCAGGGTGGTTTGTGGGAATTTCCCGGCGGCAAACTGGAAAAAGGTGAATCAGTGCAACACGCACTTGCCCGTGAACTGAAAGAAGAACTGGGTATTCAGGTTCAGCAAACGGAAGCCCTGATTCGTATTCAGCATGATTACCCTGACCAGCCAGTGTTGCTGGATGTATGGAAAGTAATTACCTTCAGTGGGACTGCGACAGGTTGTGAAGATCAACCTCTACGCTGGGTTAAGCCAGCTGAACTGGATAGTCGCGTTTTTCCACAGGCCAACCTGCCTGTTATCAAGGCGCTACAGTTAGCACATGAATATTTGATTACCGGTTCATACACAAACAGAGCTGATTTTATTCAGCGCCTGCAGGCTGCGCTGGATCGAGGCATTCGTTTGTTGCAGTTACGAGTCGGTCCTGAGTTGCAGGATGAGTATGCGGAACTGGTTAAACAGGTGATGAAACGATGCCGATGTAACAATGCGAAACTGCTGCTTAATACCTCGGTGGAAGAATATACACGACATGATGTGGATGGTTTGCATCTGAACAGTGAACGCCTGATGGCCTGTCGCCAACGTCCTGTTGCTAAACACCGATGGCTATCTGCCTCGGTGCATAACGAAGTCGAACTGGCGCAGGCCAACCGTATCGGTACAGACTTTATTATGCTCTCGCCGGTGTTGCCAACCCAGTCCCATCCCGGTGCCGCTACCTTAGGCTGGGATCGGTTTCATGCTTTGAGTGAAATTTCCCACAGCCCGGTCTTTGCGCTTGGCGGGATGGATGCCAGCCATCTTTCTCTGGCGCGAGAAAAAGGTGCGCAGGGCATTGCGGCGATTACCGCGTTCTGGGGTCGATAGATTTTGTTTGCAACATGATCAAAAAAATATGGGGAGCTGTGCTGCTTTCTATCGTCAGCGCGGTTTTTCTGTATGGCCTGTATTTACAATTTGCGGTTAACAGCAAAGCCGATGCAAAAATAACGGGGCAGACAAACTTGCCGGTTATTGATTTTCCTTCTACCGCTTGTCAGGCTAATCCGGGTTCCTGTGTCGTTAGTTTGATGGGCAGGCGGGTAATTTTTTCTTTACCGAAAAAAGCAGGTTATTTGCAGAGGTTCCCGGTGACCGTGTTGTTGCAGGAGTTTGGTAAGAATAAACCTGAAGTTGTTAGTGTTCGTTTTGAGATGGTGGGAATGGAGATGGGTTCCAATCAGGTGAAACTTATTTTGAAGCAGGGACATTGGTATGCAGATGCAATGTTACCGCTTTGTATCTCAGGCCGTAGCGACTGGACAGCCATCGTGGATATTAATACGGGCAACGCAATTTATCGCGCCAGCTTCAAGCTTGTAGTGATAGCAAAAGAGTAATAGTTGTGCCGAGTTTCTCGGACTAATCGTGGTTCTCGGGATCAAGTAAATTCTCTGGCATAATACTTTCCCCTTTTATCCGGTGTGACTCGCTAGCCCAGTCACCCAGATCAATGAGTTTGCAGCGCTTACAACAGAAGGGTCGCCACGGACTTTTTTCATTCCAGTTCACTTCTTTGCCACAGTTCGGGCAGTTTACTATTGTCTGTTTCATAACTTACAGCGCGCAACACCAGAGCGCGAACTCGACATCATTCTGAGTTTGCAGTGGGCGGCCTTTTTCCTGGGGTTCGAGCATGCGGATAGTGAAGCGATGTTTGCCCGCGCTGATTTCAGGAAAGCAGAGTGAGTCGGCGGGCAGGCTGACGCGCAACAGCTGCACGGGCGCATTGCTATCGGGACTTTGCTGATAAAAGCCCTGCTCGGCGGTAAGTGTTTTAGGATCGGCACCTTCGCGCAGAATGGCCAATATCAGATTGATGGGATTTGATATGGCGGTAAGGCTTTCGTACCACTGTTCCAGTAGATCGGTGCGTTTTTCAGGCGTCTGCTGCAACCAGAAATGATAAGCAGGCAGATCGAAATTACAGCAGCCACAGGTAATGCTGCTGCGCTGGCGCAGCGTATTCAATAGTTCGTTATCACGCAGGGATTGCCCCAGCTGTTCACTGTGATCATGAAGCTTTTTCTGTGCTTGCTGTAGTTGCGCGAGAATATTGTCCAGCTGCTGGTGATCGACCCCATGCATGCTGCGCAAACGAGCAAGTGCAGATTGCTGGTGATCCAGCTCCTTGCTCATTTCGGTTTTTAGATCACCACGAGAGAGGATTTCCAGAATATCGATCAGCCCGGCAATGGTTGCGCGACTGTCCCAAACTGAGAACCCGCGCATATTGTACTCGGCTTGCTGAAATAGATGTTCAAGACGCATAAATGTGCGCATACGCTCATTCAGCGGCTGTTCGTAAATTATTGTATTTTCCACAGGTACTTCGCTGTTGAGAGGATAGCGAATTGTCGTGCAAATCAGGGAGTTTGGCAACTGCTGCTAAGCGTATTATAGAATTGGTACATTTTCATTACCTGTTGCTGTAGCTGCTCGAGTGAACCCTGATTGACAATAATATCATCGGCTGCCTCGAGCCGGGACTTGCGGCTGGCCTGGGTGGCGATGATTTTCTCAACCTCGCGGGCCTCGACATGGTCGCGCGCGATGCTGCGGGATAGTTGCAATTCTTCTGGTGCATCGATGAGCAGGACTCGCTGAATCAGATCCTGCTGCCTGCTTTCCACTAACAGGGGAATAACGATGATGCACCAGGCTCGCTCAAGTGCGGCTACGCGTTTTTTGACTTCAGCGCGGATACGCGGGTGAAGAATTTCTTCCAGTTGCTGACGTTTGTCGGGCTGGTTAAAGATCAGATGTCGTAGTGCGTGGCGGTCGAGATCTCCCTCGGTATCCAGCAGTTGTTCGCCGAAGCGTGCGGTGATTTCTGATAGTGCAGGTTGGCCTTGTGCCACCAGTTCGCGCGCAATGATGTCGGTGTCGATAACGGTGACGCCGAGTTGGGCGAATTGATCAGAGACCTGTGTTTTACCACTGCCGATTCCACCGGTTAAGCCTATCGTCAACATATCCTGATTTTATTGATTTACCGCCGCAGAGTGGGCAGAACCCAGCCTACTACAGGATTTGACTGTAATCCATTGAGCTGGTCAGGCAGCCTTGTGGTCTAATTTCCAGTATTGGCGGGCATTTTCACGGGCAGGGTGGCTTGATTCGCTAAAATCCGCCAAATAGGTGGCATTTGGCGTTGCTAAGCGTCCGCGCATGCTTCAAAATTGCGCCCCATCACTCGGCGTGGGTTTCCACCTGCTGGCCGGGAAATTATTTTTCGCTTTTATTTTCAAACTATTTTAGGAGAAAGTCTGTGAAGTTGATTCTGTTAGGCGCACCAGGTGCGGGTAAGGGTACGGTGGCAAAATTGCTGACCGCTGTGGATGGTTCAGTACAAATTTCTACTGGTGATATTCTGCGTGGCGCTGTACAGGCTGGTACCGAACTGGGCAAAAAGGCCGATGCCTTCATGAAAGCCGGTGATCTGGTTCCTGATGAATTGATCATGGGTATTATGGGTGATCGCCTGCAGGAACCTGATTGTGAAAAAGGTTTTCTGCTGGATGGTTTCCCTCGCACGATTCCTCAGGCTGAAGCGCTGAAGGAAATGTTGGTTAAATTAGGCATCAAACTGGATATGGCCGTGAGCCTCGATGTTCCCCGTGATGTGATTCTGGATCGCCTGACGACTCGTCGCACCTGCTCCAATTCTGCTTGCCAGGCCATTTACAACACCAAGAGTAACCCAACCAAGGTTGAGGGCAAGTGTGATAAATGTGGTAGCCCGGTAATCCAACGTGATGATGAAACTGAAGAAGCTATCAGCAAGCGTCTGGAAACCTACACTGAAAAAACCGCGCCGCTGGTTTCCTTCTATGAAAAAGAAGGCATGCTGATGTCGGTGAATGCAACTTCCAGTGATATCGTGGTTGCCGCGATTAAGGAAAAAGTCGGCCTCTAAACAGAAGCCATTTTTTCTAACAAAGCCCCGTCAGCCGACGGGGTTTTTTTTGTCTGTAAACTGTAGCTGGACTGTTTCACAGTTTTAATACAAAGCCTGGACGGCTATCACGCTTTAACTGAATGTGTCTGTGTTCCGCGTATTTTATAAGTAGAATTATTACTAAAGTAATACACAGGTAATACTACTTGGCTAATCTCTCGCTAAATCGAGTAGGCATGGATATGAATCGACGCACGCAAACCAGCATTAAAATACACCTCATGGGCATAGCTGTGACACTGTTGCTGCTCGCCTGTGGTGGCGGGGAAGGTACGAGTGGTGAAGGAAGTTCTCTAGCGGTAACGACGCCGGTTTCGCCTGTTTCGGTGCAAGCTTTAGAGCCAGAAAGTTCCAGCCCGGTGGCTGAGGTAAATATAGCGCCGGTTGCCAGTATCTCCGCCACACCGAGTAGTGGCCAGACTTCGCTACAGGTCAATTTTATCGCGGCAGATGCTTCCAGTAATAGCACTGCAATAGTGAGTTATAGCTGGGACTTCGGTGATGGTAATACCGCCTCGGGTGAAAATGTTACGCATAGTTACGATATAGCGAATACCTACACGGCAAGGTTGACGCTTACCGATGCGAATGGTGAAACCGATAGCAGCACGCGACAGATTTATGTTTTTGGCAGTTCGGTAGATAATTCCCAGGCGATTGTTCCCAATAGCGTTTATTTCTATGATGATTTTAACTACCGTGTTCAGCGCAGTGGCGACAGCCTGAGTCAGTTTCAGGCGCATGGCTGGAGTGGCGGTAAAGCTGAAAATCTACCTGCGGGTAGTGGCAAGGGTTATATTTATACCACCAGCAGCATCCCCGGTTATTCAGGCCCGTTCCCCGGTAAAGACTCCACTCGCGTTTTAGCACTTGAAGGTCGGCCTTCAAGCTTTGGCATTCAAACGGATTTCTACCTGCAGTTTGGTGGTGATTTTGATGATCAGATACCGGCGGATGTCTGGTTCCAGTACTGGATGTATAACAATTATTATGATGATCCCACCGATCAAAATGATCAAATGAGTCGCTTTGGCCCACATCCAAAATTTATTTATCCCACCAAGGGCGGCTATCCCAGTAACAATGGTTTGTGGATCCTGTATAGCTCGAACAATAGTAAAGCGCCTTACTCAAATGATCTGGGGCAGAACTCCTCCGAGTTCTATTTTTACCTCGCGGACATGGAAGATATTAGTTACCTGCAAACCAATGGCAGTAGTAGCTGGAAGATTGGCCAGACTGACATAAGCGACCACATCGTGCCTAATCGCTGGACCCTGGTAAAGATACATATCGACACTTCAACGGTGAATCCGCGCTATGAACAATGGATGAAGCCTATGGGCGGACAATGGCTCAAGGTGGCCGAGCAGATTCAGGGGCAAACACCCAATTTGAACTGGCAAATTGAACCACAAAATGTCGGCGGCCATCGCTCATTCCGCATGCCGACTACACAGAATCCCTGCCGTTTTGCGGGGGATCCAAATTTATCCTGTGATTCATGGATGTATCTGGATGACTTCACTATTGCCACTTCTGAAGATACCCTGCCGGTTTATCCGTACTGATTTATTTTTCCATGTTTGAAAACCCCACCTCATCAGCCGCTTATGGGATACTAGCCGTTGAGCTTTTATGAGGTGAGCTATGGCAGAGATCAGGATCAGTGAACTGGCTATTTATCCAGTAAAGTCGCTGGGGCAGATAACCCATGATAGCGTTAATATTGATCGCTTCGGCTTTAGTCTGGATCGGCGCTGGATGGTGGTCGATGCCTCCGGGGTGATGATCACTCAGCGCCAGAAAGCGCGCATGTGTCTTATTCAACCGCTGCTGGAAGACGATGGCCTGCGTTTGCAGGCGGCGGATATGCCTGATCTCAAAGTTTATACTCAGCCGGATTTACCCCGTTTATCAGTTAGCGTCTGGGAAGATCATTGCCAGGCACTGGACTGTGGTGGTGAAGCGGCTGAGTGGTTGAGTCGTTTTCTTGATACCGACTGCCGACTGGTATTTTTCCCCGATGATGAAATTCGACAGCTGGATCCTGCCTATGCCGAGGCGGGGGAGCGTACCGCCTTTAGTGATGGCTTTCCTATTTTGTTGATCTCTCAGGCTTCACTGGATGATCTTAATCAGCGCCTGACCACACCGGTGGCCATGCGCCGCTTTCGTCCCAATCTGGTGGTTAGCGGCTGTGAAGCTTTTGCTGAGGATCACTGGAAACAGCTGCGCATTGGCGAAATAAACTTTCGTATAGTCAAACCCTGTAGCCGTTGCATCATTCCTAATATCGATCCTGATACCGCGCAAAAAAGTGCGGAGCCAGCGCGCACATTAAGTAGCTTCCGACGCCGAGATAATAAAATATTTTTTGGTCAGAACGTGATTGCGAATGCGCAGGGACGGTTGGAGCTTGGCATGGCGGTCGAAATTATCGAATAGCCATACAATGAGCGCTTTGCACGAAGCCTCTTTTCCGCTATAGCGGCGTTAAAAATACTCATTTACTTCGTGTAAACTGCGCTTTTTCGCCCCTTTTTGCCTTGCTATAAAAAATCTACCTCGTGCAAAGCGCTCACAATATAAGAAAACCATTAAATAGTAATTAATGATCCTTTTACCTATGACTTATTCCAGAAGGTCAAACTCCGCCCCATATGATAGGCTGTCCAGTTCAATATAAAAATATAAAAGCAAAAAATATAATGTTGGGGAGCCTTGAGTCATGTACGAAAATTATTACGGTCTATCGGAGAAGCCTTTTTCGCTGTTGCCCGATCCTGATTATCTTTATCTGAGCCGTCATCACCAGAAGGCGTTAACCCTGTTGGAGTATGGCATTCTCAATCAGGCGGGCTTCTGTGTTATTAGCGGACAGGCGGGTGCCGGTAAAACTACTCTGATTCGGCATCTGTTAAATCGTTTTGATAAAGACACGACCATCGGCCTGCTGTCCAATACGCATGAATCCTTTGAAGAATTGCTGGCCTGGATTCTGATGTCATTCGATCTGCCCTACCAGAATAAAAGCAAAACAGAACTCTATCAGTGCTTTGTCGATTTTCTTATCGACCAATATGCAAAAAAACACCATACGGTGCTGATCATTGATGAAGCGCAGAATATGTCGCCTGCCGCGTTAGAAGAACTGCGCATGTTATCCAATGTTAATGCAGACAAGGATCAACTATTACAAATGATCCTGATGGGTCAACCAAAACTATTGCAAAATTTACAACGCCCGGAACTGCGTCAGTTTGCCCAGCGTATTGCGGTTGATTACCGACTTGAAGCGATCAATGAAAATGAAACGTGCGCCTACATCCGTCATCGACTCAAGGTTGCCGGGGCAGAGGCTGATATCTTTGATGACAGTGCTTGTCAGGCAGTTTATAAACACAGTCGAGGATTGCCACGGTTAATAAATCTACTTTGTGATACCGCGCTGGTTTATGGCTATGCTGAAGACATTAAAGTTATTGACGAGAATATTATCAATGATGTGGTAAAAGAAAGAGATGAAAATACTATTTTACCTCATTACCATGAGTTAAATGAGGAAACTGCATTTACAGAAATAAAAGCCGAAGAACAAAACGTTGTTATTGCTGAGGATGCCGAGCTTGAATTAACGCTGGATAATAAAATAACATCCTGCGGCGAAACCTCGAGCTATGATGAGCCATGCTCACGGCCAAAAGTTGTGGCCGCTAGTGATAATAAAGTTGCGGCAAGCTCTGCTAATGTTTCCCCAATACAAAAAGCCTCGGTTACTTCATTAAAACAGGCAGAGTATTTTTCAAAAGCAATGAATCTGCAAAACAAAGTAGAAGGTAGTGCGGAAGATAAGAAAATCCCAGGCAAAAAAATCCCGATAAAAAATAATAAGAATGAAAATAATGACCGGGAACAACCGATAAAAGATCTATCCGCTATTAATCATCCAGCAAGAAAAGAATCAGCTAATGAACCGGTAGCCGAAAATGCTGAGGGTATAATTGAAAAACCCGAGAACATTGCAACAAGTCGAGGCGCGGGTAAATTTGGCTTTATTATTCTTGGTTTTGCCTTTGGTTTATTATTATCAATTGCTGCCACCATTTTGTATAAAATGGACAACCTTAATGCCTCAGTAGTGGATGAAAGTAAAATTGCAGATCGGATGAGTGAAATTGAAAATAATTTCGCACTCAAGTTGCAGGCTATTCAACAACAACGTGAAGTTGAGCAAGAGAAAAACAGAACCGTTGCCCAGGAAAAAGAAGCCAGTCTGGCACGTGCGACCGCACTTCAGCATGAACGGGATGCGGCACTGGCTATCGCTAAAGCACGGGAGGAATTATTACAGGCCAAGTTAGAAGCTGAGCAGGCCATGCAAAAAGAACGGCAGGCAAAAGAACAGGCCTTACTGGATCTACAACGCACCCATGCGGCTGAACTTGAAGCAAACCGGGTTAAACAGCGAGAGCAGGAAGCTGTGCTGGCGGCGTCGAGAATCAAGCCGGAAATTGTAGCGCAACCGAAGCGGGTCGAGGCGGTGGCCGAAGTTTTGCCTGAACCTTTCATGGTTGATGAGCCCGAGGTGGACGCTACAGCAGTGGTTTCGGCGACTACTACGCAGGAAGGCGCGCCGGCTAAAGCGGTCAAAGCTGCCAGGTTTACATCCAATCCCTGTGAAGGGCCAACGGCAGTATTAATATCAACCTGTAAAAAATAACAGCCATAGAGTTTTACTGGCCGCCTGATTTTTCAGTTGTTGCAGCTTTTTGAAACAGGCACTGCATAGAAACTTCCAACCTGCATGAACAGCAACGTCTATCGACGTTGCTGCTTATCGTAAAAATATTGTATCAATACACTATATTGATCATGCTCGATTAAATATAATAGAGCGTTTTGGGCTAGTAGTATAAAAGTTTAGTATGAAATTTGTAAAATTAGGAGCAGGTAAATGCCAAAAGCAGGCGATCTAAAACGCGGCATGGTGGTGGATATCAACGGTATGCCACATGCGGTCAAACAGGTGGAAGCAAAAAGCCCGTCGTCGCGCGGCGCATCTACCTTGTACAAGATTCGATTTAATAATTTACAGACAGGACAAAAACTGGATGAATCCTATAAAGGGGATGACTTTCTTAAGGACGCGGATTGTTTGCGTACACAGGTGCAATATTCCTACAAGGATGGTGACACGTATACTTTTATGAATATGGATGACTACAGTCAATATAGCCTGAATGAAGATGATCTTGGCGAACAGTTGGGTTATCTGGTTGAAGGGCTGGAAGGTATCACCGCATTGTTGGTGGATGGTAATCTTTTGACGATTGAGCTGCCGCAGTCGGTGAGTCTGGAGATTGCTGAGACGACACCAGGCATTAAAGGTTCAACGGCCACCGGGCGCACTAAACCCGCGACCTTATCGACGGGGCTGGAAATCCAGGTGCCGGAATATCTTGAAAATGGTGAAATGATCAAGGTTAATTCTACTACGGGAAAATTTATTTCCCGCAGCTGAGTCGTGCGGAAAGTTTTTAGGCGTTTAATATCATGTTGTATATTTCTTCCAGCGTATCTATTGCTGATCACGAGGTAAGCTTCTCGGCTATTCGTGCCCAGGGTGCAGGCGGGCAAAATGTGAATAAAGTGGCAACCGCCATTCATTTGCGTTTTGATATTCATCGTTCATCGTTACCCGCATTTTATAAAGAACGTCTGCTAAAACTTAATCGCCAGTGTATTTCCAAAGATGGCGTAATTGTTATCAAAGCGCAGCAACATCGTAGCCAGTTACAAAATCGAGAGGCTGCGCTGCGGCAATTGCAGACTATTATCCAGGCTGTTGCAGTAACGCAAAAAAAACGTAGAGCTACTCGGCCAACACGTAATTCACAGAAAAAACGCATGGATAAAAAAACAAAGCACGGACAAACTAAAGCGCTGAGACGCAAAGTTTTTGAATAATTATCGTATAAAAATTTGAAATTATTTTCAGGACGAACTGAATAAATCAGAGCGTCCCTAATATAGTCTGAAAACAGTGATGTTTCAGTCTATGCTGTATAAAAATAACCGAGATTTTAAAACGATGTCTGCACGCGATATATTTTTAAATGTTAGCCTGTTATGGACAGTGCTGGCTTTTTTCCTGTTATTGCTTTCATGGCGACTGGCGGGTTTAGGGATGCGTCAGCGTCATCGTCAACTGATGATGTTTTTGACCTTGGCCGCCTGGGTTTTTATTGGGGTGTATTTATGGCAGAGCAGCCAACCCCGCCCGTTGTTGGAAATAAGTGAAAATTTTATTCTCTGGCTGGCTTTTCATGGAACGCTTGGCCTGATTGCCCTGTTAGGGGCGACTGCGCTGGTGGTTGCCCGCCTTTGGCAGGAAAGACATCCTGATAGCCACCTATACCTAAATCGACATCACAAGCTATATGGACTAATTTTTATTAGTCTGTGGCTATTCACCCATATTGGTGGAGTGATTAACTATATTCTGTTTATTTAATATCTACGGGTTTTAATCTCTTTGGGTGTAATTCCCCGCAGCTTGCTGCGAAGTTCTATTGTAGGTGCGGCTTCTACCCTGCGGGCACAGGTGAGCCGCACATGTTCGCCTGAAGGCGAACCTACCACTCATACCCCGTCAGCTTGCTGCGGGGAAGTTTATTTGC
>CAZIJT010000008.1:0-41363 GCA_964539595.1 uncultured Thiohalophilus sp. | reverse complement strand
ACATCCTGATTACATGCTGCGACTCGGCTGCCAATTTCACTGGCAGAATAAAAATTATAAAGACTTCGATGACTATCTTTCATACCTAACCTCAAAAAAACGTAAACTGATTAAGCGAGAACGGCGTCAGGTGCAGGATCAAAAAGTCATGCTGGAAGTTTTTCACGGCGATGAAATCAGCGAACAGCAATGGCAGATATTTCATAAATTTTATTGCAGCACCTTTGACAAAAAAAGTGGTTATGCCACCCTCTCCCTCGGATTTTTTTTAGAGATAAGCCGCACCATGGCCGACAATGTTGTACTGGTAATGGCAAAGTGCGAGAATGAGTATGTTGCCAGCGCCTTTAATTTTCGGGGCAGGACTGTACTCTATGGACGACACTGGGGATGCAGCAAAGATTTCCACAGCCTGCATTTTGAAGCCTGTTATTATCAGGGGCTGAAGTATTGCATTGATCACGGCCTGCAACGCTTTGAACCTGGCGCACAGGGTGAACACAAAATTAGTCGTGGCTTTTTGCCTACGCCCACATGGTCTGCTCACTGGATTGCCCAGCCGCAGTTTCGTCAGGTGATTGATCAATTTCTGCAACGCGAACGCACGGCTATGCAACATTATATTGAAGAGCTTTGTCAACATTCACCGTTTAAACTAAATCAGACTTAAATCTCGCAAACAGTTAATAATCCGCCTACACTTAAGCTATGGATACAGAGCACATTCTCGGTAAAAACAGCACGGCTTTTCAAGTTACAGATTTTGCTGCCTGTCAGTTGATTATTAATAAACTGGCACAACAGGCCAGTACCAGTCTGCATGTTTTTGATATCAATCTATCGGCTGAATTATTTAATTCTACGGCCTTTATCGAAGCCTTGCGGCAACTGCTATGTAACACTAGTCATTCGAGCATCAAAGTTTTAGTAGCGGATATTGATCGTACCCGCCGCAATGCGCCACAATTATTCCAGCTCGCTCAACGTAGCCCCAGTCATGTGCAAATACGCCAATCTGAACGTGCCTATCATCATGCCTTTGTGGTGGCTGATATTACCGGCTTTCTTGATCATCGTATGGGCACAGGTCATGAAGCTGAAGTTAATTTTAATCACCCTGCACAGGCACGCAGCCTGATTAATTTTTTCAATGAAATCTGGAATCGCAGTCAACTGTTGACTGATTCACAGGGCATAGGCATATAGATAGTGTCAGGTATTTTTTACAGCGTTAATTGATATGTATCATTACCTAATACTGATAAACAGGCCTATGGTTAGTTACAAACTTGATGCCGTAGCATCGCTTACATGTCATTCACTTTGAGGGAGTTGTCTCATGCGAAAACATTATGAGCCCACTATAAATGACTGGTATCGCAACCGCGAAGAAAACCGTACATTCAAAATTGTCGCCATTGATGCTGATAGCCAGACTATTGAGATCCAGTATTTTGAAAGCGATATCGAAGAGCTGGATTTCGATAACTGGAATGAACTTTATCTCGAACCCGCTGCTGAGCCAGAAGACTGGTCAGGTCCATTTGATGATCTTGTTGCCGATGACATGGGCGACACTGATGTTGCCATGCGCCCTGACAACTGGTCTGATCCATTAGCTGATATTGAATAAGCATGCACGAAACTGATCTTGTTCGAGAATTTCCTCTCGATGAGGATCTTGTTTACCTTAACCATGCTGCTGTTTCTCCCTGGCCTCAACGCACGAGCGTGGCGGTCAAACATTTTGCCGATGAAAATACCCACCAGGGTGCTTATCACTACCCTGACTGGGCGAAGCAGGAAACCCAGCTGCGCGAACAACTCAGACTATTGATTAATGCGCATAGTGCAGATGATATTGCCTTATTAAAAAACACGTCTGAAGCCCTGTCTGTAGTTGCTCACGGCATATCCTGGTCACAGGGCGACAACATTATTATTAGTGATCAGGAGTTTCCATCCAATCGCATGGTCTGGGAATCACTGCAAGCACAGGGGGTACAACTACGGCAAATTGATCTTGGCTCAGGCTCGTCGCCAGAACAGGCCTTGATTGATGCGATGGACAGTCATACTCGACTGCTATCAATCAGCTCAGTGCAATATGCCAGTGGTCTGCGAATGGATCTCCCCATGCTGGGCAAAGCCTGCCGCAAAACCAGGGTACTATTCTGTGTCGATGCTATCCAGAGCGTCGGTGCGCTACAAACGGATGTAGAAGAAATGCAGGCCGATTTTGTCATGGCTGATGGCCATAAGTGGATGCTGGGTCCAGAAGGCCTGGCTTTCTTCTACAGTCGCCCCGCAGCCCGTGAGCAATTAAATTTACATCAGTTCGGCTGGCACATGGCCGAGGACTACCTGAATTTTGATAACCCAGACTGGCAAATCGCGCACAGCGCCCGCCGTTTTGAATGTGGTAGTCCTAACATGCTGGGTATTCAGGCATTAAGTGCCAGTCTATCCTTGTTGCTTGAAACCGGCATGAAGACGGTTGAGCAGCAGTTGCTTGACAATACTCGGCACCTGTTTGCTGAGATCAAGGCGGCAAAAAATCTGCACATGCTGTCCGACACAAACGAGGGTCGCTTTGCCGGGATTGCGCTATTCCAGCATCAGCATATTCCTGCTCAGCAACTGTACGCCGGGCTGATGAAAAAAGCTGTGGTCTGTGCTGCTCGGGGTCAGGGCGTGCGTTTTTCGCCTCATTTTTACACCCACAAACAGAAAATCAGTGAAGCCGTAAAGCTTGCGGATAATTTTAACGCCTGACGGCTTGCTGGGCATTGTCCAGCCTGCTTTGCCAGGTGCTCCCCAGCATTCTCTAACGCAACAATAATGCATAGGCGTGAGGCCGGCACTTCTTTCAACTTTCTCGACATAGTTGCCGTTTCTATTTGATTTTTCTACTAGAATTAAGACAGGTTAAAAAATAGAAGATGAATTATGAACGTTGTTGGTCTCAGAAAACGCCTGATGGCAGCCATTGCCCGCTGGTTGAATCAGGAAACTTCGCCTGATCATGATCTTGCCTCACTGACCAGTTTTGAGCGCCTCTGTTATGAAATCCATCCCGGTGATGTGATTCTGGTTGAAGGGCGCACGCGGGTTTCCGAGGTTATCAAACTCATTACTCAGAGTCCCTGGACCCATTCGGCTCTTTACATTGGCCGCCTCTACGAACTCAATGATCGTCCCCTGCAAAACCGGCTGGTCAGTGAACATCGGCTGGACATGGACAAGCCCTACATTATTGAAGCTCTGTTGGGTGAAGGCACGGTGATTTACCCGCTGGAAAAATACGCAGGGGAACATTTACGTATTTGCCGTCCCAAGGGGCTGTCACCCGAAGATACCCGCAATGTGATCCGCTACGCTATTGGCAAATTGGGTAGCGATTACGATATTCGCCATTTGCTGGATCTGGCTCGCTTCATGTTGCCCTATAGTTTTATTCCTCGGCGCTGGCGTTCCAGCCTGTTCTCACACAATCCGGGACTACAGACTCGCACGGTATGCTCAACTATGATCGGTGAAGCCTTTCAGTCGGTACGTTTTCCTATTCTACCCTTTGCTGAGAAAACCCCGGATAACAAAATCCATCTATATCAGCGCAATCCGCGTTTGTTGACGCCACGGGATTTTGACTTTTCGCCCTATTTTGACATCGTTAAATATCCCTTCTTCAATCTCGATGATTTATCGCTTTACCGACACCTGCCCTGGGCCAGTTCAGATATGTACTGCAATAACCCGGATGACTGCTATAACACCAGCCCCACAATGGACAATACAACCGCAGGTGGCGGGAACTCATCAGACAATTCCAACTCAAATAATACAGCGGCAAGGCCATCTGCCAACTCACAAGGAGAACGCACATGAATCAGCAGGTCGAACAGTCGCGCAGCTGGCGTCTGCGCTGGATTTCCGAACCGCTGTTAAACATCTTCCGCCGCGTTACCCCACGCATGTCACAGACCGAGCGAGAAGCACTGGATGCTGGCTCAGTCTGGTGGGACGGCGAGCTATTTAGTGGCCGTCCCCAATGGAAAAAGCTACGCCAGCTTCCCGCCCCCCATCTGAGCGCTGAAGAGCAGGCCTTCCTCGATGGCTCGGTGGATGAACTCTGCGCCATGCTTAACGACTGGGAGATCACCGCCGAGCGAGAAGATCTGCCTCCCGAGGCCTGGGAGTTCATAAAAAAGAACGGTTTTTTTAGCCTGATTATTCCCAAATCATACGGCGGACTGGATTACTCCGCCCTCGCCCATTCCGCCATTGTTATGAAGATTGCCACGCGCAGCATTACTGCGGCGGTGTCGGTGATGGTGCCCAATTCATTAGGCCCGGCCAAGCTGCTGCTGGAATACGGGACGGAGGAACAGAAAAATCATTATCTGCCGCGTCTGGCAGCAGGTGAAGAAGTGCCCTGCTTCGCGCTCACCAGCCCCCATGCGGGCAGTGATGCAGGTGCGATTCCTGATTACGGCATTGTTTGTCGGCAGGATTTTCAGGGCGAGAAAGACGTACTCGGCATGCGCCTGACCTGGGAGAAACGCTATATCACCTTAGGTCCGGTTGCCACGCTGCTCGGACTGGCCTTTAAGCTCTACGATCCGGATCAATTACTCAGTGATGAAAAAGATCGCGGTATTACTCTGGCATTGATTCCAACTGATACCGACGGTGTGAATATCGGTCGTCGCCACAACCCACTTAATCTGCCGTTTATGACCGGGCCTAATAGCGGCACGGATGTATTCGTGCCGCTGGACTGGATCATCGGTGGCCAGGAGCGCATTGGTCAGGGCTGGCGCATGCTAATGGAATGTCTGGCCGATGGCCGTGGCATTTCTCTCCCTGCACTGAGTACCGGTGCAGGCAAGCTGGCCGCGCGGGGCATTGGCGCTTATGCGCGTATTCGCACTCAATTCAAATTGCCTATTGGCCGCTTTGAAGGCGTAGAGGAAGCACTAGCACGCATCGGCGGCTATACCTATATGATGGATGCGGCTCGTACTCTTACCGCGACCGCACTGGATCGAGGCGAAAAACCTTCGGTGATCTCGGCCATCGTTAAATATCATTTAACCGAACGCATGCGCACAGTGGTCAATGATGCGATGGACGTTCTTGGCGGCGCAGGAATTTGTCTGGGACCACGCAATATTATGGGACGTGCTTATCAGGGCATCCCCATTAGCATCACTGTGGAAGGCGCGAACATCCTGACCCGCAGCATGATTATCTTTGGTCAGGGTGCGATTCGCAGCCACCCTTATGTGTTTAAAGAAATGGAAGCCATTAGTGAAGAAGATCCAGAACTCTCGCTGGAAAAATTTGATCGCGCCCTGTTTGGTCACCTGCGTTTTGTGATGATGAATAGCGTGCGCAGCCTGTTCCATGCGCTGACCAGTTCGCTGTTTATTTTTGCCCCCGGCTATTCCCCCGCCCGGCGTTACTACCAGCATCTTACCCGCATGAGTGCCGCTTTTGCCCTGCTCACCGATGCCGCACTGATGACACTTGGCGGCACACTGAAACGCAAGGAAAGTCTTTCCGCTCGACTCGGCGATGTACTCAGTCATTTATATCTGGCCTCAGCAGTACTCAAACGTTTTGAAGATCAGGGCAGCCCCAAATCCGATCAGCCGCTGCTGCACTGGAGCCTGCAATATTCTCTCTCAGAAATTCAGAAGGCTATTGATGGCCTGTTACAAAACTTTCCGTTGCGTCCGGTCGCTTTTTTATTGCGCTGGATGATTTTTCCACTGGGGCGACACTTCTCACCGCCTTCCGATAAGCTAGGCCATCAACTTGCTGAACAATTATTGATACCTTCAAATTCACGCGACCGGCTGACCGAGGGCATTTATCTTCCAAAAGATACCAATGAAGCAATTGCTCGGCTGGATGATGCGCTGAATAAAGTTATCCGCGCCGATCATGCCGAACGCAAACTGCGTCAGGGACTGCGCGATTACAAAGCCGATCATCGTGGCCTTGAGGGCAGGCTTGAAGTTGGCATTGAGAAAGGTATTATCAGTGAACAGGATGCAACGCTCATTCGTGAAGCCGATGCGGCGCGTACAGATGTAATTCGCGTAGATGATTTTCCTAATCAATCCGATTAGCCAAACCTAAAAACAAATGGACAGGAAACCAATATGGCTGAAACTGACACCCCCACCACTACGAAGAAGAAAGCGGTTCGCCGCAAACGCAGCGTAAATAATGGACGCGCAGTGTATATCGTTGATGGTAGTCGCACCCCGCAGCTAAAAGCCCGCAATAAACCCGGCTCGTTTCATGCCGCTGAGTTAGCCATTGGTTGTGGTCGTCCACTGCTGGCGCGGCAGCCTTTTGAAGCAGAGGCTTTTGATGAAGTCATTATGGGTTGCGTGATGCCGGGGCCAAATGAAGTCAACATCGGTCGAGTGATTAGTCTGCGTTTAGGCTGTGGCAAACAGACCCCCGCCTGGACGGTACAGCGCAACTGTGCGTCCGGTATGCAGGCGCTGGACTGTGCAGCAAAAAATATCAGTAGCGGTCGTGCCGAGCTTATTCTTGCCGGTGGGGTGGAAGCCATGAGCCATGCACCGGTGCTATTGGGCACCGCGATGGTGGCCTGGCTGGGAGCATGGATGAGTGCGAAAACATTCCCGCTGCGCTTAAAGACGCTGGGGCAATTACGCCCGGCACACTTCAAACCCGTTATCGGCCTGCTGCGCGGTCTCACTGATCCAGTCGTTGGTCTCTCTATGGGGCAGACGGCTGAAAACCTGGCTTACCGTTTTAACATCAGCCGCGAAGAAATGGATGCCTATGCGGTGCGTAGTCATCAACGTCTGGCCGCCGCTATCGAAGCCGGGCATCTGGATGAAATCGAAGCACTCTACGATACTCGCGGCAAGATCTATGCGGCAGATGATGGGGTGCGTAGCGATTCCTCAATAGAAAAACTGGGCAAGTTGCGCCCGGTGTTTGACCGACCTTTTGGTGCAGTAACCGCCGGTAACAGCGCGCAGGTGACCGATGGCGCAGCGATGTTGATTCTGGCCAGTGAAACCGCAGTAAAGCAACATGGCCTCACGGTACGTGGCGAGATAAAAGACTGTCACTGGGCGGGACTGGAACCGGCACAAATGGGGCTGGGTCCAGTGCATGCGATCACACCGATGCTAAAAAAGAAGCGCCTGAAACTCGATGACATCGACTACTGGGAAATCAACGAAGCCTTTTCCGCGCAGGTCATCGGCTGTCTGCGAGCATGGGAAGATAAAGACTACTGCCGGGATGAGCTGGGGCTAAAAACGCCGTTTGGCAGTCTCGATCAGGAACGTCTCAATATTGATGGCGGTGGCATTAGTCTCGGTCATCCGGTTGGTGCCAGTGGTGCGCGTATCGTTTTGCACCTGCTCTCGGTGCTGGAGCGCAAACAGGCCAAACGCGGCATTGCCAGCCTCTGTATCGGTGGCGGTCAGGGTGGTGCAATGTTAATCGAGAGGGCGTAGCGAATGGGCACCGAGATAACAACTAAAACATACACGCACTGGCAATTCGAACAGGACGATGAAAACTTTGTCTGGCTGCATCTGGATAAAGCTAACAGCTCCAGCAACACGCTTTGTGCAGCGGTGCTAACCGAACTTGAAGATGCGTTGAATCATCTACACCAGCACCCGCCTCGGGGTCTGGTGATTCGTTCAGCCAAGCACAACGGCTTTATTGCCGGTGCTGATATCGGCGAGTTTACCCAGTTTGAGTCTGAACATGCCGCACTGGAAGCGATTCAACGTGGGCATCGTATCTTTAATTTACTGGAAAGCCTGAGCTGTCCAACCGTCGCGCTAATTCACGGTTACTGTCTGGGCGGTGGTATGGAACTGGCGCTGGCCTGCCGTTATCGGATTGCCGAGGACAGTCCTGACACTCGCCTAGGTCTGCCCGAAGTACGCCTCGGCATTCACCCTGGTTTCGGCGGTACGGTGCGCGCACTGGAAGCGGCGGGACCACTGACGGCGTTAAACATTATGCTTACCGGCCGCAGCTTCTCGGCACGCGCGGCGAAAAAAATGCGACTGATCGATTATGCCGTGCCCAAGCGTCACCTTATTAATGCGGCGCGTAGCACCCTGCGCAAGCCGCCAAAAAAGAAAGCCCTGCCCCGCTGGTTAAGCCTGCTTAATCATAAAATTCTACGCCCGTGGATAGCGAAGTACATGGTCAAAACTGTGGCCAAAAAAGCTGCGCGTGCGCACTACCCTGCCCCCTATGCATTGATCGATCTCTGGCGACACTATGCGGATGATCGCGAACAGATGCTGCATGAAGAAGCCGCCTCGGTTGCCAAACTGCTGGTCGGGCGCACGGCGCAGAATCTGATCCGTGTTTTCAAATTACAGGAAACCCTGAAAGGCCTTGGACACAAGCTGGAACACACACCGAAATATGTGCATGTTATCGGTGGCGGGGTCATGGGCGGCGACATCGCGGCCTGGTGTGCGCTACAGGGCTATCAGGTTAGCATTCAGGATCGTGAACACGAAACTCTGGGGCGGGTGATTAAACGCGCATTTGCTCTTTATAAAAAACGTCTGAAACTCCCCCGTCTGGTTGCCACCACGCTGGACAGGCTGATGCCGGATCTACCCGGTTATGGACTTGCCCGTGCCGATGTGGTGATCGAGGCCATTTTTGAGGACGCCGAGGTTAAGCGACAACTGTTCCAGGAAATCGAACCGCAGATGAAAGACACTGCCCTGCTCTGCACCAACACCTCCAGCATCCCATTGGAAGAACTAGCCGAGGCGTTGGCAAAACCGGAGCGTCTGGTCGGCCTGCACTTTTTCAATCCGGTGGCAAAAATGCCGCTGGTAGAAATCGTCTACGGTAAAAGCAGCAGCGAAGACAATGTGCAGCGTGCCAGTGCCTTTGCCAAATCTATCAGCCGTCTGCCCCTGCCGGTAACCAGCAGCCCCGGATTTCTGGTCAATCGCGTACTCATGCCCTATCTGATTGAGGCCGTGGTACTGGCTGAAGAAGGCATCCCGCTAAAAGTTATTGACGATGAAGCCGTGGAGTTCGGCATGCCGATGGGACCGATTGAACTGGCCGATACCGTCGGTCTGGATATCTGTTTAAACGTGGCTGAGATTCTTTCACAGAACATGGACATCCAGATTCCCGAACGGCTTAAAACATTAGTGACACAGGGAAAACTGGGCAAAAAATCCGGTCAGGGGTTCTATACATTTAAAAAAGGCAAGCCGATAAAAACACCGGTGGACAAGGATTACATCCCGCCCGCCGATATTCAGGAACGTTTGATTCTGCGTATGGTTAACGAGGTGGTCGCCTGTCTGCGTGATGGCGTAGTGGAGAATGCCGAGCTGGCCGATGCGGGTATTATCTTCGGCACTGGCTTTGCGCCCTTCCGCGGTGGTCCCATGCACTATCTACAGGATCGCGGCGCACAGCAGGTGTATAAAATGCTGGAACAATTACAACAGCGTTATGGTCAGCGCTTTGCGCCGGATGCGGGCTGGCAGGTATGGCTGGAACCCGAAGTTGAGCAGGAACAAGACAATGGCTGATTTACCACAGGACATCATTTCCCCCGACAGTGTGGGCAACCTGCATAACCTGCTGCTGGAACGCGTCAGGCGCAGTCCTAATGCGCTGGCCTATCGTTGCTTTGATGCCGCGCAAAACCAGTGGGGAGATCTAAGCTGGCAACAGTTTGCTGATCAAGTGGCGCGCTGGAAGGCGGCACTGGTCGCCGAAGATCTACAGGTGGGAGATCGTGTTGCGGTGATTGCACGCAACTGTCCCAAATGGATTATGTTTGAACAGGCCGCGCTCTCGCTGCAACTGGTACTGGTACCACTGTATGCCAACGACCGTCCCGACAACACCGGCTATATCATGCAAAATGCCGGAATCAAATTGATTGTGATCGAAACTGAAGCGCACTGGCAATGTCTCTGTGAAGCCTACAATAGCATGCAGGATGTGCAGCGTATTATCAGCCTGACTCCACTTGATAACGCGCATGACACCCGTCTTAAAAATCTCAACGACTGGCTGCCTGCCAACGGCCCGGCACTGGAAAAGCTGGATCTACCCAATGACGCACTGGCGACTATTGTCTATACCTCCGGCACCACTGGCAATCCCAAGGGGGTGATGCTCAGTCACGCCAATATTCTCTGGAACGCCGACAGTGCCCAGCGCTGTGACCATTTTTACATGAGTGACGTCTTTCTATCTTTCCTGCCCCTCTCGCATATGTTCGAGCGCACGGTAGGCTACTACATGGCGATGCAGGTAGGCGCGAGCGTGGCCTTTTCCCGTTCAATTGAAAAACTGGCCGAGGACATGCTGTTCATCCGTCCCACTATTCTGGTGACCGTGCCGCGTATTTTCGAGCGAGTGTATAACAAAATTCAATTGCAACTGGCCGAAAAACCCGCCTTTGCCCGCAAGCTATTCGAAAAAACCGTGGCCGTGGGCTGGCAACGATTTTTAATTTCACAAGGCAGAGAAAGTTGGTCAACAGCACAACTACTCTGGCCGTTACTCAATATGCTAGTGGCAAAAAAAATCCGCGCCAAA
Source organism: uncultured Thiohalophilus sp. (assembly GCA_964539595.1). Taxonomy (GTDB): domain Bacteria; phylum Pseudomonadota; class Gammaproteobacteria; order UBA6429; family Thiohalophilaceae; genus JAADGZ01. Next base: position 30,740 of record CAZIJT010000008.1, on the reverse strand, counting down.
CTGGGTGGTCGGCTGCGTCTGGCCGTCTGCGGTGGTGCGCCTTTGGCGAACGATATTGCACGTACTTTTATGGGGCTGGGCATTACCATCACTCAGGGCTATGGGATGACCGAACTCAGCCCGGTGATCTCCACCAACCGTCTGGATGACAACGATCCCTTTAGCGTGGGTCAACCTCTGCCGGAGGTGGAAGTGCGTGTTGGCGACAATAGTGAGCTAATCGTACGCAGCCCCGGCATGATGCTGGGCTATTATAAAAATGAGGACGCGACTAACGAAATTATCGATGAGGATGGCTGGCTGCATACCGGTGATATTGCTGAAATCCGTGAGGGTCGAATCTATATTACTGGCCGACTCAAAGACATTATCGTGCTCTCCAACGGTGAAAAGATTCCACCTGCCGATATAGAGCTGGCCATCAGCACCGATCCGCTGTTCGAGCAGGTCATGATTATCGGCGAAGGTCGAGCCTTTCTCTCCGCCATCGTGGTTCTCGATAAGGACAAATGGGCGCAACTGGCGAGCAGTCTTTCTGTCGATCCTGAAAACACTGCCAGCCTTGATATTGAGAGCGTTCAACAGGCGCTGCTGGAACACATCGCGGCTAAACTTTCCAGCTTTCCGGGCTACGCCAAACTCTACGCCATCAAGGCCACTCTGGAACCCTGGAGTATCGATAACGGCCTGATTACCCCAACCATGAAAATAAAACGCTCACACATCGAAGATCGCTTCCATGATGTTATTGCTGACTTTTATGCAGGGCATTAAATTACCGGTTAAAGAAGCTAGCCCCCTATATCTATCTGATAATAACTAGAAAAATACTCTGGATATTAAAGAAATCATACAATTTCGCCGATGAAAGAGTGTAATCGGTATCTGCGATTAACACTCAACAATAATGTGGAAACTCCTTGCTTAACAACAGAACAGATTCAATATGGTTTAACTCGCTACGCGGCCATTATCTTTTGATTGCCGGCGTTCTAACGCTTGTCATTCTCAGCGCAGCCCTTGTTGCTCAGGTTTACCTGTCTCGCACTGAAACCCAGAGTCATCTCACTATCAAAATCCGTAATGAGGCCATCGAGTACAGCCGCCAGATCCGCAATGCCATCTGGCAAGCTGAAAATGTGCAAAAAGCCTTTCTTCTCACGCCATTGCAAAAATATCAGCATACCGTCAATAGCCATTTTGAATCCGCTTTGCGCAACACCTCGACACTGAAAAAAACAGCCTGGATTCACAGTGCAGGACTTGAAAATGAGATCAAACAGCTTTACACCCACATCAAGATACTAAAACAGGCTTCCATCGAGCTAGCGGGAATACGTAGCCATGTTGATCGTCTGTTTCCGGCAAGCCCTATTCTTCAGGAAGTCATGTCTACCGATAACCTTGGCTTTTACACCGCTGCAAGCCTGGGTCTGAATGAGGTCAGCAATACCAACATGGATCAAGTCAACCTTGAGAACCATGAACTTTTCGAAGCATGCCAGCATGAATGGGTCGGCATGATCAGCAATTTCCGCCTCTACCTGTTAAATCTCTCAGGCATTTTCGGTAACCCGGAAAGTGGATTCCGAGTACATGCCAGGAACATCAATATTAAATATCAGCAGATTCAGCACCTATTGGAAATGCTGGATGAAAAGGAACAACAGGGACAACTTGGCTTGCAAGGCAGCCAATCACTTAGTGAGATGAAACAGAGTGCCAGTGAATGGTGGACAGCGTATGTAAAGATGAAAACCACACATAAATCTGCTGAATGGCGTGCTGATGTGCCTTTTATAAAGAATATCATCAGCCCCCTTTATGACAAAATCTGGCATCGCCTACAGCAGCTTGATCAAGATCTGGAAACATCTTTTTCAAAAGATCTAACCAGCCTGACTCAGGTCGCCAAAAGTAGCACTTATACGCTATGGGGATTGGTCATACTATTACTGCTGGTGGTTGCCGCCGGTTACTATTATCTGCAGCGCAAGATTCTGCAACCCATTAGCACCGTTACCCGTGCATTGCACTCGGAGAGCTGGGAACAGAGTATTGAAAATCTATCATCGGTACAACTGAATGAAACTCGCAACCTGATCCAGGCATTTACTGAAACCTCACAAAAAATCCGTGACCGACAGTGCCAACTGGAATATCAGGCCACGCATGATGCGCTCACCAGTTTACCTAATCGCTTCCAGCTCAAAAACCACATGGAAAAGGAAATTCTCCGTCTTGCTCCTCGTAAACTATCTATTGGACTGCTGTTGCTGGATCTGGATCGGTTTAAGGAAATTAACGACACACTGGGACATCAGTTGGGTGACAAGGTTCTGCAGGAAGTCTCGGCGCGTCTGCTAACCTGTCTACGGAGAACTGACTTTATTTCCCGTCTGGGCGGTGATGAATTTGCTTTGCTATTGCCGGGTGTTACGCTTAATTATGCTGAAGAAGTGGCGCAAAGAATTGTACACATTTTGCAGGAGCCGCTGGAAATTGATAATTTTCAATTACGCATTGGCGGCAGTATCGGCATTGCCCTGTACCCTTTGCACGGAGAAGATCACGACACCCTAATCCGTTGTGCCGATGTTGCCATGTACGATAGCAAACGGCTGGCCTGTGGCTACATGATCTATGATCCCGCACACGATCTTAACAGCGTGAACCGCCTGTCTCTGATCAGTGATTTCCATGAGGCACTTGAGCAAAATAAACTCTGTCTCTATTACCAGCCCAAAATTGATGTTAAATCAGGTCGTGTTATAGGTGCCGAAGCTCTGCTTCGCTGGCAGCATCCCGAGCGTGGCTTTATCCCACCAGATGAATTAATTCCGCTGGCTGAAAAAACCGGGATGATCAAGGAACTGACTCGCTGGGTGTTGCAAACTGCGATGCAACAGTGTGCTCACTGGATTGAAAATGGCTATGAGCTTAGCATTGCGGTCAACCTGTCCATGTGGGATCTTCTGAATCCACAGCTTGCCGATTACATTAAAGAACTATTTGAACACTATGCTATCGGTCCGCAGCATTTACTACTGGAAATTACCGAAACTGCAATGATGGCTGACCCTGAGCATGCGATTGAAACCATGAACCAGCTTGCCGCGATGAACATTAAACTGGCGGTGGATGATTTCGGCACTGGTTTTTCTTCGCTGAGTTATCTTAAGAAAATGCCCATTGATGAATTGAAAATTGACAAATCTTTTGTCATGGATATGTGTGACAACGATCATGATGCCGTGCTAGTGCGTTCCACCATCGATCTGTCGCACAACCTTGGACTCACTGTCGTGGCCGAAGGCGTGGAAGATCAGGAAATTTGGGATTTACTGGAAATTCTTGGCTGTGACAAACTACAGGGCTACTTTATTGCCCGCCCCATGGAAGCTAGCCTGGTTGAAGACTGGCTACAGAATTGGGATGTCTACCCTGCCCTGACCCGCCACCGTCTTTCGAACAATAAAACTTAATCAAACTCAAATATTCGAACCATCACCTGAAAATATAACAGGCTCTTGGAATTAGGCAAAAACGCAGGAATAAAGGCCGCGTTTAAAGCGGCATAATCATTACCAAAAGAGACAAAGGGCCCCGCGATAGGGAAAGGTTGGTTATCTTTATAATCCTTGCGCGTCATTACCACCCCGGTCAGGCCAATGTCCAAGTATAGACGTCCCCAGTCTGGTGATAGTGGGATGCGGTATTTGCCACCCGCAGCCAGATAATTAGAATCTTCGTTATTGCTGTCTCGGAATGTGCCCCCGGCTAAAAAGGGAACCCAGTTGCCGATATGCTCAAAATCGTATTCCAGACCGGGACCGAGGTTTGTCTCATTGTATTTTTGGCTGCGGTCAAAGTGATAGGAAATACCGTTGAAGGCAAAATACAAATTGCCTGCTAGTAATACGCCGGGGAAAAGTAGACAGAACAGCAAAATTGGAATACGCATGACACACCCTTTTTGTTTTGAATATTTATAGGGTGTGTATCGACTTATTAGACTACAACTAAAGAATAATTTTAGTTATTTTAAGACCGCACGCACAAATAATGAAATTAGCTCACTATCAACTTGCGACAGACGGCACAGGTTGGCTGTTTAATCTCTACGGGTTTAATTCCCCACTGCTTGCAGCGAAACAACATCGTAGGCGCGGCTTCAGCCGCACATGTTCGCCTCATGGTGCCCGTAAGGGTAGAAGGCGAACCTACCACTCATACCCCGTCAGCTTGCTGCGGAGTTGTTTATTTGAATTCCGGGATTTTTGAAGTTAGAAACCAGCGTTCTTCTTCTTCATCGTAAACCCACTTCTGTACATCCGTCAGTGTCCGCACGACGACGCTGGCGTCCCGGGTATATTTAATTTCAACTACCTGTTCAAGCCCCTCTTTCGTGGTGGTACGACTCAACACATAATAGCCATTAACCTGAGTTTTTTTCAGCTTTTGATGGCGTTCAAGGGAAAAATCAGCAGGCTCCTTGAGAAATCCATTGGCTTTTTCCAGATCGCCCCAACGGATAGTCTGTTCATATGCACGAATGGTGGATTCAAAACTCATGCTTTTTTTACTACTGCCCGCACAACCGCTGAGTGACAGAAAAAAACTCAGCAATAATATCAATAGTGTATTTTTCATTATTCGCATTTCCCCATTATCGTATCCTGATAGTATTCTATATTTATAGGCATTCGTGCAATATAAATATATTTAGCTTCAATCTCAGGCATTACGTTATAATTTAGTAAACGTATTACCCATAACTTGCTATGAGCAAAAACACGCTATCCCTCGCCCTGATTCAACACGAATGTAGCCAGGATTATCAGCATAATCTGGATTACAGTATCGCGGCTATTCGTAACGCGGTCGCAAAAGGTGCGCAACTGATTTTGCTACAGGAGCTGCATAGTTCACCGTATTTCTGTCAACAGAAACAGACCCGTTATTTTGATCTGGCCGAATCCATTCCCGGCCCGACCTGTGACCGCCTTGCCAGGCTTGCCCGCGAACTCGGCATCGTGATTGTCGCCTCATTGTTTGAAAAACGCGCAGCCGGACTTTATCACAATACAGCCGTGGTACTCGACGTTGATGGTTCCATCGCCGGATTTTACCGTAAAATGCATATTCCCGATGATCCTGGCTATTACGAAAAATTCTATTTCACCCCCGGTGACACCGGTTTCACCCCCATCCAGACCTCATTGGGTAAGCTTGGCGTACTGATTTGCTGGGATCAATGGTTTCCAGAGGCGGCACGTCTGATGGCGCTGGCGGGTGCGGAAATTCTGCTTTATCCCACGGCAATTGGCTGGGATAGGGACGACGATGCTGACGAACAGCAGCGCCAGCTCAGCGCCTGGCGCACTATTCAACAGGCGCATGCCATCGCTAATGGTATTCCCGTTGCGGCCTGCAACCGCTGTGGTATTGAACAAGCTGACGATGGGCAGGGTCAAATCCATTTTTGGGGTTCCAGTTTTGTGGCTGGTTCACAGGGCGAAATACTAGCTGAAGCTACCGACAATGCAGCGAATATAGTTCTTGTTGAGCTTGATATGACACGCACTGAGACCGTACGCCGAACATGGCCTTACTTACGAGATCGGCGTATCGATGCCTATGCCGATCTCAGTCTGCGCTACCGGGATAAACTTGAGAAAAAAAAGACAGATGCGCCCTGAAGACGAACAAAAACGCATGGGCAAATTTATGATCATCGGTATGTGGATAGTGCTGGTAGCGCTGTTGACCCTGATATTCAGTGATATTTTAGAGCGCCAGTACAATCCCAACCAGCAGCTGAGTGCCGAACAAACGATTAACCATGAAGTACGTCTGAAACGAAACAAGTATGGTCACTATGTCGCCACTGGCATGATTAACAGCCAGCCGGTGGTGTTCATGCTTGATACCGGCGCAACCGATGTTGCTGTCCCCGCCGGGGTGGCCGATAAGCTGGGGCTAAAACGTGGGCGAAAGGTGACATATCAGACCGCCAAAGGTCCGGCCACTGCTTACTCCACAGTGATCGCGCAAATTAGTTTGGGAGATATTCAGCTGCGCAATGTGCGTGCGTCTATTAATCCGCATATGCGCAATGAGGAAATACTGCTGGGCATGAGTTTTCTTAAACAACTAGCGTTCAGCCAGCGAGGCGACACCCTGACATTGCGTCAATATTAAGCAAAATAATAGAACGTCGAGGCTATTGTTTGAATTACTACACAAATCACTTCCTGATTGTCGATTTTTTATTATAATTTGCTAAAACTTGTTATTAAGCAGCCGATAAAGACAATATTCCGACAGATCTAAAAACAAAGGAAACAAACCCATGAAACAACACCGTTTATCCATTGCATTGCTCGCAGGTCTTTCACTTTCTGCCGCATCATTTTCCGCTCAGGCTGATTTTATCGGCCTGCAAATCGGCGGGGGCGGATGGAATCATGATCCCAGTGGGGATTTTCGATATAAAAGTGGTGGCAGCTCTGCATCTGCTGATCTCAAAAATGATTTACATATGACAGATAAAACCGAAGGCTACTACTACATCAGTTTTGAGCACCCTGTTCCTCTATTACCCAATGTTCGGCTGATGGGAACCAAACTGGAAAACGGCGGCAGCGGTCAACTCAGCAAAGAAATTGTCTTTGATGGCGTCACCTACCCCGTCACTGATAACCTCACCAGCACGCTCAACCTTAATCAGACCGATTTAACATTGTACTGGGAATTACTGGACAACGTGGTGTCCTTTGATTTCGGTCTGAATCTCAAAAAGCTTGATGGCAAGGCAACCATCATCGGTGATACCACCGGCACCACCACCGCCACATTTTCACAAACCATCCCCATGCTCTACCTGATGGCGGGCGTCTCACCTATGGAGGGGCTGTTCATTGGTGCTGAAGGCAGCATGGTAAAATACAGTGGCAGCACGATCAGTGACTTCACGGCCAAGATTTCTTATACCACCAGTTTCCTGCTCGGTATAGAAGGCGGGTATCGCAAACAGGTTTATACTCTGGATGATCTCGATGATGCCTATGCCGACATGGAATTCTCCGGGCCATTCCTGGGTGCTTACCTGAAGTTCTAATCGCAGTAAGCTGTTAACCACAGGATTCTTAAGAACGCTGTGGTTAACAGTATTTCAGATTATCACGCTAGTATTTGATTGCTCCCGGCAAGTTAGGGCTAAAAATAATACTTCATTCCTAGCAGAAAGCTTTGATCTGGATTTGAAGCTGGCACAGGCTCGGGGGAAAAATTCGCCATGTCTCGTGAAAACCCATCATTAGCCAACAGATTTTTTAGCGTTATAAATACTTCAAGATCATTGTAACGATATTGGTAATCTATATTCCAGATAGTGTAATAACTGATTCCACTTCGTGGCCCGATATATCTAAGACTTGTTCCCAGGCCATGTTGTTTATAAAAGTTATAGTGAAGAGCCAAATTTCCGGTAAATTTGGGTGTGTGAAGAGCCTCTGGATCATCCGTCTTTAGCGTGTTTCCTTCATAGATATAGGCCATATTAAAAAACCCTAAGAACTTTCCTCGACGGTGTTGTAAATCCAGTTCTAAACCATAGCGTTTAAATCCACCGGAATTATCATAACTTGTTGGTGTGGAGCTTGTACGAGAAATAAAATCTTTAGTTTCAAGTTTGTAGGTATTTAGTACAAATAAATTATTCTTGTCTGAATAGGTGTAAGCCAAATCTACTGTTCTAACAATTTCTGCCTTTAAGTTTTTATTGCCTACAATAAAGGGGAGCTGCACCTCTGTTTGCAGAAAATTAGGCGAATTAAAACCTTCGGAGTAAAGCAACTTGATAGATTGCGACTTATCTATCGAATAGACAGTCGCAAGTCGAGGTGTAAATGCGGAACCAGCTTTCTCATTATCGGTGTGACGTCCACCGATTAAAAAACGAAACTTTTCAAGTTTATAATCAATTTGTCCAAAACTACTGGATTCACTAAGTTCCTGTTTTTCCAATTGCATCAATATTTTATTTTGATCAATAAATAGATCGTATTGCCCAACAGAACGAAGCTCATATTCCGTACCGATAAAAAATGACAAGTTATTATAAATAGCGTAATTCAGGGTTATCCCACTTCGCCACCGGGAGTTGTCTTTTCCTGAATTAGCAAATTTTACTCGTCGTTCGACGCCGGGCTGATAATTGCTTTCCCAGGCTTCTGTATAAGCAACATTCTTATCGGTGTAGGCTTTAATTATGCTACTTTTCAGGTTCCAGGTGTAATCAGCATGTAGCAAATAGCCATTACTCTCGCCAATGGCAGGCTTTGCCGGATGCGTTGGTGCTGCACCAAGAGAGCCACCCTCCTGTGATTCAAATGCCTGCGCCATTAAATTTAAATCATCTATACGCAACTTAGCCAAAATAGATTTTTTCTCTACTTTTTTGGGAATGTTGCCACTTGTTTCCTGTGTGCCCGCAGGCAAAAAATCAACTTCAACTGAGTTTTTAAAGTACCCCGGATAACCCTCTTCATCCTGAATTTCTATGCCGATACTAAAGTCCACAGAATCAGTCAACGATGCACTATGAAATGCGCCAGCATTAATATGCTTATTAGAGCCGCCTCTAAGTGCAACCGAGCTATCTGAAGAGCTGTCCTTTGTAACCACCTTGATAACGCCAGCAGATGCATTGGTGCCATAAATTACCGCACCGGGTCCCCGAATAACTTCAATGTGGTCAATGGCTTCGAGTGGGATGCCATGTAATGGAATTTGGGAGTGTGAAGGCCCCCAGTAGGGAACATCATCAATTAAAAGTAATATTTTCTGATTAAAGGTTTCAGAGACGCCACGCACCATAATGGAGTCCATAGGAATATTGCTGGACTGAATAAAAACCCCCGGCACAAAAGACAGAAAGTCTTTGAGGCTTCTTAGCCCCATTTTTTCTAAATCTTTCGCACTGTAGTTACTTACAATAGCGGGGGTTTCTGGAATGCTTTCGGGTTCGAGTGAAGCAACAGTCACTTCAATATTCATTAGTGCGGTTAAATCCAGCTCAAACAACTCAGAAGTGCCATAGTCCTCGGCCTCCTGTGAATAGGCTCCATTGTTCATCAGTAAAAAAAGAGTGGTCAATAAAGCCACAAAGCGAAAGCTGCTAATTAAGGTATTACAATATATGATCACAATGCACCCCAGCAGGGTTTATCCTTGTATAAGGCAATACATAAAATTGTTTTTCTTTTTGCATCAACATGTCCAAGTATTATGAATATAATATACTTTATTTTCCTGGAGAGGTTATGAAAATGCTGCCTGGTGCAGAACAAACAACCACTCATATTAGCCACTTCTTATCTAGATCATATGTTCAGCGTAACTCTGAAATTTAGTTTTATAATTATAGTTGAAACCAAGAGGTCTAGTTTAGACACAGTAAAAAGATATGTGGTTACTTTCTATCACAAAATGCATTAAGCATAATACTAACTATTTTAGCGATGTTCCATAATTACAACTATAATAGACTGAGTTCCTGGGCGGGTATTTTGTGCCACCATCCCAGCTCTCAAAGTCATCAACATAGCTAATATTTATCAAGCAAATTTCAGCAATGCACTATGACCCGTAAGCCCGGATTATGTTCGTTTTTATCAACCGAGTTACTGCAATGGAGAACCAAACTTGAATTGTCACTGTTACAAATGGAACTGAAATATCAATGAGGTATGCCAGTGTCATTGAAGGATTACCGGAACAGGATGTGGTGTCGTTGTGAATAGCAACGTTGTTTTTTATGTTGTACTACGGATCTGCCTGTGCGCAGCATTAAGTCCTGTTAGCGTTAGCCTGGCGGAGACAACCGAATATCAGGTCAAGGCCGCCTACCTCTATCAACTAACCCAGTTCATCGAATGGCCAGCCACCACGTTTGACACTCAGGAACCCATTTTCAGATTTTGTGTGCTGGGTGACGATCCCACCAGTCAACAATTAAAACCGTTGAGCAAGCGAACGCACAACGGACTTCCCATTATTCTTGACTATCCACAGTCGATTAACGCGGTACGTGGTTGTCACCTGTTGTATATCGCAGCGTCTGATATTCACCACGAAGCGAACATACTCAAAAAATTTAAAGATGTACCCATGCTTACGGTAAGCAGCCAACCCAGCTTTGCTGCACGTGGAGGTATGATTGCTTTTGTCATCATTGATAAACGCGTCAGACTGGTAATTAACCGCATCGTAGCTCGTGATGCCGGGATCGAACTTAGTGCCAAACTACTGGAAGTCGCGGTTGCTTATAATGACGATCCATATAAGGACGCGCAACCATGAAGTGGTTCAGGCATTCCAGCATTCGTACCAAACTTATCCTGATCATTTTGACCGTAAGTTTTGTTATCGTCGCATTAGTTGGCGGAGCGCGCATAGTCTGGGATATGCAACAGGCTCGTCAGGCGCTAGTGCAGGAAATCTCGACACTAACCAGTCTGTTGGGTGATCGCTCTAGCGCCGCTCTGGCGTTCGATGATTCACGTCTGGCCAGAGAAAATCTAAATTCACTACAGACCATACCGCATGTACTCCAGGCCTGCCTGTACCGCAACAATAGTACCCTGCTAGCAAGTTATCAACGTGCGGATGCTCGCGATACACATTGTCCTCGTGTCAATCAGACCGAGGCGATGCAGCAACACTTCGATGAGTATAGCCTCCACGTTACGACCGCCATTCACCAGGACAGTCTTTCTTTAGGCTGGATCTATCTGAGAAGCGATCTTTCACCTATCGAGGCACGTTTACATAATCAACTTATTTTCTCCGGACTGGCATTGCTCGCGGCTATTCTAATTACTGGGCTACTGGCGGGTTGGCTGCAACGGCTTATTTCAGGGCCGATTGAGGCCATTACTCGAGTTGCCCGCGCTATTGAAGAACAGGGTGATCACAGTTTACGTACGAATCTGTCGGGCGATGATGAAGTCGGTCGGCTAGCCCGCACCTTTAATGCGATGCTCGATGCCCTGGAAGTGCAAAGCCAGCAGCTGGTGACAGCTAAAGATAAACAGATCATCGCCTCAAGTCATTATCGCAGCCTGGTAGAATCCACTCTGGCTATTCCCTGGGAACTGGAGATTGCCAGTTGGCGCTTCACCTATGTTGGTCTGCAGGCAGAAAAACTGTTTGGCTACCCGCTGGAAAACTGGTATCAAAAAAACTTCTGGCCAGATCATTTACACCCTGATGATCGTGATGCCAGCATTGCTTATTGCAAACACGCTGCTAGCAAAGCAATAGATGGCCAATTTGAATATCGTATGCTTGCGGCTGATGGCCGTAGCATCTGGATCCACGAAGATGTCCAGGTGATTAGTAAAAATGGCACAGCAGTGCGCATGCAGGGTTTTATGTTTGACATTACCGAGCGCCGACAAACAGAGGAGTCTTTACGTCGCTCACAAAAAATGGAAGCCATCGGTCAGCTATCCGGGGGGATCGCTCATGACTTCAATAACCAGCTTGGCGTAATTGTGGGGTATTTGGATTACCTGAAAAATTATACCGCAGACGATAAAGAGCCAGGTAACTGGGTAGACACCGCGACCCGAGCGACGCTACGGTGTATGGATCTTACTCGTCAATTGTTAGCTTTTTCTCGTCGCCAAAGTAGTGTGACAACGGTAGTGGATCTTAATGCTGCATTAAGGGAGTTGGAAACTATGATTGCCCGTTCACTCACCCCCGAGGTCGAAGTGGACTATATTCTGGCCGATGATCTGTGGCTCACTGAGATTAATTCCGGTGAGTTTCAGGATGCGATTCTGAACCTTGTAATTAATGCTCGTGATGCCATGCCAAACGGTGGCAAATTAGTAATAGAGACCAGCAACCGATCGATCACGAAGGATGATGCCTCATTCAACTCTGAAGTTGACCCAGGTAACTATGTGCAGCTAACGCTCAGCGATACCGGCATGGGTATGGATAAGGAAACACGGGAACATATTTTCGAGCCTTTTTTCACCACCAAACCCGAAGGTAAAGGTACCGGGCTGGGAATGGCCATGGTCTACGGTTTTGTTAAACGCTACGGTGGCCACATCAACATTTATTCAGAGCCTGATATCGGAACCAGCATACGCATGAAGTTACCCTGTACAGCTGCGATTCCAGCCGCTGAGATTAACCCTGTCGAGGAAAATAAATTGCCCACCGGCAATGAAACTATATTGGTTGTTGATGACGAACTTGATTTATTACAGCTGGCTGAGCAGTATCTGCGTGATCTGGGTTACCATGTTCTTAGTGCTAGCAATGCTGCGCAGGCATTGGCGTTACTGGTAAAAGAAGACAGTATCAAGTTGCTGTTTAGTGATGTGATCATGCCGGGGGGAGTAAATGGCTATGATCTGGCACAACAGGCAACACAACTCAGGCCTGAGCTAAAAATACTCCTCACCTCAGGATTTACCTCAAAGACCATGACTCACAATGGTCTTAGCCACTTTACCACCCAATTACTAAACAAGCCTTATCGCAAAGATGAGTTAGCCCAAAGGATCCGACGAGTGCTTGATCAGACATCGAATGACATCCATAAGCAAACAGAGACATCTATTGAAAAGCAAATCCCAGCCAGTCGAACTATCCTGATCGTCGATGATGAAGCAGATATTCGTGATCTATTCAAACTCAATCTTGAGCGACTGGGCTATAAAACCATGCAAGCCAGTAACGCAGAGGAGGCGATTAGTCTTTACCAACAAGCTCTGAAGAATAATAAACCCATTCATGCGTTGATACTGGATCTGGGTCTTCCCGGTAGCATGGGGGGGAAAGAGGTAGCCGAAAAAATTCGAACCCTGGATTCACAGGCGAAAATTATTGTCTCGAGTGGCAACACGACAGGAGAAGAAATGATGCATTACCATGAGCATGGTTTTGATGCGGCACTTGAGAAAAATTTTAATCGAGAAACGATCAGGCAGGTACTGGAACAGCTCTTTTCAGACGACTAAGCGGTGTCGGTAAAAAATATTAGGCCACTTAAATTTGACCTGAACCTTCGGAGTGAGAGCTTTGCACGATGTATTTTTGTCCCCTCCTCCGGTTTTCTAAGGTAGAATACGCCACTTTTACCAATCCCCACTTTCTACTTTATATCAATGTCTGAATCTGAACTTCTGAGTCCGTTAATAAGTGTACTGGCTCCGCCTGCGCCACTGGCCGCCGGAAAAACCACCCGCTGGGGACAATTATACGGTAGCAGCTTTGCGCTGGTGATCGCGCAAATCGCACAGCAACATCCCGGCCCACTACTGATCACTACCCCCGATGCCAGCAGCGCTCAGCGACTGGAATACGGCATCCGTTTTTATCTGGGCAATAATCCGATTTCGATTCTGTCATTTCCGGATAGGGAAACCTTGCCCTGGGATCATTTTTCACCGCATCAGGATATTATTTCTGAGCGACTGGCCAGCCTCTATCGTCTGCCCAATCTGGATAAAGGCATCCTGATTGTCCCCACGCCAACCCTCATGCATCGACTGCCGCCCCGGCAATTTCTGGATAGCCACGCCCTGCTACTGGAAACCGGGCAAACATTGGAACTGGAAGCCATGCGCATGCGGCTGGAAACCAGCGGCTACAACTGTGTATCCACGGTGATGGAACATGGCGAATTTGCGGTGCGCGGCAGTCTGCTGGATCTCTATCCCATGGGCAGCCGCGAGGCTTACCGCATTGAGCTATTTGATGATGAAATAGAAAGCATCCGTATATTCGATCCCGAGACCCAGCGTTCCAGTGAAAAAGTCAGCCAGATTCGCCTGCTGCCGGCGCGTGAATTCCCCCTGAACAAAGACGGCATCAGCCATTTCCGCCAGGCTTTTAGAGCGAAATTTACCGGCGAGTCACAATCCGGCGGCGTACAAAACTGCCCCCTTTACCGTGATATCAGCAACGGCATGGCTACCCCCGGCATCGAGTATTATCTGCCGTTGTTTTTCGAGCAGACCGCAAGCCTGTTCGACTACCTGCCAGATAGCACCCTGTTGCTGAATCTGGAAAATATCGAGGCCGCCGCCGAAACTTTTCAGGAAGAAATCAACGAACGCTACGAGCAGATGCGCCACGATCAGGAGCGCCCTCTGCTCAGTCCCCACGAGGTTTTTCTACCGGTCAATGAAGTCTTCGCCGCCTTCAAACACTATCCCCGGATTGAGCTGCAACACTTCAAATTACTGCCCGAAAGCGCACCCAGTGGCGGCATGCAGTTTGCCAGCGCCGCCCCGCCTGAACTACAAATGGATGTTCGTGCAGAAGATCCACTTAGCACGCTAAAAAACTTCCTCAATGGATTTAACGGCAGGGTATTGTTTGCTGCCGAGACCAGTGGCCGCCGCGAATACCTGCTGGAATTACTCCACGGCCACGAGATATTTCCGGCCACGGTGGAGAGCTGGACAGATTTTCTGACTAACGACAATCCACTAGCGATCACCGTTGCCCCGCTGGAACAGGGACTGCTGCTGAGCAATCCTGAGCTTGCGGTGATTGCTGAGCCACAATTATTCGGTGCGCGGGTGATGCAGCGGCGGCGACGACAGAAATCCGTCCGTGATGCCGATAGCATTGTGCGCAATCTGGCCGAACTCACTGTTGGCTCACCCGTGGTTCACGAGGAACACGGCGTCGGTCGTTACCTTGGTTTACAAGCACTGGATATCGCCGGTCAGGCCACCGAATTCCTGACCCTCGAATACGCCGCCAATGACAAGCTTTATGTACCGGTCAGTTCCCTGCATCTAATCAGCCGCTACAGCGGTGCTGATCCCGAACACGCGCCACTGCATCGTCTCGGCAGCGGTCAGTGGGAACGTGCCCGCCGCAAGGCCAGTGAACGGGTGCGTGACGTGGCTGCTGAGTTGCTGGATATTTATGCTCGCCGCGAAGCGCGCACCGGTTTCAGCTATCCGCTGGATGAAGCACAGTATTTCGCCTTTGCTGCCGGTTTTCCGTTTGAAGAAACCCCGGATCAACAAACTTCCATCGACAAAGTGCTGGAAAACATGCGCTCAGACAAGCCCATGGATCATCTGGTCTGCGGAGATGTCGGTTTCGGCAAAACTGAGGTCGCCATGCGTGCCGCCTTTGTCGCGGTACAGGCCGAGCGACAGGTAGCGGTGCTGGTACCCACCACCCTGCTCACCCGTCAGCATCTGGAGAATTTCCGTGATCGTTTTGCCGACTGGCCAGTGCGGGTTGAGTCCCTGTCGCGTTTCAATTCGCCCAAACAGCAAAAACAAATTCTGGCTGAACTGGAAAGCGGCCATATCGACATCATTATTGGCACCCACAAGCTGCTGCAAAAAGATCTCAAATACAAAAATCTGGGACTGGTGATCATCGATGAAGAACACCGTTTTGGTGTGCGCCAGAAGGAAACCTTCAAAGCCATGCGCGCCGAGGTGGACATTCTCACCCTCACCGCCACGCCGATTCCGCGCACCCTGAATATGGCCATGTCCGGGCTGCGTGATCTGTCGATTATCGCCACCCCACCGGCCAGGCGTCTGGCGATTAAAACCTTCGTCACCGAATGGAAATCAGCCTTAATCAAGGAAGCCTGCCTGCGCGAACTCAAACGCGGCGGACAGGTGTATTTTCTGCACAATGATGTAAAAACCATCGAAAAAGAAGTGACTAAATTACAGGAGCTGCTCCCCGAGGCTCTGATTCGCCACGCCCACGGGCAAATGCGCGAACGCGATCTAGAGCAGGTGATGTCAGATTTCTACCACCAGCGCTTTAATATTCTGGTCTGCTCCACCATTATTGAGACCGGCATCGACATTCCCTCGGCCAACACCATTATTATGAACCGTGCTGATCGTTTTGGCCTCGCCCAGCTCTATCAATTGCGTGGTCGGGTCGGTCGTTCCCACCATCGCGCCTATGCCTACCTGATTATTCCGCCACGCAAGACCATCAGCGCCGATGCGCGTAAGCGACTGGAAGCCATCGAGTCTATCGAAACTCTGGGCACCGGTTTCACACTGGCCAGCCACGACATGGAAATCCGCGGAGCCGGTGAATTATTAGGCGATGAGCAAAGCGGGCAAATGATCGAAATTGGCTTCACCCTCTACAGCGAATTGCTGGAACGCGCGGTCAAGGCCTTAAAAGAAGGCGAGGAACCCGATCTGGACAAACCGCTGTTCCACGGCGCTGAAATCGATCTGCATGCCCCGGCGCTGATTCCGGAAGACTACCTGCCGGACATTCATGAGCGGCTAATCATGTACAAACGCATCGCCAACGCCGCCGATAAGGATGCGCTATGGGAATTGCAGGTAGAGATGATCGACCGCTTCGGCCTGCTGCCTGAGGCGGTGAAAACCCTGTTTAGCGTCACCGAACTTAAACTTCGCGCCACCCAGCTTGGGATCAAGAAAGTCGATCTGGGGGACTCGGGTGGGCGCATTTTGTTCATCGAACAACCCAATATCGACCCTATGACCATTATTAAACTGATTCAGGGGCAGCCGGATCGCTACAAGCTGGATGGCAGTGATAAACTGCGGATTATTCGTGATCTGCCCGATACCCAGGCTCGTCTGGATGCCGCCAATCACCTGTTCAATCGACTGCAACCTGACACATAGGCTCCCCTGTATCCACACTAAAATATTCGCACGTAGGACTATAGTCTTATACACACAGAGCACATGTGATATATAATCGGCGGTTAATCTGGGCACAATACAAATTTAGGAAAATATAAAATATGTTTGAACTCACAAACGCACGCATCGCCATTATTGGCCTCGGCTATGTTGGCCTACCACTGGCAGTGGAATTCGGGAAAAAATTCAATTGCCTTGGCTTCGATATCAACCGGGATCGGGTCAATGAATTAAAGTCCGGCAAGGACAGCACGCTGGAAGTTGAACCTGAGTTACTCAAACAAGCCGACAAGCTTAGCTTTAGTGATCAAACCGATGACATAAAAGATTGCAACGTTTTCATCGTTACCGTGCCCACCCCGATTGACCAGCATCGACGTCCAGATTTAAGCCCGTTGGAAGGTGCCAGCCGCATGCTCGGCAAAATCCTGAAGAAAAACGACGTGGTAATTTTCGAGTCCACCGTTTATCCCGGCGCATCCGAAGAAGTCTGTGTGCCGATTATGGAAGAACTCTCCGGCCTCACTTACAACAAAGATTTCTTTCTCGGCTATAGCCCCGAACGAATTAATCCGGGTGACAAAGAACATCGCGTCACCACCATCAAAAAAGTCACCGCCGGTTCTAATCCTCAGATCGCTGATTATGTGGATGCGATTTATCTATCCATTATCACTGCCGGTACGCATAAAGCCAGCAGCATCCGGGTCGCGGAAGCCGCCAAGGTGATTGAAAATACCCAGCGTGATTTGAATATTGCCCTGATTAATGAACTGGCGCTTATCTTTAACAAGCTCGGCATCGATACCGAAGAAGTCCTCGAAGCTGCCGGTACTAAATGGAACTTCCTGCCTTTCCGTCCCGGTCTGGTCGGTGGCCACTGCATCAGCGTCGATCCTTACTACCTGACTCACAAGGCACAGGAAATCGGATACAACCCGGAAATCATCCTTGCCGGCCGACGCATCAATGACAGCATGGGTGCCTACGTCACTGAAAGCGTGATCAAACTCATGACCCAGCACCGCATCCATGTAGTGGATGCACGCATATTAATTCTGGGACTGACATTTAAGGAAAACTGTCCAGATCTACGCAACACTCGCGTGGTTGACATCATCAGTGAATTTGAAGCCTATCATGCCAACGTTGATGTTTATGATCCCTGGGTAGATGCGGCTGAAGCCAAACATGAATACGGACTGGATATGATTGCTGAACCTGAAGCTGGAACCTATGACGCGATCATTCTCACTGTAGGACATCATCAGTTCATAGAAATGGGCGTGGATAAAATTCGAAAATTCGGTAAGGCCGATAACATTCTTTTTGATGTTAAATATGCCCTACCTAAAGATAAGGTAGATGGACGCCTTTGAATATAATTCAATTAAATTAAATCTCACTTTTGCAAAATATAATGGAAGGACAATTATGAAAGTTTTAATTACCGGCACAGCAGGTTTTATTGGCTCAGCACTGGCTATGCGACTGCTTGAACGCGGCGATGAAGTTATTGGCATCGACAACCTCAATGACTATTATGACGTTAATCTAAAAAAAGCCCGTCTCGAACGCGTTAAAGCCTATAAAGGCTTCACCGATGTGCGCATCAATCTTGAAGATCGTGAAGCGGTAGCCGAAACCTTCGCCAAACACAAACCTGATCGTGTAGTGAATCTGGCAGCACAGGCCGGGGTGCGTTATTCACTGGAAAATCCACACGCCTATGTGGATACCAACATTGTTGGTTTTGTTAATATTCTTGAAGGCTGTCGTCATAATGAGGTTGATCATTTAGTCTACGCCTCCAGCAGTTCGGTCTATGGTTCCAACACCAACATGCCCTTCTCTGTACATGACAATGTTGATCACCCAGTCAGCCTCTATGCAGCCAGCAAAAAATCCAACGAACTGATGGCACATACTTACAGCCATTTATTCCGCCTGCCAACTACCGGCCTGCGTTTCTTTACCGTATATGGCCCCTGGGGTCGCCCCGACATGGCCTTGTTCATGTTCACTAAAAATATCCTTGCCGGTAAGCCCATTGATGTCTTCAATTATGGCAAGCACCGTCGTGACTTCACCTATATTTATGACATCGTAGAAGGTGTAGTACGGGTGCTTGATCGTGTTCCTGCCGCTAATCCTGAATGGAACAGCGACGCGCCAGATTCAGCCACCAGTAACGCACCTTTCCAGCTTTATAATATCGGCAATAACAATCCGGTCGAACTGATGCACTATATTAAAGTGCTGGAAGACTGCCTGGGCAAAAAGGCGGAAATGAATATGTTGCCATTACAAAATGGTGATGTACCTGCAACTTACGCCAATGTCGAAGATTTAATCCGTGATGTAGATTACAAACCTGATACCTCGGTCGAAGAAGGTATTGCCAAGTTTGTAGAATGGTACAAGGAATATTTCAAGATTTAGACAAACCTGGTTGATGGGTAGCATCCTGAGTCTACAGGATGCTATTCATTATTTACTCTGCGATCAATGTAGCAATAATACGATTATTTAACTGCGCAATCCGATTCCATTGCCCGGCTGTTACATTAGCGGCAGGTGATGGATATTCATATAAGCTTTGATCGCGGGGAAGGCTGCTCACTTCCAGCTTTATTCCCTGATAAGCAGTCACTGCCGTAGCCAGGAAATTGGCAAACTCCACTGACTGTTGCATAGAAACAAGATCGGAACTCTGTGCCGGGTTCATGTTTTTATCACAACGATCTACGGGTAAATTAGCTGCCGCCAGTTGATAACCTTCTTCAACATTACCTTTTAGACAAAATTCGCCAACATGGGTTTGCAAAACAATTCGACCTTTAAAACCAGCCAACTCTGCCATCTTTAGCAGTTGCCGTATCTGAGTAAGACGTTGTGTCCCTAATGCCAGTTCATTATAAGGAAACAACAAGTTTTGATTAATCGCCCATTCTGCCAGTTTCCAGTTCTTTTGCTTCGACGGTAAGTCAGCATCAATACCTGTGTTCTGTTGAGCTGCCCAGTTATCCAGAATTGATTGTAATTTTTCTTCGCTCAATGTCTGTTGTGTACTGCTGGATTTTATGTTCGTTATTTTGTCTTGCAAACTGTAATTCCAGAATAAGGAAATGCACAGCAGCACAATCAATAACAGAAGTGAAAACTCAGAACGCTTTTCTGGTTGTGGTTGACGAACCATCAATGCCTGAACTTTATCATCCAGTTTTTCAGAAAAGGATTTGTTTAGCTTGCCACTATATAACCTAAATGAAGACAGAACATTCTGCTGTAAAACATCTGATTGATCGACAAGATAGCGGCGCATTTCCTGTAATTCAGACAAAATTTTATCATTTTTTTCAACTTTGTTACTGCGTAATAAATCGCTGGTAAATTCACGAATTGAACGGCTGACGCTTTTTTCGCTATTCGATGTTTCATCAGAAACAGTAGCCTCAATTGTTTCTGCTGTCTTCTTTAACAAACCAAGCCGACGCAACGCTTCATGCAGTTCGGTTGAGGCGGTGGCTTTCGGTAAAATATCAACTGCACCCAAAGCCCGAGCCTGGCTAAGATAAAGCTCGCCGCTTTGAGAAGTAAACATGATGATGGGAATCGTCGCCGTTTCCAGATTCTTTTTGATGTGCTTGATCGCCTCAAAGCCATCCATGCCCGGCATCATATGATCCATGAAAATAACGTCTGGTCGATGACGTAAAAGATAATCCAACGCATCCTCTGCGGAAGCAACGGTATGTGCCCTGATGCTATACTTTTCCAGCATGCGCTGTAACACCAGCCGTGCTGAACGGGAATCATCGACTATCAGGGCATGTTTTTCTTTCATACGCTCATCCGCAATTCCAATGGGCCAGGTCTCACTATTATGGGAAACATCTGTCGTGGGTCGAAGGCTATAGCAGTCTTCACAGCCGCTTTTGCTGGGCAGTGCCCAGCCTACAGATAAACGTGCGGCATGTAGGGTGGGCACTGCCCACCATGACATAAATCCAAATTCAGTCAGCAGTTTAGCTTTGCCAACAGTAAAGGGCAATCGTCCTTATTTTCCGGCCTGTTCGGTATCAAAGCGATAAGTGGCATGGCAGGCCACACAATTATTCATTAGTTCTGCCAATTGCTTCAAAGTATGTGCGGGATCGCCCAATTGCTCGGCATCCAGCGCCAGCATGTCAAACTTTCGGTGGGTATCAAAGCCAAGTTTTTTAAACGACAGTGGGAGTTTACCAATCAGGGATGCGGGGACTCCCTGTTGTGCCGCCGCGCCAACACTGCGTGCAGCTTCTACCACCTTATCCATATCATCGGTGCTTAGACCATCGGTAATCGCCTGCACACTGGCAAGAAATATCCGCATTTCAGACAAAACTATATCGCGCTCTCCCGCCTCCAGAACCAAGGCTTCACGTCCATCATCAGCTGGGACAACACTACCCACAATAATAAATTTATAACCCATTACCATTAATGCAACAAACAATAATCCTGATATAGACCAACTTAATTTACACATTTTTTACTCCACTTTATATTTAAAAAAATATCAAACTCGTAACCCGGCATGAATAAAACGCCAGAGTCCGTCTGACTCATCCGCGAGATCAAAACCAAAATCAAATATCGACCAACGCATGATCAGCCCCTGAATTAATGCCGCCACATAACGTCCCGTTTCTTCTGCATCTAGATCGGCACGAAAACAACCACTTTCCTGCCCTTCCTGAATAATCGTGGCAACCCGCTCGACATAACGGCTCATCACTTTCTGAATTGCCGCTTTTAATGCCGGTGATTCTAGATGCAGACGATCAGAAAACAACAGGCGCGGTAGCCCCTTATGTTTACTGATAAAGGACAGCTGCTTCTGAATCAACTGTTGTAAACGCAGATCCGCAGGTTCGTGACTGCTAAACACAACCTCCAGTACACTAAAAAGACTACGCGCAAGAAAATCAATCGCTGAAGCAAAAATTGCATCACGTGTCTTGAAGTGTCGAAACACAGTAGGCTGGGCAATGCCCACCCGATCTGCAATCGCCTGTGTCGTCACCCGCTTCACCCCCTGCTCTGCCGCCAGTTCCATTGCGGCTTCGATGATCTCCTGCTTGCGTTCTTCGTGTGGTTTACCCATGATTTCATGAACCTTTTACAAGAATAGCTAACTGCTATTCAATTATAAGTTAACTGCATTACAGAGCAAATTAGCGTATTAGTTGTCTCAAAACTCGCTCTTATTTTGTTATAATTTTAATACACTCTTCGAACCTGAATTTTTTTCCAGTAACATAAATATCACCGGAATAACGATAAGAGTAAGAAACGTTGCTGCTAACACGCCGCCAATGACCACGGTAGCCAGTGGTGAAAAACGTTCAGAACCCACCGCCATTTCCATCGCCAGCGGCAACATCCCTGCGACATCCGAAAGTGCGGTCATCATGATAGGGCGATAACGAACGGACACCGATTCCATAATTGCTTCAGTGAGTTCTGCCCCCTCACGTCGTCGTTGTAAAATATAATCAATCAGCACGATACTATTATTTACCACTGTGCCGGTGAGAAGAATAATTCCTAACAAGGCAGGCATGGATAAATATTTTCCCGCCACCAGCAAACCGGCGGCAACGCCAATAAACTGCAGGGGAACGGCAACCATAATGGTAAGGGGATGTTTGAAGGAACGAAACTGCGCGACTAATACCAGATAAACTGCCAGTACGCCAAGTCCCAGTGCACGTATCATTCGTGTTTTTGCTTCTTCGAAATCACGTTGTTCACCAGTGATGTCAACCTGGTAACCCGGTGGCAGTTCAAGTGCCGTCAGTTTTTTATTAATATCTGCAATCGTATCCGACAGGGGACGTCCGAAATGAAAGGCAAGAACATCCTGTGTCTGGCGTAGATCTTCACGTGTCACTACACGAGGGCCAAATTTCGACACTAACGTCGCGACCTCACGCAGAGGAACCTGATGGCCATCAACGGAGGTAATAACAACATCTTCCAGATCTGAAAGATGGATACGCTCATCTCCGGCATAACGCAGATAGACATCAAGATCACGATGATAAGTTTGCCGGAAAGGCGTCACCACCCGGCCTTCCAGCGCCTGATAAACGGCCTGTGAAACTGCTTTTCCGGTTAAGCCTAATTCACTGACGCGTTCACGATTAATTTCAACCAGCGTTTCAGGCGTATCCAACGCCCAGTTTTTATAGGGGCTGCGCACACCGGGAACCTGTCGGATGATATTTAATACTTCGCTACCGAGACGATCCAGTACTTCAATATCTGGCCCGCTAATACGCACATCAATCGGTGCACTGGTGGTCGATCTTGCGGTGCCACCTTTTTCCTTAGCCACGGCCAGAGTTAACCCCGGTATGGCACTGGCCGTTGTTTCAATATTCTTCATTACCGACCATAGAGTTTCTGTGCGTTCGGTACGTGGAGTAAGGTTGACGGTGATACTGGCCTGATTGACATCTAAGGCCCCGCGATCACCCAGAAAGTGAACCCCAGGCTCAAACCCCACCTGCGTACTCACTGCAACTACGCCGCTTTGTTTCATCAGGGATTGTTCGATAGTCGATACCGCCTGCATGGTTTTATCCAGCGGGGTTCCCGGTATGGTATCGAGACTGAACTGAAAGTTTCCCGAATCAAATTGCGGCAGCATTTCACTGCCAATAAAAACCATCGTACGCACACTGATGAGTAGCAGAATGACCGCCGTTGCCAGTGTTTTTTTCGGGTTTTTCAGCGCCCATTGCAGCAGGGAGAGGTAACCTTCCCGCAGACCTTCCATAAATGAGGTAAAGGGGGCAACGGTTTTTTCCAGTCGCCCAACTTTATCCTGTTTATGCGGACGCAACCAGAGTGCAGAAAGTAACGGGATCAAGGTCACAGAAACAATAAATGAGCTGCTAAGTGCAAATCCCAGAGTAAAGGCCAGCGGAGAAAATAACTTGCCGACAAAACCACCGAGAAACATCAACGGGATTAACACAGACAAGGTGGTTACCGTACCTGCGAGATCGGCAAGAAATATTTCTTCGGTGCCATCAATGGCCGCCTGAGCAGGATGTTTACCCGGCATTTCAAGATGCCGATGTACGTTCTCCAGCACCACGATACTATCATCGACCAGTAAACCGATAGATAGAATAATTGCAGACATGGTGATCATATTGAGATCGATCCCCGTCAACCACATCAGGGAGAAGGTCATCAAAAATGAAACGGGAATGGAAATAGCAATAATGATCGCCTGACGAAAATTGGCCAGAAACAAAAACACCACGCCGATGGTCAGCACAATGGCAATCATAATGGAAGAAGTCATGTTATTGATAACCAGCTCGGTAAAGCTGGAATCATCATCCGCAATCTCAAATTTAATTTGCGGAAATTGTTCGCTTAAATCACCCAGTGCATGACGCACTTTTTTTGCAATTTCAACAGTATTGGCTTCTTTTCTTTTTAATACCTGTACGGCAATGGCCGCTTCATTATTAAAGTGATAAGCCGAGCGTGCTTCTTTTTCTGTTTCGCTAACCGAGGCCACATCAGACAGGCGGACTAAATTATCGCCCTGCCGATAAATCACAAGCTGTCCGGTTTCTTCTGCATTGCTTAAGGGCGAATCAAAACGAACCACGGTTTCCTGCGATCCCAGATCAATACGGCCACCAGACTCTGTCAGGTTCCAGCCATCCAGCGCCTTGCTCACCTGTTCCATGGTGATGTTAAAGGCCTGCAATTTATCACGATGCACGGCCACTTCCAGTTGACGACGGTGTGCGCCAAATACATCAACCGTTGCCACGCCGGAAATAAGTTGCATCCTGTCACGAATATCATTATCCGCCAGTTCACGGATCTGTTGCAGTGACAGCACATCACTACTCAAGGCAATGGTGAGAAACGGTTTATCCGAAGAAGAAAACTGCATCACTTGAGGTTCGCGCATGGACGCCGGCAGGCGATCACGAATACGCGTGATTGAGTTTTGCACTTCAACCGCCGCTTCCTCGACTCGCCGGTTATAGTTAAACTCAACCTTGACCACTGAAAGCCCTGTCTGGCTGGTAGAACTTACCCGCGCAACACCATCGATACTGGTAAACTCTTCCTCCATCGGCTTACTCAGATTTTTGCTCACATCACGCGCCGCCACGCCGGGATAAGATGTCATCACCGTGACCACTGGCGGATCAGTATCGGGGAACAGACGCACCGGCAATGAAAATCGCGCCACCACGCCGATGACAATAATGCCAATCAATAGCGCAAATACCGTATAACGATAGTTAATTGAAAAACGTGGCCAACTCATAATGCATCACGCTGACTGGAGTTTGTTGGAGAAACGGCAACTCCGTCTTTTAATCGAAGATCCGGGGTAACAATAATTTTATCACCCTCATTCAAACCTGAGAGAATAAGAACGCGGCCTGCCTCTACTCCACCGCTGCGTACCTGTCGCCATTTTGCTATTCCATCCTCAACAACAAACACCCCTTCACCCTGCTTATTTTTATGTAGTGCGTGATGAGGAATGCTGATGGCAAAATCATGCTGCTGCAAGGCAACGATAGCTTCCACCACCATGCCGGGATAAAGATGAGTTAAATTTTGTTTTTCATTTTCAGAAAAGTAGGCTTCAAATGTTGCATTGCGTGTCTTTAGTTCCAGCGCCGGGTATATTTTTTTGATCACGGTCTGCTGTACTAATCCGGTTGCCGGGATCCTGAGCTGAACCGGCAAGCCGGTTTGCAACTGGCCAAGATCGGCCTGAGGGACGGAAACAACCGCTTTCATTCTCTGCATGGAGACTATTTCAAGCAGGGGTTTAAACAGCGCCGCCTGATCCCCCACCTCGGTCATCAACCGTTGTATCCGTCCGGCAAAGGGGGCGCTTATTTTGCTGTAGCTCAGACGGATTTTTGCATTTGCCAGAGCCTCGGTATTTTCCTTGATCGAGGCTTGCCGACTTTCCTTCATGCGCAGGCTTTCTTCTAACTGACTATCGGAAATTACCTTTTTCTGTATCAGTTTTTTATTGCGACGGTGCTGATTCACCCAGTAACGGTGTTCGGCACGAAGACGTTGATCGCTGGCCTGTAAACGGTGTAATTCATTATTCAATTCCTGGTCATCCAGACTGATAAGCCGTGCCCCTTTTTCAACCCAGTCACCTTCACGCTGATAAATGGCCTCGACACGCGCATTCACCTGTGCGGCAATTTGTACACGTTGTGCCGCCACAACGCTGCCGGTATATCGGCGGGAAAGCGTGAAGGGCCGGGCAGTGAGCCTCAGCATTTCAACCGCAAGTGGAGGCTGACTAACAACAGGGAGTGGACTTAAACGCGCCAGAATACGCTGAATCGCAAAAATCAGCACCAGAGCAACCATGATCAGTAATAGAAAGGCTGACAATTTTTTCCGGCTATTGAAGAACATACTCGACACCATATTTACCCACTTAATAATTGTGATTAATCACTCACATTTGAATGCCAAAAAAACGCCATCCATTCGACAACGTATTAACTGCTTAAAACTCGACCTCACGATAAAAGTGAGTAATTGATTACATTTATTATAGCTACTATTCGTCTTTGTGCAAGCCAGCGTCTGCACAGGGACAGAGCGACTTGCACATTGCGCGATAAGTCCTTGTATAAAATGGGATAAAGTGGGTATGACACCCGCCCGCATGGCGTGCTAGAATCCGTTTCAACGATTCTCAGGTGTACTCGTAGACACCAAACACGATTGAAATTCAGGAGATAGCCATGTCCACAGTACAATTTAAAAGTGAATTAACCGATGAGATCAAAGTATCTTCCGCCGCTGCTGAGCAATTACTGGCAATTATGAACAACGAAGAAGGTGTCAACGGCATTCGCATTTTCGTCTCCGGCGGCGGTTGCAGCGGCATGACCTATGGCATGACCTTTGTTGATCGTCCCAGTGACTTTGACGCCGTATTGAAAAAAGACGACGTTAATATTTACATCGACGCGGTGGCTCTGGGTTTCCTTGAAGGCGTGGAAATTGACTATCAAACCGAAGGCCTCAACCAGAGTTTTGTCTTCAAAAACGTGTTTGCCAACTCAGGTAGCACGGGCAGCTGTGGCGGTTGCGGCTCGGCTGGTGGCTAAAACAGTTTGACTGAACGCCGGTTGTTTTAAGTTCGACAACGTAACAAACCGGCCTTCAAACCTGATTTGCCACCAGTCATTCCCCTGCCCTGCTGCGGGTTGTCACGATTTCTCAACACATACTCCTCATTGCCCAGCCCGGTAGCTACCGCATTGCGCCTTACTTAAGCGCCGCCAAACGCATGGGGCTTAGCGTGCAAATCGCATCGCGCGGTAAACATTCCCTGATATCCGAAGTCCATGATGGACTGCATGTTGATCTTGACGATCAAGTTGCTGCGCTGGCAGATATCCTGCAACAGGCCGAGAAAACCCCCTTTGCCGCTGTACTCGGCAGTGACGATAGCACTGTAGAGCTGGCGGCACTGGCGGCCAAGCGGCTTGGCCTGCCGCATAACCCGCCTGCGGCGGCAAAGCTGACCCGACGTAAGGATCTAGCTCGCGCCCATCTTGCCCGCCGGGGCTGTGCGGTTCCCGCCCACGGGTTGATCAAGCTTGAACAGGAACTCAATCCTCAGCTTGAAAACATTCACTGGCCCTGTGTGCTCAAACCCGTCAACCTCTCCGCCAGTCGCGGCGTCATCCGCGCCAATAACCCGGCTGAATTTTATGCCGCCGTCACCCGAATTAAAAAAATCATTGCCGAATCAGCCGATGAATTTGAGCAGCAGCATCTGCTGGTAGAAGAATATATCGAAGGTGTTGAAGTGGCCTATGAGGGCTACCTTCAAAATGGCGAACTAACGAACCTGAGCCTTTTTGACAAACCCGATCCCCTCACCGGTCCGTTCTTTGCCGAAACGATTTATGTCACCCCCTCGCAATTAGATGAGACAACACAGGTTAAAATTCACCAGTGTGTTGATCAGGCCTGTCAGGCCTATGGGCTGATGACCGGGCCGATACATGCCGAGTTGCGCATCGATAAACGGGGGGCGTGGATACTGGAAGTCGCCTGCCGCACTATTGGCGGTGACTGCGCGCGAAGTCTGGATCAGGATGATTTCAATCTTGAAGAAATGACATTGGCACTGGCGATGGGGAAAACGATCCACACGCAACCACCGAAAGACGCCCGGGGGGTGATGATGATCCCCATCACACAGGGTGGAATATTACGCCGGGTGGAAGGCCTGAGTGCAGCGCAAAAAGTCGAACATATTGAAACCGTCGATATCACCATCCGCGACGGCCATGAACTGATTCCGCTGCCCGAAGGCAACCAGTATCCCGGCTACATTTTTGCCCGCGCCAAAACACCGGAAGCGGTTATTAAGGCGCTGCGAGAGGCATACTCGAAACTGAATTTTGTGGTCGCCCCGGCTATCCGCCTACAGCAACGATAACGAGGTGTTATTTTTTCCCACCACCGCCACCGGCATTAAAACCAGCAGGCATCTGACCATGCTCACCTTCATCGAAAAAGAACCCCAGCATGTGTTCTTCAATCAACACCAGGTTGCGCACATCGGCGGTCGATAAGCCATTTTCATTGATAATAATGGTCAGGCGCTCCAGCCATTTCTTCCAGCCTTCCTTAGAAACATTTTCATAAACACGCATACCGAGATCACCCGGATGCGGCGGCTGTTCCAGCCCTTCCGCTTTTGTTTTTAATACTACACATTCTACTATTCTTGTCATAATTTACCTCGATCAATCTATTCGTATTTTTTCAGTAGCACGCCATCATCACCACAACAGTCCGCGGCGCATACTTTAAGTTCATGTATTTCTTCCCGGCTACCCGTGAGCCAGGCCTCAATCGGCGCATTGTCTTTCGCACAATCGCAGCCCTTGTCATTATACACATATACCTGCTTCAGTCCTGCTCGCAGCGCAGCATCCTGCGCACGAAATAGCGTGGCACTATCGGTTGGCGGCAGATGATCTAATTTATACGCAGGAAAGAATTTGGTGATGTGCCAGGGACTGTCCGCCCCCAGGTTGTCTCGAATCCAGCAGGCCATTCGGTAATGCTCTTCTACCTCATCATTTTTCCCGGGAATGATATTAGTGCGTGTTTCCACATGAATACCCAGCTCATGGGCTCTTTTTATGGAATGCAGCACCTGCCCAACTTTGGCTGGTTTACAAATCTCCTGATAAAAATCATCACGCATGCTTTTAATATCTGAACACAGGACATCAATATGCGGCGCAGCCAGTTCCAGCGCCTCATCGGTGATGTAACTGTTAGAAACATACACGGTATAAAGTCCAGCAGCATGCGCCAGCTTGCTAACATCAATAATATATTCCAGCCAGACCGCTGGCTCAGAATAGGTAAAAGCAATACCCTGCACGTCAGCACGCAGCGCTGTTTCAACCAAAGCTTCAGCGGGTACCCAGGCTTCGGTGGACTGGCCTTTCGCCAATTGTTCAAGCGCCTCTATACCCCATGAAATGTCAAGGTTATGACAGCCCCCACAACGAAAGCTACAACCGTAACTGCCCACCGACATAACCTGCGTTCCCGGGCGGTAGTGTTTAACCGGCTTGTCTTCGATAGCCGCAATTTCAATCGCAGAGACAATACCGTAGGATAAGTTGTACAAGGTGCCACCACGATTAACATGTGCCTGACAGAATCCACGTTGCCCATGACCAATCTTGCAACGCCACAGACACAGGTGACAACGAGTCGTGTCGTTGTCCAGTTTTTCCTGTAGTCGGGTTTCGACTAACTGGTACTGCGTGGGCGCTGTTTTCTGAGGGTCAATCAATTTTGTATCCTGTTTTTACTAGGGGCTGTTGATCTTTCAGATGTTAGGCTGATTTTGAGAAAATTTTAGTCCTGACAAGGCATTTTTTACGTATCAATGCACTCCATTGATAGTAAACAATAACGCAGGCAGGGCTAAAATTAGCCAAAATCAGACAATAGATGAAAGATCAACAGTCCCTAGCAATAATCTATGATCATTTTAGCAGAAAAGCAGCCTCAATCGATCCATCCTTGCAGGGAACGGTGACACGCTGCCTTATAATACGCATGCTCGTCTTTTGTACTAACTGATATGAAAATGCTTCTGTTAGCAGATAAGTATATCCATCTATAACGCAGGGATAATACCCGCCGCGTTCTTGCATGGCACAAATAAAATTATACATTCTTTTTGCCGACCAGGCGGTTGCCACTATCAAATCCCTGTTCTCTGGAAACCGCTGGTAACTAGCCTGTGTTTCATTCTGTGGCTCTCCAGCAAGGGGATGTTCCTCCAGCTCAGCCAATAAGGTGAGTAAAAGATCCGCGCCCTCCTCAGCCAGCAAACTACTGGCGGCAGAATAGCTAATTCCCTCTGCCATAATTACCAGCTTCTGAGCAAGCACTGCTCCAGCATCCAACTGTGAGGAAACATGGTGCAAACTAATACCAAAGTCTGCTCCCTTTTTGAATTGCCAGAAGATGGGATCAGGCCCCCGGTATGAAGGCAGTAAAGAAGGATGCAGGTTTATACACGCGCGTGCCGGAATGGCTCGTATTTCCTCAGGCAATCGACGGGGAAAACAGGAGACAACAATAACATCAGGGGCACAAAGGCGAAGCTGTTCAATGCAGGCAGACCAGCCTGAACCCACTCTCAGCAGGGGAATACCGTGACTAAAGGCCAGTGATTCCAGTGAGGTGCGGGAAGCATCAAATAGTGGAATGTAATGATTCTGATCGTATCCCCCATCATCAACGACCATCGCCTGAACACAATGCTCGGATTCTAGCAACACCTGTAATGGGATCAGGGACAACGTACTCGATGAACCGATGTAAACGATATTCATTATGAATGGATTATATGTTGTTTTCAGCCCTTAGAAAAACAAC
>CAZIJT010000007.1:0-42500 GCA_964539595.1 uncultured Thiohalophilus sp. | reverse complement strand
AGGATTGGAGAAGCGGCACTTGCAGAAATGATGGATGATTACCGAACCATTGAAGCTTCATGGCAAGATGTCGAAAAGGATGAGCTGGATTATATTCGTATGATGGTTCATGGCTTGCGTGATGTGAGAGAAGAACAAGAAGAGCAAGAGTAATATTTTTTCAATAAAAATATGTAGAGTTATGTTGCTGAACCCTATAAAAAATACATTTTGTTTATTCGCTCAATGCTTGACGATTGAGCATGGCGCTATGCGTATAATCACAACTCGATTTATTTATTTTCTTGTCGTAGCTGCTCTTTTAATGGTGAGTTCGCCAGTTTTTTCTGAGTACGGGGACATCATTATGAATCAAAAGGCCGATTCGATGCGAAGGGCTGATGTTGATGATGTTGTTTTTCCACACTGGTTTCATCGTATTCGCTATCGTTGTAATGTTTGTCATGAATCGATATTTAAGCTCAAGGCCGGTAGCAACGATATCAATATGGAGAAAATTGGCGAAAAAAAGCAGATGTGTGGAAAGTGCCATAATGGTTTGATTGCCTGGGATGTGGTTGAGTGTGAGCGTTGTCATTTTATGGAGCCGGGCTGGACTGCAGGTCCCATTCAGCATTCGACAAAGAATGATGAAACAGGCAAACCTTATCGTGGTAAACAAGCGAAGGTGTACGCAAAATTTATGCAAATTGCATCAGGTTGGCATCCGGTGGCCTTGACAAAAAGTGGTTTACCGCTGGATAAATATGGTCTGGTAGATTGGGCGGGTGCGGTGCGAGAAAAAATAGTAGATCCTGCCGCGAGTCTTGAACCGGGAGGGGAGAACAAAACTAGAGATACACGGATTTTATTTGAATCTCGCTCATCTTTTATCTCTAATATTATTTTCCCTCACGACATTCACAGCTATTGGTTAGAGTGTGATATCTGCCATAAAACCCAGGATGGGGAAATATTCAAAGATGTCGCAGGCGGCAATGCGGTTAGTATGCTGGGCATTACCAAAGGAAAGTGGTGCGCACGGTGTCACAACAGCGTAAGTTTTCCGATAAGTGACTGCAATCGCTGCCACACGGTCGGTAAAAATGAAACAGTAGAATCAGATGTGATAATTCGTAACCACTAGCCGAGGTGGTTGTTGGGATATAGATCGTTATACCCATAACGAAACCATTTCCATAGCAATAGAGTGTGTGATGCCATATGCAAACGGGTGACTTAAATCATGTTTAGAACGGTCGTGATACTTTTCATAAGTTTGATCTGCTTTATGTCTGTGAACGCAGATGAAATAAAGGACATCGTATTTGAGTCGAAAGTTGCCGATATGAAAAAGGCCGGGGTCGGTCCGGTCATTTTTCCGCATAAACTACATGAGCAACTTTATCCCTGTAAGGGATGCCACCCCAAAATTTTCATAGAAAAAAAAGGCGTCAATGAAGTAACGATGCAACAAAATATTGACGGAAAGTATTGTGGTGCAGCAGGCTGCCACAATAGCGCAGAGGCCTTCCCTCTATATCTCTGTGACAAATGTCATACCAATACCCATGAGCCACTAGATCAATAAAGCCTGTTGCCAAAGTTCACTTCTACTACTAGTATTTAGACCGGTTCTATAATTTTAAAGTAATTTTAAACTTTAAGGGTGATTAGATAATAATGGACTTAAATGGTCGGGATTGTGACATTTCAAAAAAAGTGATTGGCGTATTGTCGTTGTGTATCTCGATGCTGGCTATTTCCATCACGGCGTTTTCGGCTGAATATAAAGTCGGCATGGAGGGCTGGGAATTTAATCCACCAAAGTTGACCGTAAAGGTTGGTGATACGGTGACCTGGATAAATGACGATGATACAAAGCATAAAATTGCATTTGAAGATAAATTATTGAATGCACCTGTACGCAAGCATGCCCGCAAGTTTGCTGTCGGCGATAAATTTTCACTCAAATTTACGAAAGCGGGTGAATTTAAATATTTTTGTGGCACACATGAATCCCAGGACATGCTGGGTGTGGTGATTGTTGAGGCCAGGTAAAGTGAAAAAGCTAAAATATAATTATTGAGCTTTGATGCAGATCAAGTTCAAATTATATTGAGGTGCGTATAAAAGTAACCTACAAAGCATTTCTGATGTAGCCGGTCACAGAATAATTTCTCATAGGGAACTGGAGTTATAAGGCCATGGTTGTGTGGTTGCTGGTACGTTTGAGTTTACTAGGCGAAGCCTAATAACAGGCAAGTGTGCAATTGTAATTTGATTTCTAACTACCACTTCTATAGCGGTTACTAATGTATTTGATATGACTGATACACATATAGATAAAGACAAAGACGCCAAAGGTAAAAAACACCATAATTATGGGATCCAGACACCGGGTTCCAAAGGTGTGGCTGGGACTAAACGCTATGCGATGGCCATTGATCTCAGGAAGTGCATTGGCTGTATGTCGTGCGTGGTAGCCTGTAAATCTGAGTTTGGAACACCGTTAGGTGTTTGGCGAACATGGGTGAAGGTTGCGGATAAGGGCAGATACCCAAATACACAGCGTGTGTTTATGCCGCGTCTTTGTAATCATTGTGACTATCCTATTTGTGTGCGTAACTGTCCAACGCAGGCGACCTTCAAACATAAAGATGGTTTTGTGTTGCAGCGATATAACCGCTGTATTGGTTGCCGCACCTGTGTGGTTGCCTGCCCCTATAATGCCCGTCATTTGATACCCGCGAAACGCACCGATAAGAATTTACCGCACTCCGTTGTTGATAAATGTACCTTCTGTATTCATCGAGTAAAACGCGGAGTTTTACCTGCCTGCGTTCAGGCTTGTGTGGGCGGCGCGCGAATTTTTGGTGACTTAAACGATGCTAATAGTGAAGTTTCAAAGATAGTCTCGAAAGAGAGAGTGACAGTACTGAAACCCGAGCTGGGTACTAGCCCCTCAGTTTTCTATATTGGCGGTGACTGGGAAATTATGGATGAGCCACATAGTTATGAAAATAGAACCAGCCAGCTCAAAGAAGAATTTAATGATTTCAAGCGCAACCATGAAGGCGATGCGTTTGGTGATATTGTGGAAGGTGAATCCACCATGTATCACGTAGGCAAAAATATGTCGGACTTTATGCGCTCAATTCCACATAAAGCCGGTGAAGTACTCGATGCGTTTAAACGACTTCTTTTTGAATAATAGACCTAAGCGACTAAAATGGAAGAAAGTGTAATTATCTCTAATGTTTTCCACCACGTTGCGTGGGGAACACCAATTTCGATTTATTTCTGGCTTGTTGGCGCCAGCGCAGGCTCGTTTGTTATTTCGAGTTTTGGCTGGGTGTTTGGAATTAAGCGATATAAACCATTAGCGTTAACGGCGTCACTGCAAGCTATTATTTTGTTGATGATTGTTCCGATTCTATTGATATGGGATCTGGGCAAGCCGGTACGCTTTATTTATCTTATGCTGCCGGGTTACTGGCATAGCACGGGGCCTATGGCTTGGGGTTCGTTGCTAATTTTCTCCTATCCGGTTTCCATGATTGTTTACACGGTTTTTGTCTTAAAGAATAACCTGTTCTGGGCCAAGACCTTTGGAATTGTTGCTATCGTATTGGCACTATCGACTCACTGGTATACCGGTGTAGTGATGGAGCTTAATCCCGGTCGTTACATGAATCACACGGCGCTTGCGCCAATACTGTTCCTTACCGGCGCATTTATTTCAGGCATAGGTTTGTTGATCCTGATCCTGTGGGTGCAGAACATGATCGTCGAAGCTAAAAAGCGAATCGACTGGTCATTGATTGAAGAAATGGCGCAATACATGATGTATGGCATCGTCTTTGATCTTTTCCTCCTGTTCCTTGAGTTTATGCAAACGCTATATGGCAATCGCAGTGAACTGATAAGTCATGAGCTCTTATTGAGCGTGTTCCGCTTCCCCTATCTCTGGCTGGAAATTATTCTGGGACTGCTTATACCGTTGTTTATTCTTGTGACACCATTGAAACGACTGAAATACGGAGTCATTGTGGCTTCTTTCCTGGTTGCTATTGGTGTGTATGGCATGCGCATCTGGTGGGTGATGGGCGGTCAATATATACAAAGTTTCTATTGAGGTAGCAGGAACAATGGCTGAATTTAACAGACGTGATTTCATCAAGCTAAGCGCTGGCGCTGCATCAGCAGCAGCTTGCCCTGGGCTTGTTACGGCCATGGAGCTGGAGCTTGGTGGTAAAGATTTTCATCAGATCAGAACCTTTCATGAACGCGACAGGAAACCTTACCTGTGTACCATGTGTCCTTATTTCGATGGTGGCTTCACCTATGCAGAGGAAGGTGAAATCCTTAAAGCAGAAGGTAACCCGGATCATATTGCCTCAAGAGGCAAGTTCTGTGCGAAAGGCCTGGCCTCTTTCTTTGCGGCCTGTGATCCAGACAGAATACTCAACCCCTTGAAACGGGTGGGTGCGCGAGGCGAAGGCAAATGGAAGAAAATAAGTTGGGATGAAGCTATTGCTGAAGTTGCGGGCAAGGTACAGGCCGCGATGGAAAACAAGGGGGCTGATAGTGTTTATCTGAATGAAGGCGCATTTAAAGATGGTGCCACGGTTCGCTTTATGGACAGTATCGGTTCTCATTCTGTTGTTCGTAGTCGTTTCCCCTCACTGAGTAATGCCGCCAAACAGTCTGCCCTTGAAACGTCGCTGGGGGTAGATTTTACCCTTCCCGATCTTGAGCATACCAAATACGTATTAAATTTTGGTGCCAATATTATGGAAACTGCGCTGCCGTTGGCACAGCGTTTAACGGATGGGATGGTTAATAACAGGCTTAAGCTGGTTACCTTTGACGTTCGCATGTCCAACACGGCGGGTCGAAGTGATGAATGGATACCGGTATTCCCGGGCACTGATGGTATTGTTGCCCTGGCGATGGCCAATGTGATTATGCAGAATAATCTGGCGGATACAGGCTTCATTAACCGCTGGACTAATTATTCCAGTAAAAAATTGGCGAAACATCTGAGCAAATTCACGCCTGCTATGGCGGCTGAAGCCAGTGGTGTTGCCGCTAAAGATATTGAACGAATTGCAGTAGAGTTTGCCAAGTCAAAACCGGCGACCGTATTTAGCCAAAACGGAGTGAGTTACCATCAGGGTGGGATTGATGGTGAAGCGGCCTGTTTACTGCTTTCAATTATTACCGGTAATATTGATAACGAGGGGGGTAGTTGCTTGCCTCGGCGCTTTGATATTGCTTCCTTGCAGCCCGCACCGAAGAAAACAGGCAGTGCGGCACGTCAGTTGAATCACAGTTTTCCATTTGAAATAAAAGACGGTAAGCAAAAAGTGCAGGTATTGTTCAATCATATGAGCAACCCGGCTTATTCTTCTCCTGCTTCCAGCGTCTGGCGTGAAGTACTTAAGGATGAAAAGCTGGTTCCTTATATTATAGATTTCAGTCCCTTCATGAGTGAAACCACCGAACTGGCGGATATTATTTTGCCTGATGTGGTGGGGGTCGAACGCGATGATGTTGCGAGTAGTCCAACCGCATTGTTGCCCTGGGCAAGTATGACGGTGCCGGGAATTGAGGTTCACGGTAAGGCGCAGGATGTGCGCATGACGCTTAAAAGCATAGTTGATGTACTCGATGCAGATGGCAAACGCGGGATGAAAAAGTTCTGGGCGTTTAGTAGTGCCAGCGATTGGGTCAAACAGGAAGTGGAAGGAACAAAGGGACTGGAGCAGGGCTATCGCAAATTAAAATCCAAAGGTGTTTTCCCTACGTATGGGAAAATTGATCCGGACACGCGGCAAATACTTAACAAGGGCAAACCGGTTAAAGGTGCCTATGATACCTATAAAAAATCTGGATTTTCCACGGCATCTGGAAAGATAGAAATTCAGCCGCCGAGCTGGAAGGCAAGTCCGCGCCACGCTGCGCTCAAGCCAGAAGAATTTGTTTTAAGCACTTTCAAGGTGGCATATCAAACACTGTCACTGACCTCGAATCTGAAATATCTTTCTGAGATATGGCACACCAATCCGCTCTGGATCAATAAGCAAACCGCGCAACATCTTGGTATTAGGGATGGGGCGCTAGTCAGAGTTACCAGTGATGTTGGCTATATGGTGACAAAAGCGTGGTTGACCCAGGGGATTCATCCGCAGGTGCTAGGCATTTCGACTTCGGTGGGACGCACCGCCTATGGCCGTGTCGCACAGGGTGATCCTGATATGCGTGCAGGCTTTCCTCAGGAGGCGCACGATGAAGATGAAGATATTAACCATAATATCTGGTGGCGAGATACGGGAACCAATCCCAACGACATTATTCCAATCTCAATCGATCCTGCCAGTGGTGTACAGGCATGGAATGATACGGTGGTAAGAGTTGTTCCTGCAGAAGACGGTGATCGTTATGGTGATATCAAGGTTGATAACGCCAAACATTATGCCATTTACAAGAAAATGCTGGAGCAGGGCTGATGTTTATCAGTAACAGAAATAACAAGATTACGGGGGAATGCTAGTTGAAATTCCTTAAAACTAAACTGGGGCTTATCGTTGCTGCTGCTGTAGTGCTGTTCATCATATTTGCGATTGTTTTTCTGAGTTGGAGCAGCTCTCGCTTTACCCGTATCACCATTTGCCAGACCTGCCATGAAATATTTGTTGATTACGATGAATATAAGCCGATGGGTGAGGCAAGTCAGTCAATTGAAGATTTTAAGCCGACTACACTTTTTGAACCGGGCGCTTATGAGGTCACAGTAGGCTGTGCGGAGTGCCATGCCTTCCCTTATGAGGAATACCGTGAATCGGCTCATTACGATAATGATCGGGACATTCGTCCGGGCTGCGTGGGCTGCCATACGCCACACAGCGTAAGAGAAATACTTGCATGGAAATTCTTTTATCTCAATCAGGGCACTCTTGGCGAGAGTCCATTCCATGCGATTTCGAACAGTTTGCGTGATATTCCTGAATGGGAGAAATTACGTGTCAAACTGGCCGGGCGTGTGCGCCAGCAAATGCTGGATGAAAACAGCGCAAAGTGCAAAGTCTGTCACAAGACCGAAAGTGAGTGGTTTACTGGGATAAAACGGCATCAAATTATGCTCAAAGAAGGTAACAAGACCTGTATTGAGTGTCACTACAATCTGGTTCACGAAGATGTGGATTGGGATGAATCCTTTGAGGCGAATGCTGCGAGCGAATAATACGATAGAAAATACGCCTATGTGCTGATATCCGTATCGGACTATCCGTCTGAGTTATCAGCTTGCCACGTGGCTGAAATCGGCAGGCTGAGAGAAAAACAGCGCCTTCTACAAATTAATGGAATGCCGTTAATTTGTAGAAGGGTTCAATATTGTGCTATCTATTTTAGTTTGCTATAGCAAATACAATACCCCGATTAAATAGTAATTTTGTGCATTTATATAGCAAATAATTATGCGATGCACTTACATTTGACAGTGCTTTAAACTGAGTCTACCTTAAGGTTATCATTCTATATATTGTCGGGTGCATCCTGTTTTTCACTGGCGCAGCATCGCCATTCCATTTTTGGTTTGCGGAGGAAAAACAGTACTGATTGCAGGCTTGATATGGGTCAAAGATGACATGTAAACATTGTGTTAATTTTTAGTTATTGCTGAAATAATTGATTATCTGTACTGGATTTTTAAAGTTTGAATCCAGAATGAAAATGCAGTAATTCAACGTAGTTGTGTCTTATCCTAAATATGGGGATTTTTAGAAATGAAAAAAACAGCGGGTATTTTAATAACATCACTCACTGCCAGTTTTTTGATGGCAGGAGTGGCGACAGCAGGGAAATTGCAGCCAACACCAAAACTGTCACAGGCAGATATGGATAAAGCCGCAGCGATTTATTTTGATCGTTGCTCAGGTTGTCATGGTGTATTAAGAGGGGGCGCTACAGGGCCAGACATTAGACCAGCAAAGACACGTAAAAAGAAGTTGGCAAAATTGGAAAAGATTTTGTACGAAGGTACGGATGGTGGTATGCCAGGTTGGGGTAAAGATGGTTATATTACTAAATCTGAAATTAAAACGCTGGCCAAATTTTTACAGATTGAAGCACCTGTTCCGCCCGCATGGGATATGAAGAAAACAATGGCTTCCTGGAAAGTTTTTGTTCCAGTTAACAAACGTCCTACTAAAGCACCCAACACCAACTGGGAAAATTACTTTGGTGTTGTTCAACGTGATGCTGGGTTAGTTACTATTGTTGATGGTGATACCAAGAAAAAATTGGTTACCTTAAAATCAGGTTTTGCTACTCATATTTTAAGAACCTCTTCAACAGGTCGTTATCTGTATGCGATTGGTCGTGATGGTAAAGCCAGCATGATGGATATGTGGGCAACCCCGCCTAATCTTGTCGCTGAAGTTAGAACGGGTATTGATGCACGTTCAATTGATACCAGTAAATATAAAGGCTTCGAAGATAAGTATGTGGTTGTAGGTAACTACTGGCCTTCTCACTATGTGATATTAAAAGGCGATACACTAGAGCCAATCAAGATTGTGGGTACTTCAGGTTATACACATGATACTAATGAGTACCGTTTAGAATCTCGTGTTGCTGCTATCGTGGCTTCACATCATGCCCCTGAGTGGCTTCTTAACTTGAAAGAGTTGGGTATAGTGATGCTGGTTGATTACAGCAAGCTTGCCGATGGTACTGTGACTGAAACTATGATCGATGCAGAGCGGGCATTGCATGATGGTGGCTGGGATTCAACCAAGCGTTACTTCCTGGCTGCTGCAAACATGCGTGATACTATTTCAGTTATTGATACTGTTGATCGTAAGCTGGTTAAAAACATCAAGGTAGGCACTAAGCCACATCCTGGTCGCGGCGCTAACTGGATCGATCCAGAATTTGGTCGAGTTTGGGCAACGGTTCATCTTGGCGAAGGTCTGGTTTCTATTATCAGCACTGATCCTTCCAAGAAGTATGCATGGACTGTA
Source organism: uncultured Thiohalophilus sp. (assembly GCA_964539595.1). GTDB lineage: Bacteria > Pseudomonadota > Gammaproteobacteria > UBA6429 > Thiohalophilaceae > JAADGZ01. Next base: position 33,489 of record CAZIJT010000007.1, on the reverse strand, counting down.
GTACGTGAATGGGAACTGGATGGTAACTCACTATTCATCAAGACCCATAACAACAGTAAGTATGTATATTGTGATAACACCATTAACAAGAACAAGAGTAAGACGCTTACTATCTTTGACAAAACTAAGCCAAACGCCAAGCCTAAAGAAATTACATTTAAGAAAAATGTAGTACATATGGAATTCAATAAAGCAGGTGATGAAGTTTGGGTTTCTCTTTGGGATGCAAAGGGTGAAATTGTTGTAATTGATGATAAAACTCTTAAGATCAAAAAGAGAATCACCGGTCTGGATTCACCAACAGGTAAGTTCAATATCTATAACACAACACATGATATCTACTAGGCGCTAACGCTTTAGCTAGATTGAAACACAGTTGTAAGGAATGAAGGAAGGCTGAGGAGTAAATCTTCAGCCTTCTTTTTCTACCATAACTAAATAATGGGGTTGCTAAAATGAAAGCGCTGAGTACTTTTTCTTTTGTTATCGGAACAGTTTTTTTATTGTCAGCTACAGTCGTAAATGCAGGTGATCACAAGACACCCACGGCACCGGCTGATTATCTGGCTAAAACCAATCCATTCAGTGTTGATGATATGGATGCATTTAAGAAAGCAGCTAAAAAAATATACAAAAGAAAATGCAAAAAATGTCATGGCAAGAAGGGCAATGGCCATGGGCCGGGTGCTGAAGATATGGATCCGATGCCGACAGCATTTAATGCGGCTGGTTTTATGCAAGGAGCAAAAGATGGTCAGCTATTCTGGATTATTGAGAAGGGAAGTGAAGGCACTGAAATGAATGCATTTGGTTCTGGCAGTGAAACCAATCTCTCCGAAGACGATATTTGGAAAGTGATTGTCCACATGCGTAGTAAATTTACCAAGTAGCGCTAAACTGCCAAAAAGGAAACTGGCCGGAGTAATTGAAATTGCTCCGGCCATTTTTTTTCCAGTGGAGCATGATGGATATTTTTAGCCGCTATTGCCTGATTGTTTTATTAGTGGGAACAGCCTCACTGGCTTATTCTCGTCCTGAACTTATTCGTGCAGGGGTACCGTACTACTCTGATGAGTATTTCCAGCAAGGCGTGGTTCGTGATATTGAATCTGAGAAAAACTACGAAGAAATCTACAAGTTTTATACTTATTATGAAGTTATTTATGATTCTGATAAAAGAGTAACGGTATTCAGAGAATATAAAAGAGGCGATCTTATTTATGAAGAACACTATCAATATACCAGAGGGTCGGATGATAAATGGATTGCTACACGCAGTATTATTTTGCAAAAAATATCCCCCTAGATGTTCAGCTAATGTTAGGTGGATTCCAGATGAACTATAATCAGCGTTTAGCTGGTACAGTTTAATTTCCAGACGTAATTACTGGGTTGATAGAGTACCGTATGTAAATTCCTTGTTTATTTGTGCCTGCCACTAAGAGGGTTCTTCTGAGAACTGATTGATATACGTCAATGTATTACCCTGCTGCATACGCATAAATAGATCCTGTAAACTCTGTAGCTCGAAGGAGGGTTAGGATGAAATATGAACAGTTTCACCGAATATGTCGTCTATTTTTAATGGGCTGCGTATGGTCTTTTTCTGCTCCCCTGTTAGCTGCACAGAGCGACAATTCTAATAAGATTGAAATGCACTATGAAGGTGCGCCAGTGCAGATTGATACAGAAAACGCACGAATCAGTATTAATCCAAAAGCCCCCAAAATTTCGAGCAGGGAATTCGTTAAAGCTAAACATATTTTTTTCAAAAAATGTGCAGGCTGTCACGGGGTATTGCGAAAAGGCGCTACCGGCAAGCCGTTGACACCGGATATCACGCTATTAAAAGGTACCGATTACCTTAAAGCCTTCATTACCTTCGGATCGCCTGCGGGGATGCCTAACTTTGGCTCATCAGGTCTGTTGTCTGATGCAGAAGTTGATCTGATGGCGCGTTATATCCAGCATGAACCGCCAGTTCCACCTATCTTCAATATGAAAAAAGTGAAGGCTAGCTGGAAAGTAATGATAGCGCCTGCAAAGCGCCCGACTCAACAGATGAACCGCTACAATTTGAAAAATTTGTTTTCAGTAACGTTACGTGATGCGGGCAAGATCGCGTTGATAGATGGTGATAGCAAAAAAATTATAACCACTGTTAATACAGGTTTTGCAGTGCATATTTCTCGTATGTCTACCTCTGGGCGTTATCTGTATGTGATTGGCCGTGATGCACGCGTTAGCCTTATTGATCTATGGATGAAAGTTCCCGATGCAGTGGCGGAAATTCGGGTTGGGCTTGAGGCACGTTCAGTAGAAACATCAAAATATAAAGGTTATGAAGATCGTTATGCTATCGCGGGTGCCTACTGGCCGCCACAATATGTGATTATGAAAGGTGACACACTGGAACCCTTGAAGGTTGTCTCTACCCGAGGTATGACGGTTGACACTCAGGAATATCATCCTGAACCCCGAGTTGCGGCTATTGTCGCTTCTCACCAGAAGCCGGAATTTATTATTAACGTCAAGGAAACCGGTAAGATCCTGATGGTTAACTACAGTAGCCTGAAAAATTTTAGAGTGACCAGTATTGATGCTGTTCGTTATCTGCATGATGGTGGCTGGGATTCCACTCAGCGTTATTTCCTTGCCGCCGCGAATAAGTCAAACCAAATTGTGGTGGTGGATTCGCGGAGCAGTGAACTGGAAGCAACTGTTAAAGTGGGTAAGATTCCGCATCCCGGACGTGGAGCCAATTTTGTCGATAAGAAATATGGCCCGGTGTGGGCGACCAGTCATCTTGGCGACAATACCATTTCTGTGATTGGTACAGATCCTCGGCGGCATAAAAAATATGCCTGGAAAGTTGTACGGACTATCAAGGGGCAGGGGGGCGGCTCAATGTTTGTGAAGACACATCCCCGCTCACGTCATCTTTATGTCGATACACCTTTGAATCCAGATAGAAAAATTAGCCAGTCAGTCGCTGTATTTGATCTTAATAATCTGGATAGGGCCTACACGGTCTTGCCCATTGCTAAATGGGCGGAATTAGGTGAAGGGCCAAAGCGGGTGTTGCAGCCAGAATTTAATAAAGATGGTAATGAAGTCTGGTTCTCCGTCTGGAATGGAAAAAAACAGGAATCTGCTATTGTTATAATCGATGATATTAAGCTGAAATTAAAAGCCGTCATTCGTGATAAACGGCTGGTGACACCTACTGGCAAGTTTAATGTTTATAACACGATGCATGATATTTACTAAGATGAATCGAGAGATAAAAAACAGTCGTAAGCAAATAGGAGCCTGTGTCCATCTTGTTGGCACCGGTCCCGGTGATCCTGACCTGCTTACTGTCAAGGCCTTACGCCTGATGCAGACGGCTGATGTGGTAGTTTATGATCGTCTGGTTTCCGGGGAAATTTTGCAACAGATCCCGGCAGGCACCACCCGTATATATGTGGGCAAATGTACGGGCAAGCATACGCTGGCACAGGATGAAATCAATGCATTGCTGGTGCGTCTGGCGGAAACTGAACGAGTGATTGTTCGTTTAAAGGGCGGCGATCCTTTTATTTTTGGACGGGGCAGCGAAGAGGCCTGTTACCTTGCGGAACATGCGGTACGTTTTGAAGTCGTGCCGGGTATCACCGCTGCATCAGCCTGTACCACCTATGCAGGTATTCCGTTAACTCATCGAGGGCTGGCTCGCAGCGTACAATTTGTTAGCGGGCATGCACAGAATGATCAGCCGCTGGAACTTAACTGGGCGAGCCTGGCAGATGCAGATAAGACCCTGGTTATTTATATGGGGGTTGCGAATATTGCTTATATCAGTCAGCAACTGATTGAAGCCGGGTTGTCCGCGAGTACACCGGTAGCCGCGATTGAGAATGGCGCAGGCTCCGATCAGCGTCGCCTACTTTGTGAGCTTAATACACTGCCGCAGAAAATGGTTAATGAAGCCATGCAAGCTCCCGTTATTTTTGTTATTGGCAGAGTGGTGTCGCTGGCCACGGAGCTGGACTGGTATGGTGGTAACGAAGGTTTGGACGTTGCTGAGGGTCATACCAATACCGAGGATAATCATGCGCAAAGTTATCGAGCCTGATTATTATTCTCTGTTTATATCCCTGTTTTTGTTGATGATGTTAATGCCGGTACTGGCACAGGCTGAGACTGCGTTTCAGATCAGTGATGAGCGGCAGACCGAGCTGATAAATTTACTGAAACAGGATTGTGGTTCCTGTCATGGGATGACGCTTAAAGGTGGACTGGGACCCGCATTGACACCCGAGGTTATCAAAGATAAACCTGCGCAGATGTTGGTGGAAACCATTTTACTTGGTCGACCGGGGACACCGATGCCACCGTGGTCGCCTTTTTTAACGCGTGAAGAAGCCCACTGGTTAGTCGAACAACTTTATCAAGGTATTAACGATGTTGAATAAATGGATTCGTATGAATCGTTTTATCGTTCTCGGAATAGTGACATCACTGCTACTTGCCTGCACGGGGATGGGAACGCGCGGTACGGGTGATCTAGCGGTAATTATCGAACGAGCTAATGGTAGTGTGCAGATTGTCGATACAACGAAGAGAGTGTCGCTTGGCCGTGTGCAGGGGCTAGGAGATCTTTCTCACGCATCAATAGTTTATTCTCGGGACGAGCGCTTTGCTTACGTATTTGGCCGGGATGGTGGTTTGAGCAAGATTGATATTCTGCAACAGAAAATAGACAAACGCATCCTTCAAGCGGGCAACAGTATTGGTGGGGCTATTTCGCAGGATGGCAAGCTGGTTGCGGTTTCTAATTATGAACCGGGCGGGGTGCGGGTATTTGATGCCACAACACTGGAATTAGTGGCCGACATTCCCGCACTGGATGCACAAGGCAAGGCCTCCAAAGTTGTCGGACTGGTGGATGCACCGGGACAGCGTTTTGTGTTTAGTCTGTATGATGCGGGTGAGATCTGGATTGCGGATTTTAGCAAGAGCGGAGAACCTGCGATTGAGAAATTCCATGATGTTGGCAAACAACCCTATGATGGTTTGATTTCAGGAGATGGCCGTTACTATATTGCAGGCCTGTTTGGCGAAGATGGATTGGTGTTGCTGGATTTGTGGCAGACACAGGCGGGCGTGAAACGCATACTTAATGATTACGGCAAAGGTTGGCGACGCATGCCGGTTTATAAAATGCCACATCTTGAAGGCTGGGCAATAGCGGATGAATATGTTTTTTTACCGGCTGTGGGTTTGAATGAAGTGCTGGTGGTTAACCGGCGTAACTGGAAAGAAGTGACGCGCATCGCGGTACACGGACAACCGGTGTTTGTGATGGCGCGTCCAGATGGACGTCAGATCTGGGTAAATTTCGCCTTTCCAAATAATGATACGGTGGAAGTTATCGATACGCAGAGCTTGAAAAAAGTACAGACGCTAAAACCGGGCAAGGCAGTATTGCATATGGAGTTTACCCCGCGAGGGGAAGAAGTCTGGATTTCCGCTCGTGATGACAATCGGGTAACGGTATACAGCACCACTGATTTTAGTATCCGTGCGACCTTGCCGGCAGAAAAGCCCAGCGGTATTTTCATGACCAGCCGCGCACATCGGATTGGGCTTTAATTTAAAATTAATTAGAGCCTCCTTAAAGATTTAGAATGCAAGAATAGACAAATGCAGAAAAAGCAGAATGACAGACAAACAAAACTAGAGCACCATTTGCTAAATGACTTTCAGCATGGCCTGTCTTTAAGCGCGACCCCCTTTGCTGATATGGCCGAGGTGTTGGGCGTCAGTGAAGATGAGGTGCTGAACACCCTGCAACGGAAAAAAGACGAAGGTGCGATTAGCCGGGTAGGCGCGGTATTCCGGCCTAACGGCGTAGGTAGTAGCACTTTAGCGGCGATGGCTGTGGCAGATGATGAACTGGAAGATATTGCAAAAATCATCAACAGTTATCAGGCGGTTAATCATAACTATCAACGTGAACATCATTATAATTTATGGTTTGTATTGACCTCAGAAAATCAACAGACATTAGCCGCCGTGATTGACGATATTGAACAGCAATGTGGTCATACGGTAATGAGCTTGCCGATGTTGGAAGACTTTCATATTGATTTGGGGTTTGATATCAAGTGGACATGAAAGTGAAACCAACAAAGGACGATTCTGTTGAACAGGAAAAAGCCGTCAGTCTGAGTGAGGCCGATTGCAAAGTGGTCGCCGGTATTCAGTCTGGTTTGCCGCTAGTATCGCGTCCTTACGCCGAGATCGGCAAGGCCATCGGCATGCCCGAAAGCGAAGTGATCGAACGTGTTAATAAGCTGCGTGAACGCGGACTGATCAAACGCATGGGTGTGATTGTTCGCCATCATGAGCTGGGTTATCGTGCCAATGCGATGGTGGTCTGGGACATTCCTGATCAACAGGTATCCGAGCTGGGTAAATGCATGGGCTGTTTCGAGTTTGTAACCCTGTGTTATCGACGCCCTCGACGGATGCCAGACTGGCCTTATAATTTGTTTACCATGATTCATGGGCGCAATCGTGAAGAGGTTATGGACAAATTAAATTTTCTTGTACGCCGATGCAAGCTGCAACATATCCCTCATGATGTATTATTCTCACAACGCCGGTTCAAACAGCGTGGCGCAGTCTATCAGCCGATTACCGACGGCAGTTCAAACGTATAAATTCTTATGAAGCTTGACACGCTGGATCGTCAAATTATCAACCAGATGCAAAGTGGCTTCCCGCTTTGCGATGAACCCTATGTAGAAATGGCCGCCGTATTGGGAACGGATGAAGCCACTTTGTTAGTAAGGTTGCAGCAGCTATTGGAGCAGCGGGTGCTTACTCGCTTTGGCCCCCTGTATCGTGCTGATCGTCTGGGCGGAGCGTTTAGTCTGGTGGCGATGAAAGTTCCTGATGATGATTTTGAAAAGGTCACGGAAATTGTTAATAGTTTCCCCGAGGTGGCGCATAATTACCAACGCGAACATGCGTTCAATATGTGGTTTGTGCTGGCGACAGACAGTCCGAAAGGTATTAAAGAAGTGAACCATGAAATTGAACAACGTACTGGTCTGCCGGTCTATGATATGCCTCGCATTAAAGAATATTTTATAAATCTTGAACTTAAATTGCAGGAGTAGATCATGCACGCAGTGATATACATGTTGCGCAGAGTAGTACCGTTTATGGCGGTGCTGACACTTATTTTTTCCCAACCCGTGTACGCAAAAATAGACAGCCTCGCTGAAGCGATTAACAAAGCCGGTCGGCAACGTATGTTAACCCAGCGTATGTTGAAAAGTTACAGTATGATTGGACTGGATGTACAAACAGAGAGCGCTAAACGACAGTTGCAGTCGGCGGTTACGCTATTTGAAAAACAATTGCAGGAGCTACAGATATTTGCGCCGACGCCGGAGATTGAGGCTTCATTGAAAAAAGTTTCCAAACTCTGGCAATCTTTTCAACAGCAGTTACAGCAGCCCATTAGTCGTGAGCGGGCGAAGGCCATGCTGGAACTCAATGATGAGTTGCTTCGTGCGGCACATCGAGTGGTGCTGCAACTGGAGGATGTATCGGGTACATCTTATGGACGACTGGTTAATATATCAGGTCGTCAGCGCATGTTGAGCCAGCGTCTGGCAAAATTTTACATATTGCGTGCCTGGGGCGTGGACACAGCCGAAGTGCGTAGTGCCTCGATGCAGGCAAAGAATGAATTTCGTGGGGCACTGGATGAACTGATTGGCGCAAAGGAGAATACCCCCGCGATTAATCAGAAACTGGATGATGCCAATACTCAATGGGGTTTGTTCAAGCATGCATTAGAGCGAGAGGGGGACAATTTTGTGCCCCTGATTGTGGCCATGACCAGCGAAAACCTACTTAAGACTATGGATGGCATTACGGGTATGTATGAGTCGGTTGCAAAGTAAGGCACGATTTCGGTAGTGATGATGACAACAGATAACAACGAGAATGTGACAGTTGATGCGCTGGATCGCACTATCATTGTTGCCACCCAGTCAGGGCTGCCACTGGTGCCGCGCCCCTATGACCTTATTGCCGAACAGCTGGGTATCGATGCGGCTGAACTGAAACGACGAATAGCCCGCATGCAGGAGGCTGGGATTATTCGCCGCATTGGCGTAGTACCCAATCACTATGCGTTGGGCTATCATGCTAATGGCATGAGCGTTTGGGATGTGCCTGATGAGCGGATTGACAGGCTGGGTGAAAAGGTTGGCGCACTGGAATTTGTCAGCCACTGTTATCATCGTCCACGCAGACTACCGGACTGGCCGTATAATCTTTTTGCCATGGTGCATGCGCATAGCCGTGATGAAGCAGCAACGCATATTGCGCAGATCATTGAATTGCTGGGCGAAGATAATCGTGGTCATGATGTATTGTTTAGCACTCGAATTTTAAAAAAGACCGGCATGCGGATCAAACCATAGAGGTTAATCATGTTTAGAATTTCCCAACATCTACGCGAGCTGGCCGAAGACAAGCTGCAACAGCCTGATCGTCAGCCTCCCGGTCCGGTAGTGATCTGGAATCTGGTGCGCCGTTGTAACCTTGTCTGTCGGCATTGTTATTCAATTTCTGCTGATAAAGATTTTCCCAATGAACTGTCTACCGATGAAGTCTTTACCACCATGGATGATCTGAAAAAATTTCATGTGCCGGTGCTGATTTTATCCGGTGGTGAACCGCTATTACGCCCGGATATATTTGATATCTCCCGGCACGCTAAAGACATGGGTTTTTATGTTGGCCTGTCAACTAACGGTACCATGGTTGATGAGAGCAATATTAAACAGATTGCCGATATCGGTTATGACTATGTCGGCATTAGCATCGATGGCCTGCGCGAAACCCATGATTATTTTCGCCGCAAGCAGGGTGCGTTTGATGAATCCATGCACGGCCTTCGTTTATGTCGTGATGCGGGCATTCGTGTTGGCATGCGTTTCACTATTACTATCGATACGGCACATGAGCTGCCTGCCCTGCTGCAATTAATGGAACAGGAAAATATCGACAAGTTTTATCTGTCGCATTTGAATTATGCCGGGCGGGGCAATAAAAATCGCAAGGAAGATGTGCATCATAAAATGACCCGGGATGCGATGGATTTATTATTCGATACCTGCTGGGCAGATATACAGGCCGGACGTGAGCGGGAGTTTGTTACCGGTAATAATGATGCTGATGGTGTTTACCTGTTGTTCTGGGTGGCACGCCATTTTCCAGATAAACTTGAGGCCATGCGTACACGTCTGCAACAATGGGGCGGGAATTCATCGGGAGTCAATATTTCCAATATCGACAACCTCGGCAATGTGCATCCTGATACCTTCTGGTGGGATTATACTTTGGGCAATGTTAAACAACGGCCTTTCTCCGAGATCTGGCAGGATACCTCTGATCCGTTAATGGCGGGACTTAAATCTCGACCGCGCCCGGTGAAAGGCCGCTGTGCTCAGTGTCAGTATTTTGATGTCTGTGGCGGCAATACCCGGGTGCGGGCTTATCAACTTACCGGTGATGCCTGGCAGGAAGATCCCGCCTGTTATCTTGATGATGAAGAAATTGGTGTTGAAGGTGGCGGCGAGCGCCTGCAAAATCGACCCTGGAGTCGGACTGATCATCAGGAAGGTCAGCTTTGATACGCACCCCAATTTTTTGTTTGCTGATGCTCGCTGTTTTGAGTGTGGCGCAGGCAGATCAAAAACAAAATAAAAATACAGACAAGCTCTACCAGAAACACTGTGCCGAATGTCACGGCGAAGATCGACTGGGTGGCATGGGGCAGGCCTTGTTGCCGGGCAACCTGAAACGTCTGAAAAAAAATAAGGCCGCAGCCGTGATTCGTGATGGACGTATTGCCACGCAGATGCCTGCGCTGGGCGATAAACTCAATGCGGCACAAATTGATGCACTGGTGGATTATATTTACACGCCACTGCCGCACATACCCGAATGGGGACTGGCCGAGATGCGCGCCAGCCAGCTTGTACCCCACCCTTATAAGACATTACCCGACAAACCGGTGTTTGATGCCGATCCACTTAATTTGTTTGTAGTGGTAGAGTTGGGTGATCATCATGCCACCATTCTTGATGGTGATCGGTTTGAACCCTTGCTTCGATTTAAGACCCGTTTGAATTTGCATGGTGGTCCCAAGTATACCCCCGATGGTCGTTATGTTTATTTTGCCTCGCGCGATGGCTGGGTGAGCAAGTTTGATATGTATAACCTGAAAATTGTGGCCGAGATTCGTGCCGGGATCAACACCCGCAATCTGGCGGTTTCCGGTGATGGCCGTTATATTTTGGTAGGTAATTATTTACCGCATACGCTGGTCTTGCTGGATGCGCGCAATCTTGATCCGATCAAGATTATTCCGGTCAAAGGTCGAAACGGAAAATCCTCCCGAGTTAGTGCTGTTTATGCCGCGCCACCGCGCGGCAGTTTTATTGCCGCGTTAAAAGATATTCCTGAAGTCTGGGAGATCAGCTATGAAGATAATCCCGAACCGGTTTATGAAGGGATGGTGCATGATTACCGTTATCAGGAAGGTTTCGCAGACAAGGGGCCTTTCCCCGTGCGTCGAATCGAACTGGATGATTATCTCGATGATTTCTTTTTTGATCAGTCTTACCGCAATTTACTCGGTGCAGCGCGCAACGGCAAAAACGGTCAGGTTGTCAATCTGGATGTGGGGAAAAAAATTGCTGATCTAGATTTATCCGGTATGCCACACCTTGGCTCGGGTATTAGCTGGATGTATCAGGGACGCAGAATTATGGCCACGCCGAATCTCAAAAAAGCCGAAGTTAGTATTATCGATATGCAAAGCTGGAAAACCATCAAACGTATCAAAACGCTGGGGCCGGGCTTTTTCATGCGCAGCCATGAAAACTCGGCTTATGCCTGGGTTGATGTTTTCTTCGGGCCAAACAAGGAAGCGGTACACATCATCGACAAAAAGACGCTGGAAATTGTGAAAACCCTGCGCCCGGCACCGGGCAAAAATGCGGCGCATGTCGAGTTTGATCGCGATGGCCGCCATGTGTTGCTAAGTATCTGGGACAAAGACGGTGCGGTGATCGTTTATGATGCAAAAAGCTTAAAAGAAATAAAGCGCTTACCCATGAACAAGCCTTCTGGCAAGTACAACGTCTATAACAAAACCCGCCGTTCTGAAGGCACCAGTCATTAGTGCGTAAATATAAGCGGTACAGGTGAGCCGCACATGTTCGCCTGAAGGCGAACCTACACTACTGCCTTGTTTATTCCCGTTGATGGTTCGACCAGCTCAGCACGAACAGTGAAATTAATCAGCGCGGGTCTAGTATAAAGTTACACCACTCTCCGGTAACTGTGCCCAGTGTTGCAAAAAACAATTTTATTCAGCCTGCATTCACTATACAAAATGTATATCTGTTCTAAACTGAATTGACATAGTGATATGTCAGGTTCTGTTTCAGTGTTATATCCATGACTAAGCTGCCAACTGCAAAATAATCAGGAAACGAATACAAGCCTTTTTACTGTTTGTAACCGATATCTAATCTTGAGCAAAAGAGTAAGAATATTAAAATATAATAATTTTGATATATATCAAGGTTAACCCTGCACTTTATATAGATATTAGTGCCCACCCTGATTCAATATGACTTTAGGTAATGGCGAAAAACAATATTAATCGAACACAGTTTCTCCGCGGTGACTACCGAGGTCGCGACATGGTCATGCGTCCACCCTGGTCTCGAGCAGAAGAAGATTTTGTTGAGCACTGTACGCGCTGTGGTGATTGTCTTCGCGCCTGCCCTGAAAAAATTCTCAAATCCGGTCGCGGTGGCTTTCCACAAATTGATTTTAGTAAAGGTGAATGTACCTTCTGTCAGGAATGTCACAAAGCCTGTGTTGTGCCAGCCTTTAGCTCAACCCAGCAGCGCCCCTGGTTTTATCATATTGTTATTAATGAACGTTGCCTGAGCAAAAATGGAATAGTCTGTGTCACCTGCGCCGAGCAGTGTGAGGCCGAGGCCATTCATTTTGTTCACCAGGTTGGCGGTGTTCCACAGCCACAAGTTAGCGCATCTGCATGTAGCGGATGTGGAGCCTGTTACCGACCTTGTCCGGTGGGGGCTATTCAGTTTCAAAAATCCCAAGCTATTTTTAACACACAACCCAGTCAGCGATTGGAGGCCTATCCATGAATATCAGTGGTGTACTGATTCATGCTCGACCTGAACATGTCGAAGCAGTGAAGCAGCAGCTAGTCAAAATTCCCGGTGTCGAAGTGCATGCTAATAGTCCCGAGGGACGTATGGTAGCCACTATCGAGGCTAAACATGCCGGACATATGGCGGACACTTTGGTGGCTTGTCAAAACGTAGCGGGTGTACTCTCAGCGGCAATGATTTATCACCATGATGAAGAGCTGGATGAAGATGAAACAGTTTCAGTAGATATCGATCAATCAGCTCTGGAAAACAAAGCCGGTAATGATTGGAACGTACAGGAGGCGTCAAAATGAAATTGAGCAGAAGAAGTTTTATTAAGAACAATGCAATCGCAGCGACCGCAGTAGCAGCCGGTATCAGTATGCCTGGCGCTTCGGCAGTGGCAAAGCATGTAGACAACAAAATCCGCTGGGATAAAGCCCCCTGTCGTTTCTGCGGTACAGGTTGTAGTGTACTGGTCGGAACAAAAGATGGTCGCGTAGTCGCAACGCAAGGCGATCCTGATGCACCGGTTAACCGTGGTTTGAATTGCATCAAGGGTTACTTCCTTTCCAAAATTATGTACGGCAAAGATCGGTTAACCAAACCGTTGCTGCGCATGACTAATGGTAAGTACGACAAGGAAGGTGAGTTCACTGAAATTTCCTGGGATCAGGCTTTCGACGTTATGGCTGAAAAATGGAAAGCCGCGTTAAAGAAAAAAGGTCCGACCTCGGTGGGCATGTTTGGCTCCGGTCAATGGACCGTGTGGGAAGGTTATGCCGCGTCCAAGTTACTTAAAGCCGGTTTCCGTTCAAACAACCTTGATCCGAATGCCCGTCATTGTATGGCTTCGGCGGTGGGCGCATTCATGCGTGGCTTTGGCGCAGATGAACCGATGGGTTGTTATGATGATCTGGAACACGCCGATGCCTTTGTGCTCTGGGGTGCGAACATGGCCGAGATGCACCCGATTCTCTGGTCACGTCTATCGGATACCCGCTTGACCAAGGAAGGTTGTGAAGTCCATGTATTATCAACATTCAAACATCGTTGCTTCGACCTGGCTGACAACGGCATGGTGTTCGTGCCGCAGACTGATCTGGCAATCCTTAATTACATTGCAAATTATATTATTCAGAACAAAGCGTATGACAAGAAGTTTATAGGCAAGCATGTCAACTTCAAAAAGACGGTCACTGACATTGGCTATGGTCTGCGTCCAGAACATCCGCTGGAGAAAAAGAAAACTGGCAAGGGTGGCAAGCTGAGCAAGATGAGCTTTGAAGAATATGCAAAATCGCTTGAAAAATACAGCCTGGAATATGCGTCTGAATTAAGCGGTGTGCCCAAGGCAAATCTTTTACGCATGGCAAAACTTTATGCTGATCCAAATAAGAAGATTACTTCTTTCTGGACCATGGGTTTCAACCAACACACGCGTGGCGTTTGGGCAAATGGCTTAATTTATAATATCCATTTACTCATGGGTAAAATTTCCGAACCGGGTAATAGCCCGTTCTCTCTCACCGGGCAACCTTCCGCCTGTGGCACTGCGCGTGAAGTCGGTACTTTTGCGCATCGTTTGCCAGCCGATCTAGTGGTAAAGAAAAAAGCGCATCGTGATTTTTCTGAAAAAACCTGGAAATTGCCGGAAGGTACGATCCCCGCCAAGCCCGGTTATCATGCCGTATTACAAAACCGGATGCTCAAAGATGGCAAGCTTAATGCTTACTGGGTGATGTGTAATAACAATGTACAGGCGGCGGCTAACTTTAATGAAGAAACCTGGCCGGGCTATCGTAATCCTGAAAACTTTATCGTGGTTTCCGATCCCTATCCGACAGTGACCGCACAAGCCGCCGATTTAATTTTGCCGACCGCGATGTGGACGGAGAAAGAAGGTGCTTATGGTAATGCGGAACGCCGCACTCAGTTTTGGCGTCAACAGGTGAAAGCACCGGGTGAATCAAAGTCGGATCTCTGGCAAATAGTTGAATTCTCGAAACGCTTTACCGTGGAAGAAGTTTGGCCAAAAGAACTGATTGCCAAGAAGCCTGAACTCAAAGGCAAAACATTGTATGACGTGCTATTCCGTAATGGTAATGTCGATAAGTATCCTGCGCAAAAAGTAATGGACAGTGCGGGCAATGTTTATGGTAATGATGAAATGGATGATTTTGGATTTTATATTCAAAAAGGTCTGTTCGAAGAGTATCGAATTTTTGGTACCAAGGGTCCGAAGAAAGGCCATGACCTGGGTGAGTTCGATGCTTACCATGCGTCGCGCGGCCTGCGCTGGCCGGTGGTTAACGGCAAGGAAACCTTGTGGCGTTATCGTGAAGGTTACGATCCCTTTGTGAAAAAAGGTGAGGATGTGAAGTTCTACGGCAAGGCCGATGGCAAAGCCAATATCATCTTTGCGCCGTATGAACCGGCAGCGGAAAGCCCTGATAAAGAATACGATCTGTGGTTGTCCACCGGTCGTGTATTGGAACACTGGCATTCCGGTTCCATGACGCGGCGTGTACCAGAACTTTATCGTGCCTTCCCGGATGCGGTAGTGTTCATGCATCCAGATGATGCCAAGTCGCGCGGTCTGCGTCGTGGCATGTCCTGCAAACTGAGTAGTCGGCGTGGTGAGATTAAATTGCGGGTGGAAACCCGTGGTCGTAACCGGCCACCGAGGGGCTTGGTATTCGTGCCCTGGTTTGATGCCGGACGCCTGATCAATAAGGTTACTCTGGATGCCACTGATCCGCTTTCCAAAGAAACGGATTATAAAAAGTGCGCCGTGAAGATCGAAAAAGTTTGATCTGTAGGTACGGCTTTAGCCGTACTTCACCATCAATTAAGTACGGCTGAAGCCGTACTTACAGCAAGGTAAACGGGATAGTCAAGGTGAACTCGCAAAGCACAAACAGCAGCCGACGACAGTTTCTGGCGAATAGCGCCAGAGCTGCCAGTGGCGTGGGTCTGTTGGCGATGGGACTGGGCATGTATTCCCGTTCCGTACAGTCCTTGCCCGCAATGGCGGTACGTCCACCGGGTGCGAGTGTTGAAAAGGATTTCCTTTCTGCCTGCGTGCGTTGTGGTTTGTGTGTGCGTGATTGTCCTTACGATACCCTGAAACTGGCTCAGCCCGGTAACGGTCTGGCGAGTGGTACGCCGTATTTTTCTGCGCGCGATATCCCCTGTGAGATGTGTGAAGATATTCCCTGTGTACTTGCCTGTCCTACGGGTGCGCTGGATAAGTCACTTACCGATATTGACGATGCGCGTATGGGGCTGGCGGTATTGATCGATCAGGAAACTTGTTTGAACTTTCAGGGGCTGCGGTGCGAAGTTTGTTATCGCGTCTGTCCACTGATCGATAAAGCCATCACGCTGGATTTACAGCACAATCGGCGTAGTAGTAAACATGCGCTGTTCATTCCAATCGTACACTCCGATGCCTGCACCGGTTGTGGTAAGTGCGAATATGCCTGTGTACTGGATGAAGCCGCAATCAAAATCTTGCCTCATCATCTGGCCAAGGGTGAACTCGGCAAACATTATAGGTTGGGTTGGAAAGAAAAAGAGAAAGCCGGTGGCAGTCTGGTTACCCCTGATCAACCCCATAAATTTAATCTGCCAGAGGGGCTGGATTATGATTATGACAAGAAGGGTTTGACGGATGACAAAGGTAAGACACCGTTTTCATCTAACCCTCTTGATAGCCTTAAACGGCATGCGGAGCAGAATCAATGAGTGCTGCGCATACTTATTATGGACAAACTGCAATCGAAAGTAAGGGTTGGCTACTTGCTCACAAATGGTTGTTATTGCGACGTGTCAGCCAGTTAGGAATTTTACTTCTATTTTTACTGGGTCCCATGGCCGGGATCTGGATCGTCAAAGGCAATCTTGCTTCAAGTTTGACGCTGGATATATTGCCGCTGACCGATCCGTATCTGTTATTACAATCAATTATGGCAGGGCATGTGCCTGAAGCGACAGCCTTGATGGGCACGGTTTTAGTAATAGTTTTTTATATGCTGGTAGGGGGACGCAGTTATTGTTCCTGGGTCTGCCCGCTTAATATTGTCACCGATACAGCGGGTTTTCTGCGTGATCGCTGGCAACTAAAAGGTGGCTCGCATTTTTCACGACAGTTGCGTTACTGGGTATTGGGCATGAGCTTATTGTTGGCATTATTTACCGGGAGCATGGCCTGGGAACTGATCAACCCTGTTTCAGTTGTGCAGCGCGGCTTGTTCTTTGGTATGGGCGGTGCCTGGTTATTTGTTGTCGGTATTTTTATATTCGATCTTTTTATCAGTCGTCACGGCTGGTGTGGGCATCTTTGTCCGGTGGGCGCGTTTTATAGCCTGCTGGGTCGCACCTCAGTGGTGCGGGTGTCGGCCAGTGCCAGAGAGCAGTGTGACGACTGTATGGATTGTTTTGCTGTATGTCCAGAGAAGCAGGTTATTCGGCCAGCTCTAAAGGGCGCAGAGAGAAATATTAGTCCGATCATTTTGTCAGAAAATTGTACCAATTGTGGGCGTTGTATCGATGTTTGCGCTCAGCATGTATTTAAATTCAGTCACCGTTTCGAACATTCAAGCCATCATTTTTTGGCGAGAAATAAGGAGGTCAGATCATGAAAAATAAACTGTACTTTAAAGTGAAAGTTAAGCTAGGGATCGGCATAGTCGCCAGTTCACTATTATTTTCACCACTGGTATTGGCTCAGTCAGATTCAGTCACCTCGCTGCGCGGGCATCATGATCTGGATAAAGACACATCCGCGCCGAGTGCGAAGCCCTGGCAGCGAGATCGTGATCCAATCGAGCGTGACTATGTGCAACAGCCACCGCTGATTCCCCATTCGACCAAAGGCTATAAAATTAATATCAAGTTTAATAAATGTCTGACCTGTCATAGCTGGGCGAATTATAAAGAAGCCGGTGCGACCAAGATTAGTCAGACACACTTTAGTGACCGTGATGAGAACGTGCTGGCAAATATTGCACCGCGACGTTACTTCTGTAATCAGTGTCATGTGCCACAGGTCGATGCTAAGCCACTGGTAGAAAATACCTTTGAAGCGGTTAAAAGCATACAGCGTCACTGAGTTGAAGCTGACTTTGCGAAAAAAAACGGCATGATGGATTAACTTCAATCAACAGCGAGAATGAGTCATGGTTGATAAACAACATACACCGGAGAATGGCGGTATTTTGGCAATGCTCAAAAGCCCCAGCTCCAAATATTCGTTAGGCGCTCTGCTATTAATAGGGATGGCAGGCGGGGTGATCTTTTGGGGCGGTTTCAATACGGCGATGGAAGCGACTAACACTGAAGGCTTCTGTATTTCCTGTCATGAAATGCGTGAAAATGTTTACGAGGAATACAAGGATACTGTGCATTACAGTAATCGAACCGGAGTCAGAGCGACCTGTCCGGATTGTCATGTGCCGAAAGAATGGACGTACAAGATGATGCGTAAGATTAAGGCCAGCAATGAACTGTGGCATAAGATGCTGGGTACGATTGACACGCCAGAAAAATTTGAAGCGAAGCGTCTGGAGCTGGCGCGCAGTGTTTGGGCGACCATGAAAAAAACCGATTCACGGGAGTGTCGCAATTGCCACAATTTTGATTCCATGGATTATACCGAACAGGGACGGCGCTCAGTCAAACAGCATGAGAAGGGTTTGGCGGGTGACAAGACCTGTATCGATTGCCACAAGGGTATCGCACATTCCCTGCCTGCGATGTACGAGGAAGATCCCAGTGCGGCGATTGGCCAGTAATAGCTGAAATCAGCGCGGGGGAAAGGGAATTCCCTCGCAACTGAAATGGATATTATGCGGTATTCCGAGCCGAGCTGAACCGAGCTGAACCGATCCGATTCGCGCAGGGCGCAAGTCAGGATGGGCTTCCATTTGCTTTATTTGATCTGCATCAAGAACATCTGTCATCAGCCCCATAAAATTAGCCGCTCAGATCAACTAACTGTTTGAGCAGGTCAATGTCGTTGCGCAAGATACCCTTTTTTAGGCCGTACCCCGTTATCTGTGAGCATCTTTGCGGATGACAACCCTATCGCATTATGTGCATACCTTTGGTCAGGCCATGCTTGCCCGCCACGGTGAACGGGTCCACAAGCTGGCCATTGATGCCGCCTTTACCTGTCCCAATCGTGATGGCAGCAAAGGCACGGGGGGCTGCACGTTCTGTAATAATCAGTCGTTTAGTCCCAATAGCCGCCAGCCGCTTGCGCTGGAGCAGCAGATTGAAGCTGGGCGGCAGGTGATTCGCAAGCGCACCGGCGCATACAAGTATCTGGCCTACTTTCAGGCCTATACCAATACCTATGCCGATGTAGAGGAATTACGTCGCCTCTATGATAGTGCATTGGCCGAAGAGGACGTGATTGGTCTGTCCATAGGCACGCGACCAGATTGCGTACCGGAGCCAGTGCTGGATTTGCTGCTGGAGTATCAACAGGCCGGGCATGAGATCTGGCTGGAGCTGGGCTTACAATCGAGTTTTAATGACACCCTGGTAAGAGTGAATCGCGGCCACGGCTATGAAGAATATGTCACTGCGGTAAAGGCCGCACACCATCGGGGCTTACAGGTTTGTACTCATCTAATTGCGGGCTTACCGGGTGAAACCAATGAACACGTTCACGCCAGTTTGCAGCGGGTGCTGGAGCTGGGCGTAGAAGGTTTGAAAATTCATCCTCTGCATGTGGTGAAGGGGACGCAGCTTGCTAACCAATGGCGACGCCAGGAATTTACCCCGATTGGTTTACAGCAGTATGTGCAGCTGGTGGCTGAGATGGTTGAGCAGACGCCCGCAGAAATTATTTATCACCGCCTGACTGGCACGGCCTCGGCGTCTATTTTACTTGCACCTTCCTGGTGCTCGTTGAAATGGCGAGTGCTTAATGCAATAGCCGACGAGTTGCAGCAGCGGGGTAGTTATCAGGGTATAGCCTTTGGAGAACAAGTGAATGGTTGCAGCAACTAGCAATATTGAATTGGTCTGTCCGGCAGGCAGCCTGCCTGCGTTACGCGCGGCTATCGATAATGGTGCCGATGCGGTGTATATGGGATTTCGTGATGATACCAATGCACGCAATTTTCCGGGTCTGAATTTTGATCAGGCAGAGGCACGCAAGGGTATCGACTATGCGCATGAAAAAGGCAGCAAAGTATTGCTGGCCTTAAATACCTACCCACAGCCACAGCATTTTGAACGTTGGACAAAGGCTCTGGCGCATGCCGATAGTCTAGGTATAGATGCAGTGATTCTCGCTGATCTCGGACTGATGCAATATGCAACCGAGCATTTTCCCGATTTACGTTTGCATTTATCGGTACAGGGTTCAGCCACCAATCTTCACGCGATAGCTTTTTATCATAAACATTTTAATATTCAGCGCGTGGTACTGCCTCGGGTATTATCTCTACGCCAGGTAAAGAGCGTGATTGACAGCAGCCCGGTTGAAGTCGAAGTCTTTGGCTTTGGTAGTCTCTGTGTCATGGTTGAAGGTCGTTGCGCGCTGTCATCGTATGTAACCGGAGAATCACCCAATACCTGTGGCGTGTGTTCACCGGCTAAAGCTGTGCGCTGGGAAGAAACACCACAAGGTCGTCAGTCCCGGCTTAATGGCGTGTTGATTGATCGTTACCAAAAAGATGAAGCCGCAGGTTATCCAACCTTGTGTAAGGGACGTTTTAAAGTAAAAGGTGATGATGTGTTCTATGCGATGGAAGAACCCACCAGCTTAAATACCCTGGAAATTCTTCCTGAACTGGTAAAAATGGGTATCGCCGCAATTAAGGTAGAAGGCCGACAGCGCAGCCCCGCCTATGTAAAACAAGTTACACGGGTGATGCGATCCGCGCTGGATCATTGCCAGAAAGATCCCGATAACTATTCACCATCAGCAGACTGGATCAGCGCACTCGATCATGTTTCAGAAGGTCGCTCGCATACCCTGGGCGCGCTGCACCGACCCTGGCAGTGATATGTAGGTACGGCTTTAGCCGTACATGCACGCCTGAAGGCGTGCCTAGAAAACCACCGTAGGGTGGGCACGTTTTGTGTGCCCACGCGGATACTTAATTTTTAGGTAAAGTAATATGAAGTTGTCATTAGGCCCATTGCAATATTTCTGGCCGAAAGAAAAAGTGATTGAATTTTACAAACAGGTGGAAGGTTGGCCGGTTGATATTGTGTATCTGGGTGAAATCGTTTGTGCCAAACGCCGTGAACTAAAGCTGGAAGACTGGTTGGCGATTGCAGAACAACTGACGGCAGCAGGCAAGGACGTCGTACTATCGACGCTTATTTTATTGGAGGCTGATTCAGAGTTATCGCGGCTGGAAAAAATATGCAACAACGGCCGTTATCCGGTTGAAGCCAACGACATGTCAGCCGTAGATATGCTGGATAGCAAAAACAAGTTTATAGCGGGGCCACATATCAATAGTTATAACGCGGGTACGTTAAAGCTGCTGCATACGTGTGGTGCTGCGCGTTGGGTGATGCCGTTTGAGCTAGGCCAGACAACCTTGCAACAACTGATAGCCGAAAAACCCGATGCGCTTGAAACCGAAGTGCTGGTTTATGGGCGTTTACCGCTGTCTTTTTCTGCGCGCTGTTTTACCGCGCGGGCAGACAATGTGCCCAAGGATCAATGTGAATTGCGTTGCATTAGTGACGAGAATGGCCTGCCATTGCAAACTCAGGAAGGTCAGGAGCTGTTCACCGTCAATGGTGTTCAGTTACAATCTGGCGTACCCTGTAATTTGATTGGTGAAGTAAATGTGCTGAGGGCGATGGGGGTTGATGTAGTGCGCCTATCACCAGAAGCTGAACATATGCAAGAACTGGTGAGCTTGTTTAGTGAGGTCATCGAGCAAAAAAACAAGCCATCAGAAGCGCTGGAGCGTATGCAGAAATTGTCCTCGCAACAGGAATGGTGCAATGGGTTTTGGCATGAAGAAGCCGGTATGAACTGGAAAGAAACACAGGTGTAGACGTAGAACAGGTAGAGCAAAACGAACGCTAAACATAAAATTATTATCTATAATGACTAAATCAACAAAAGCCGCACTATTATCCGCGTTAGTATTCCCCGGCGCGGGTCATTTGTTTCTGAAGAAATATGTTTCTGCTGTGGTTCTAGCCTCGACGGCATTTATCGGGGTTTATTATTTGACCATGACGATGGTCGAAAGGGCATTGCAAATAACTCAAAAAATACAAACGGGTGAAATTCCTCTCGATGTCATCGGCATTACAGAATTAGTCTCGAAGCAATCAAGCGGCGATGAAACGCAATTGATAAATATTGCCACGACTGCATTTGTTATAGTTTGGTTAATTGGCATTATTGATTCTTATCGAATTGGCCGAAAAAATAACTAAATAGTAGGTTGGTGCCGAGCAAAAGCAAAGCCCAAGATTAACATTTGTACGACTCCTTTATTGGGCTTCGCCATAAAGAGCATGGCTCAGAACCAACCTACATGGACATCGCTAAAATAAGATCCCCTCCCCCGTTTCACTGTAGAATAAAATAATGAATATTGTAAAAGCAACAAACTTGGCCTGCCCGATTGATGGGGCGCGGCTTGATTCAAAAGCTAGACAATTGACCTGTATTAACGGCCATAGCTTTGATATTGCACGTCAGGGTTATGTAAATTTATTACCGGTTCAACATAAGCGAACCAGGCATCCGGGCGACAGCAAAGAAATGGTTCAGGCGCGAACCCAATTTTTAAATGCGGGCTTTTATGAGCCGTTGGCAAAGTTTTTGGCAAAAGCCACGTTACCCTATCTTGATAATAAACAGTCCTGTTTTCTGGATGCGGGGTGTGGTGAGGGTTATTATTTTGATTATATAGTTAATTATTTCCAAAAGAAAAATGCCTGTGGTGACCTCAGTTGTATTGGGGTTGATATATCAAAACCGGCTATAGCAAAAGCCGCAATCAGAAATAAAAAAATTAGCTGGATTGTGGGTACGAATAGACAGTTGCCAGTTGAAGAAGAAAGTATTGATATTATTTTATGCATATTTGGCTTTCAAAGTTTTGATGGATTTAACAAGGCTTTAAAATTGGGCGGCAAGATCATACTTGTTGAGCCAGGAGCCGATCATTTGAAAGAGTTGAGGGAAGTTATATATAGCGATGTTAAAAAATCACAGCCGCAGGAACGGTCTGAGTTTGAAGATAAAGGTTTTGTGATACTCGACAAACAGATTGTTCAATTTAAAACGGGGGCGATTGACAAACAACAAATTAATAATTTATTGATAATGACACCACATTTTTACCGTGCAAATAAACAGGGGCGGGAAGCGGCGGCCAAGTTACAGAGACTGGACTTGACGGTAGATTTTATTGTCAGTGTGCTGGAGAAAAGGTAAGGCTAAAAAACTGACGTGTAAACAAAATAAACAAGCTCGTAGGTGCGGCTTCAGCCGCACATATTCGCCTGAAGGTAAATCTACCACGCATACCCCGTCAGCTTGCTGCGGGGAAATTTAATCGATGCTCTGACTACGAAGGTATTCCTCATAACTACCACTGTAGTTGTTTATTCCTGTTGCCGACAATTCAATAATCCGAGTGGCCAGTGAGGAAACAAATTCTCGATCATGGCTGACAAAAATCAGCGTGCCGGGGTAGTTTTCAAGTGCCAGATTCAAGGCTTCAATGGATTCCATATCCAGATGGTTGGTGGGTTCATCCATGACCAGCACGTTTGGTAGTTGCATCATGAGTTTGCCGAATAACATACGACCCTGTTCTCCGCCAGAAATTTTAGTCACGGATTTTTTTATTTCATCCTGAGAGAACAGCATTCGACCAAGCACCGCACGAACCGATTGTTCGTCATCGCGGGGTTTCATCCACTGGCTCATCCAGTCAAATAACGACATGTCATTACTGAAATCTTCTGAATGATCCTGTGCATAGTAGCCGATGTTAATATTTTCTGACCACTTTACCTTGCCGCTATCGGGAGCAAGATCATGTACGAGCGTGCGCAACAGGGTTGTTTTGCCAATGCCGTTGGGACCGATGATGGCAATGCGTTCGCCTACTTCCGCCAATAAACTCAGGTCAGTGAATAGGGGCTGATCCTTGAAGCCTTTACTAAGCTTTTCCAGCTCAAGGGCATTGCGGTAAAGTTTTTTCTCCTGATCGAAACGGATGAAAGGACTTTTACGGCTGGAGGGTTTGACCTCATCGAGTTTGATTTTATCAATCTGTTTAGCGCGTGAAGTGGCCTGTTTGGCTTTGGATGCATTGGCGGAAAAACGGCTGACGAAGGATTGTAGTTCGTTAATTTGTGCTTTTTTCTTTGCGTTATCGGAAAGCAGGCGTTCGCGTGCCTGGGTGGAAGCCGTCATGTATTCGTCGTAATTGCCGGGATACAGGCGCAGCTCGCCATAGTCCAGATCGGCCATGTGGGTACAAACGCTATTTAAGAAATGACGATCATGAGAAATGATGATAATGGTGCTGTTACGCTCGCTGAGCATTCTTTCCAGCCAGCGAATGGTGTTGATATCGAGGTTATTGGTGGGTTCATCGAGCAGTAAAATATCAGGGTTGGCGAATAAGGCCTGCGCAAGTAAGACGCGTAATTTCCAGCCCGGTGCAACGGCACTCATTAGGTCATTATGCTGTTGCAAGGCTATTTCGAGGCCGAGCAACAGTTCGCCTGCACGCGATTCAGCGGTGTAGCCGTCAAGCTCAGCAAATTCGACTTCCAGATCGGCGACCTTCATGCCGTCCTCTTCACTCATTTCGGCCAGTGAGTAAATGCGATCACGTTCCTTTTTGATCTGCCAGAGTCGATCATCCCCCATGATCACGGTATCCAGTACGGTGTGATTCTCAAAGGCAAACTGATCCTGACCCAGTTTGCCTACCAGCTGATTTACATCGACCGAGACGTTTCCTGAGCTTGCCTCCAGATCACCACCAAGGATTTTCATAAAGGTGGACTTGCCGCAACCGTTGGCACCAATCAGGCCGTAGCGGTGGCCATTGCCAAATTTAACCGAGATGTTTTCAAACAGGGGCTTAGCCCCAAACTGCATGGTGATATTGGCTGTGCTAATCAAGGTAATGTCCGAAGTAGGTACAGGTAAAAAGGTCGGGCATTATGCCACAGTGTCAGCGGCTACACCTATGGATTGTTCAATTTATTTAAAAGATGTGGTGTTTCATTCCGCTACATTTTACTGAGAATGGGTAGTCGATAGTCGGCTATACTCCTGTTTTTCAAACGGATGGCGGATAATAAACATGGGTGACTTTAAACTTGATCCTCGACTCGCTGAAGATTGTCTGGTTCTCGGACATCTTCAGATAAGCCGATTGTTATTGATGAATAATTCGCTGGTACCGTGGTTTATTCTGGTACCGGAGACCTCTGAAACCGAGATTATTGATTTATCAAAAACAGAACAGGCGGACGTCCTAGAAGAAATTAATCTAGTATCGACCTTTGTGCGGAATAATTTTCAGCTATCAAAGTTGAATATTGCGGCGATTGGCAATATCGTTAGTCAGTTGCACATCCATGTGGTGGGACGTGATCCTTCGGATTACTGTTGGCCGAACGTGGTTTGGGGTAACCGTGAACGCAAGCCGCACACGGTGAAAGAAGTTCATGACATCACTTTGGCGCTTGAACAACAACTAGCGGGTGAATTTAAAGTAATCGATGGCAGTTAAGGATGGATCAGGCTATTTACATGCTGGCTTAGATTTAGTCGTTTGAGTTGTGCCGCCAGGCGGATGCCGATGGCTTCCCCCACAAAAGCCTTGAAGTGGGCTTCGGAATCAAACTCCATTGCATCAATCATATTTTTCAGATAGAGGCCATCTTCGGTATTGCCTTCCATGCTTAGTCGGCGGGCAAAAAACAGAGTATCTGGATCTTCGTTGCGGGTAGCGAGTAACAGAAAATCATCGAGTTTCCCACTGATATGGATTTCCGGTGGACTCGCTAAAGGATCGGCGAGGAATCCGCCGTGTTGAATCTGGAAACGCCAGGTATTGCCGGTATCGGTAATCGTCAGCCACAATCGCTTGCCTTCTAACTCGTCTAGTCGTGAGCTGAAACATTGTCCTTTTAACAGGTGGTTGAAGCTGTGGCTTAGCAGTCGTGAGTGGAGTGCATCTGGGATGCCGCGCAGGGCGAGTTTTAATGGCCAGAGGGGAAGTTTCATAATTTCTTTCTGTGAGTAATATTTACTGCTTAGCCTAAGGTAGAGGTGTCGAAAGTTAACTGATCTGGATCAATATTTAGATTTAGCCAAATTAATTTATATCTTTAGTGACATACGCACCAGCGCTGCCAGCGAGCTAGCCTGCATTTTATCCATCACCCGTGAGCGGTGTACCTCAACTGTTTTTATACTAATATTTAATGCGGCGGCAATCTGCTTATTGGACATTCCCAGCACGATCTTCTCCATGACTTCTTTTTCTCTTGAAGTCAGAGTGTCGAATCGGTCGCTGAGCATATTATGAATGGAATGCTGCTCTTGCTGATATTCGCAGTATTGTACTGCCAGGCGAATGCTTTCAAGAATTACTTCATCATCAAAAGGTTTCTCGACAAAATCAAATACACCATCTTTCAAAGCTTTTACCGCGATAGAAATATCACCATGGCCAGTGATGATAATTACCGGCAGCTGAAACTGCATTTTTTGAAGTTTTTTGTATAGCTCCAGACCAGAGATCCCCGGCATGCGGATGTCGGCAATGATGCAACCCAGTTTATTATCGGGGATATTATCAATGAAGGATTCTGCGTTTTCAAATGCGCTGGCTTCGTAACCGACAGATTTAACCAGCCAGGTGAGTGAGCCGCGCATGCCTTTATCATCATCAATAATATAAATACAGAAATCTTGATTTTCCATTAATCATCCTTTTGTATCGGCAGACTAAACCTGAAGCTGGCACCGGAATCAGGAGAATTTGTAATCAGTTCAAGTGAGCCACCAGAGTTTTCGATAATGGTTTTACAGATAGACAGTCCAAGTCCAAGGCCATTTTGTTTTGAGGTAAAGAAGGGATTAAATAATTGTTGTTGAATATTTTTGTCAACTCCTGGCCCTGTATCACTGACACTAATCTGAACAAAATTTTCAGTGTCGGTATATGCCTTTATATGAATCATTTGGTAGTGACTATTAATTTGTTCCATCGCTTCAATGGCGTTAAGGATTAAATTTGTAATAACCTGTTCTATCTGAATAGTATCTGCGTACACATGGGGAAGATGGGCTTCAAATGTTGTTTCAAATTTCAGCTTGTCTGATCGGGTTGTTGCATGAATAAAGGTAATAGCCTGTTTTATCAGAGCCTCAAGGTTGATTTCCTGGATATCAATATTTTGTTTACGTACAAAAGCTCGCATGCGTTTTATAATTTCGGCAGCACGATCTGCCTGTGTGACAATTTGCTCAAGAACATCAGCAGTTTCAGCTACAGACAGACTGGATTCGGCTAGCCTGTTTTTTCCACCATTAGCATAGATTAAAATAGCGCCTAATGGCTGATTGATTTCATGAGCAATGCCGGAGGCCATTTCCCCCAGCGTTGCCATGCGTGTGGCGTGAGCCAATTCTATTTGTTGTTGTTGCAGGTTAGCATTGGTTTCAGCAAGCTGTTTATCCGCGAGGGTTTGTTCGGTTATGTTCTGAAGAATGCCATAGACATGTTTTGGGCGTCCAGATTTATCATAGACAACGTCAGCTTGATGCAAGAAGGTAAGTTCAATATCATCTTTTGCAATCAACCGGTGCTTGACATTAAAGGGTTCATGCTCATACAGGCTGCGGTTCATTTGCTCGTGAAAATTTATCCGATCTTCCTCATGCACATGATCCAGTAGCCCCTGAAAGTTACGATCAGATTTATCTGTCTGACAACGTAACATGTTAGCCATTTCTTCTGAGCAATTAAATTCATTGTTGATAAGATTCCATTCCCAGAAACCGAGCTTGCCCATCTGTTGTGCCTGATGCAGTTGACGCCTATTTTTATTTAATGTGTTGCGAATGGTTTCGGCTGAAGATATAACAGGGTGCAGACGCTCAAGTCCAGCTAGTAGTAGCAATGAGGCGATAATCACCAGCAGTTCAGCAAATATTTCGGGCGAATGAAATTCATGTCCGTCAATGTAAAGATACAAAAGACATAGTCGACTTGTGAGTACCAGACTGATAGCCACTGCCAGTAACAACCAGGGGGTGCGCCAGCCAGTCAAGCGCAGCAGGCGCAGAGTTTGAATAACCGCTGCCGCCTGCAACAGAATAGAGCTAGTTAGTAGTACGCCGTATAGCATGGAAGCCTTCCGTGTTTCTTTTCCTAAAGGGCAATGCTGTTATAAATTATTTTTTAGCAAGACTAAGACATAGTTATCTTATCAAATTTTATCAGAAAAATCCCTGGTTCTGTCGTAGGAGGATGGGATACAGAAAAATACTCCGAGGCAGGATGCGCAGCAGGGTGTAACGCATCCCATGTTTTTCTCGTAAGCAGCAACAGGAATCAGATGGTCTGGTAGTAGAGGTTTTGTGGGTGGTTAGCCTGAGCAAAGAAAAACCAGCGTTCGGCGATTAAACCAAGATACTGAATCAAAAAAGCGATGATCAGGGTAGTGCCATTTAATTGTTCGATGCCAGACCAGAGAAACAGCAGGGGCAGGAAAAAAGTTAGTAGCATGAAAATCCATTTAATGGATTTCATAAACAGGCGGGTCTGGTGATGGAAAAAATCACGGGTATTGACCGAGCCACCCATGAAGCCCATGGCTTTTTGCTGGATCTGGTTATGACGTATGCCGATGGCGGTTTGCATGCTGGACTTGTGTTTGATCCTGGCATTGCGTAACAGACTGGCACTACGAGTGACGAGTGCGGCAAGAGTAATGATCGTAGCCCAGATGCCGTAGAACTTTACCAGCCCCGGTGCGGTATAGGCGGAAAAAGCTGTTGCCAAAATAAAACCGGAAGCGGTGCCCAGTAGCAGGTAATTTATCACGGTGAGTGGGCTAGCCCATTCCTGTAGAAATTTTATCGCGGCGTATATCATACCGGTGCAGAGAAATAGTGCGAAGGTAGCGATCACGCCCAGTCCGCCAATCACCAGAGACAATTGTAGTCGTGCTCCTGTTTTACTGGTGAAGAGCATGGTATCCCAGCCGAAGAAATGCATCAGACTATAGAGGAACACAAAAAACATAACGATGGGCAGGATAATGACTTCGCGTGACAGCCAGGAGGTGCGCCACTTTGTTGCCGCACGCCATGCGCGCTCAGGATGGCCAAGATGAAATAGCGAAGCGATCAATCCGGCAAACAAAAAGGCTAGCGCAATCATCGAACCCATTGCGTAAAATTGAACGCTGTCGCCGGTCGGTAACAACTCAACAGCAGAATAACTCTGGCCGGTAAAAATCGCCAGAAACAAACCCTGACCGACACCGATCAGAGTAGTTAAAAAAATGACTGAGAATGCAGGGTGCATGTTTTCTCCAGTAGCTAAAATTTGTAGGTGCGGCTTTTACCCTTTGGGCACTATGAGCCGTACATGTACGCCTGAAGGCGTACCTACAGGCAATTATCTGTCAGGGGCGATTACCAGCTAGTAGAATCATCCAACGTTGTTGCATCGATGGGTTCAGCATGCTCGCGTTGTTCTTTCTTCAGCGGATTATCGGCGCGTACCAGCTCGTCTTCGTGGATGTGCATACGGGTCTTGCGTCGCGGTAAATAATGGTTCGACGGCTTGGTGCCCCATTCGGGCATCAAGGCATAACCGCCTTCTTCACGAATAGCGATAGAGACTTCCGACTGTGGATCGTGTACGTCGCCAAACAATCGTGCGCTGGTTGGACAGGCCATGACGCAGGCCGGTTTGCGTTCGGCCTCGGGCAGGGATTCATCGTAAATACGATCTACGCAGAGGGTGCATTTTTTCATAACCTTTTCGTGTTCATCGATCTCACGCGCGCCATAAGGACAGGCCCAGGAGCAATAACGACAGCCGATGCACTTGTCATAGTCGACTAATACAATGCCATCGTTTTCACGTTTATAACTGGCCCCGGTGGGACAGACGGGGACACACGGAGGTTCTTCGCAGTGTAGACAACTTTTTGGAAAGTGAACGGTTTCGGTATAGGGAAACTCACCGACTTCATAGGTTTGTACACGGTTGAAAAACGTGCCGGTAGGATCCTGTCCATAAGGATTGTCATCGCACATGCTGCCGGCGGCACCGGAGGTATTCCATTCCTTACAGGAGGTCACGCAGGCGTGGCAGCCCACGCAGACGTTGAGATCGATGATTAGAGCCAGTTGTGTCATTAAAAATTACTCACTATTGTAAATATTTCAACGTGAAATGCCCGCTGTTTGGGTGCAAAGACGCGAAGGCGCAAAGAAGTTAAAAATAAAGGCATAGATACTTGTTGATCACTTCTTTGCGAACTCTGCGTCTTTGCGTTTATTTCTTTTTAAGAAAACGACCCGCAAAGTAAGCCTGCCATTTACGCCGTATGCCGGTGCCGGGCAGGGCGGGCATGTTATCAAATTGCGGCCAGCTTACTTTCTCATCCGCATCATCGGCTTTGTAGACGCGCACACGCACGTCATACCAGCCTGCTTGCCCCGAGATTGGGTCGGAGTTTGATAAATGATCGCCATCTTCAGAGGCGGGCAGTTCTTCTGCAATTAAATGATTAAGTAAGAAGCCCTGCCTCGATTCATTCGCGTCTTTATCTAATCCCCAGGCACCGCTGGCTTTGCCGATAGCGTTCCATGTCCACACCGTGCCCGGTTCAACCGCTTCACTAAAGCGACACATGCAACGCACTTTGCCGTGCATGGACTCGACCCAGATCCAGTCACCATCATCGAAGCCGTGTTTATCACCGAGGGAGGGATGCAGGTAGAGAAAGTTATAAGCATGAATCTGACGCAGCCAGGCATTCTGTGAATCCCATGAATGGTACATGGCCATGGGACGTTGAGTTATCGCGCTGAGTGGATACTTGTGCTTGTCCGTGAGTTGGCCTTCCAGTGTGTCGGAATAAAACGGTAGCGGATCAAAGTGTGTTTCGATGCGTTTTTTCAAATGTTCCGGTGGTTGTTTACCGGCGCGTTTACCCTGTGCGGCCAGACGAAATTTCTGCAACACTTCTGAGTAAATATGAATGTTGATCGGCTCTTCGTAACGGGTCAGCCGGTGTTCCTGTGCCCATTTCAAATAACCGCGATTCCAGTTGCGCATGTACTGATACGACTTGGGCAACTGATAATGATAAACACAGTTGTTCTTTTCGTACATTTCCCATTGGTTGGGATTTGGCTCACCCTTCATAAATTTTTCACCGCCCTTACCGCGCCAGCCTGCAAGGAAGCCGATGCCGGAACCGGGTTCGACTTCGTAGTTGGTAATGAAGTCGGGGTAGTCGCGGTATTTGCGTTCACCCTTGTTATTTACAAAGGCGGGGAGCTTCAGTCGTGTACCTAACTCGATCAAGACTTCCTGAAAGGGCTTGCACTCACCACTGGGTGGAACCACGGGAATGCGCACCGAATCGACCGGGCCATCAAATTCAGAGATCGGCCTGTCCAGCATCGACATCACATCATGACGTTCCAGATAGGTAGTATCGGGTAGCACCAGATCGGCGAAGGCAGTCATCTCTGACTGGAAGGCATCGGAAACAATAATAAACGGGATCTTGTATTCGCCATCTTCGTTTTTATCGTTGAGCATGCTGCGTACTTCATCGGTATTCATGGTGGAATTCCAGGCCATGTTCGACATGAAGATCATCAGCGTATCTATTGAATAGGGATCGCCGCGATGGGCATTGGTGATCACGTTATGCATCAGGCCGTGTGCGGAAAGCGGATACTCCCAGGAGAAGGCTTTGTCGATGCGTACCGGTTCGTTGTTTTCATCGACGAATAAATCATTTGGATCGGCTGGCCAGCCCAGCGGCATACCATCCAGTGGGGTGTTCGGTTGAACTGCGTCCGGGCCTTTCGGCGGCTTGGCACAGGGCGGAATCGGGCGCGGGAACGGGGCTTTATGGCGGAAGCCACCGGGGCGATCAATGGTGCCGAGTAAAGTCATTAAAATCGACATTGCTCGAATGGTCTGAAAACCATTGGAGTGTGCCGCGAGTCCACGCATGGCATGAAAGGCGACTGGGTTGCCGGTTACGGTGTCGTGTTCCTTGCCCCAGACGTCAGTCCAGGCGATGGGTAACTCAATTTTTTCGTCGCGGGCGGTAATGCCCATTTCATAGGCCAGACGTTTGATGGTTTTGGCCGGGATGCCGGTAATACTTGCCGCCCATTCGGGGGTGTATTTTTCCACCCGTTCTTTTAACAACTGGAACGAAGGTTTGACTGGGGTGCCATCTTCAAGGTTGAATTCGCCAAGCAGGAAGGGATCGGCTTTTTCAGTCAGGGTGTTGACCGGGGTATCGGTGAGTCTGTCCCACCAGAGTTTGTTTTGCGGATCGTAACAGCCTTCCTCAACTTCCATTTCCTTGATGCGTACAAACATGCCGAAGTCGTTGCTGGCATCGTCCAGATTCACCAGCTCGGCGGCATTGGTGTACTGCACCAGAAAATCACGATCATAAAGCCCCTGACTAATCAGCTCATGAATGATGGCAAGGAACAGCGCGTTGTCGGTGCCAGGTTTAATCGGTACCCATTCATCGGCAATCGCCGAGTAGCCGGTGCGTACCGGATTGATGGAGATAAAGCGGCCACCGTTGCGTTTGAACTGAGACAGGGCAACCTTCATCGGGTTGGAATGATGATCCTCGGCGGTGCCAATCATAATAAATAATTTGGCGCGTTCCAGATCCGGGCCACCAAATTCCCAGAAAGAACCGCCGATGGTGTAGATCATGCCGGTGGCCATATTCACCGAGCAGAAACCGCCGTGGGCGGCGTAGTTAGGAGTGCCGAACTGCTTGGCAAACAGGCCGGTCAGTGCCTGCATCTGATCACGCCCGGTAAACAGGGCGAATTTTTTCGGATCGGTTTCGCGGATGTGGGCGAGCCGGTCACCGATAATTTGGAAGGTTTCCTCCCATGAAATTTCTTCAAACTCGGCATCGCCCCGATTAGCACCGGCTTTGCGGCGTAGCGGTTTGCTCAGCCGTGCAGGCGAGTACTGCTTCATGATCCCGGACGCGCCCTTGGCGCAGATCACGCCTTTGTTCAGGGGGTGATCGGGATTGCCCTGAATGTAACGTACTTCGCCATCACGCAGGGTGACGCGAATCCCGCAGCGGCAGGCGCACATATAGCAGGTGGTATTTTTGACTTCGCTACGACCGTCAGCTTCTAGCGCAGCGCTGGGTTGAATCGACATTTCATAAACCTTCGGGTTGGTCAGCTGACCTGAGTCAGATATTTTTTGGTGGAAGGGAGAGCATTATATGAGCCAAATTCCCCAGTAGGCTAATCAGGATTATTAGGATCATTATAAAATGCTTATATACTAATAGTGGGTATACGCATCCACCGGTGTACTGAAATTCGCTAATGTAAGCTCTGTTCTGATGCTAAAAGCGAAGAATTATAGCATGACTGTATTTTTTGCCGACGGGATAAGCGGCGGCATGGATGGCTCTATCCTTATATAGTAACGCAGGCTATCGGGTTGAGGGAAATGTCAGTGACACATTGCTTTAGCCTTTGTGCCGGGTAAGTCAATAAATTATGTTTATGCACTTTTGAACAAGGCCGATAAAACTTGACTAGCACAAAGGGTTATTCCAGATAAAAATAAATTCAGTTTATACAGTGCAAGATAAATATGAATTGAGTTTTTCCTATGAATAGTTCAATCTAGCGCACCGCTATAACCCACGCGCAGATGATCACAGTCACTGTAAAGATATTGTGGGCAAGACAAACAAACTATAGCGGTTTGTATAAAGAATTCAGGGGTTCTGTCCGAGACAGAATTCCCGTTTGGGGAAGGTGATACGCAGCATGGCTGTTCATCCCTTCACTTCAATAATCGGCATCCGAGAGGAGTAGGGTCGATGGCGGATATTATCGCTACCAATGAAACAATCCTTGTCGTAGGCGGGGGCATCAGTGGAATGACCGCAGCACTTG
>CAZIJT010000006.1:1241-45271 GCA_964539595.1 uncultured Thiohalophilus sp. | reverse complement strand
ATCTAAATCATCTAAATCATCTAAATCATCTAAATCCAAGGAGCAGATCAATGACCATTAGGCATAAAAAGGATTCACTATCGGATCAAAAATCATTGAAAATATCGGCTGCGGCAGTTATGTTTTTTAGCCTGAGTGTTAGCCCGGCTGCATTTTCAGCCGGTGGCGGTCTGGTCACCGATGATCCGGAATCATTAACCGGCACAGCCAGAACCGAACCTTATTCTCCCTATGCGCAGCGCGACTTCCCGGAAAGACCGCTATGGGGGGATACCCACCTGCATACCGCGATTTCATTTGACGCGGGCGCGTTTGGCGCTCGCCTTCTACCACCCGATGCTTACCGATTTGCCAAAGGCGAAGAGGTAGTGTCCTCCACTGGCCAGCCGGTGAGATTATCGCGACCCCTTGATTTTCTGGTGGTGGCGGATCACTCGGATAATATGGGTTTCTTTCCCAAACTACAGAAAGGCGCACCGTATGTAATGGCGAATGAAAAAGGCCGGCGCTGGAATGGCATGATTAATCGTGGTGGGCAGGAAGCCGTACAGGCTGCGGCTGAAATTATTGGAACCTTTTCACAGGGAAAATTTCCAGAAGAGTTGATGTCCTTGCCGGGGATGGGCATCTACCGTTCCACCTGGGATGACATTATCAATGCGGCTGAAGCGGCGAATGAGCCGGGACGTTTTACTGCTTTTATCGGTTATGAATGGACCTCACTGGTTAAGGGAAACAATTTACATCGTGTGGTGATGTACCGCGATGGTGCGGATCGGGCAAGATTAATGGAACCCTATACCACGATGAAACCGATGGGAAGTGTCAACCCGGTGGATCTGTGGAAATGGATGGCGGCCTATGAGGAAAAAACCGCCGGTCAGGTGTTAGCGATTGCGCATAATGGCAATCTCAGTAACGGCATCATGTTTCCGGAGACTGAAGCCTTTGGTAAAAAGATCGGCAAGGAATACGCTAAAACCCGAGCACGTTGGGAACCGCTTTATGAAGTTACTCAGATTAAGGGCGATGGCGAAGCGCATCCCTTTCTTTCACCCAACGATGAATTTGCTGATTATGGCACCTGGGATCAGGGCAACCTGGATCTAAGTGGGGCGAAGACCAATGAGATGCTGCGTTTTGAGTATGCGCGCTCCGCATTACAAACGGGTTTGCGACTGGAAGACAAACTGGGTACGAATCCTTATCAGTTTGGCATGATTGGTTCTACTGACAGTCACACTGCGCTGGCGGCGATTGAAGAAGATAGTTACTTCGGTAAACACGCAGGTACCGAACCCAACAAAGATCGTTACAAGCATCCTATGGCCAAGATGGGCAAAGCCGAATACAAGGGTTATTCACCCCTTGCCTCGGGCTGGGCAGCGGTATGGGCGCAGGAAAATACCCGCGCCTCTATTTTTGATGCCATGCAACGCAAGGAAACCTATGCGACCACGGGTAGCCGTATGATTGTACGTTTCTTTGGTGGCTGGGAGTTTGCTAATGCAGATGCCAACAATCGGCTGCCTGCGCGGATAGGCTATGCCAAAGGTGTGCCTATGGGCGGTGATTTATCAGATGCACCGAAAGGAAAGACCGCGCCGACCTTCCTTGTCGCCGCATTAAAAGATCCCATCGGCGGTAACCTGGATCGTATTCAGATCATCAAGGGCTGGGTGGATGCCAAAGGCAAGATGCAGGAAAAAGTTTACGATGTAGTCTGGTCGGGTGATCGCAAACCGGATGCCAGGGGTAAATTGCCTTCGGTGGGTAACACTGTGGATGTTGCTAATGCCTCGTGGACGAATACGATTGGTGCAACTGAGTTAAGTACAGTTTGGAAAGATCCCCACTTTGATCCTAAAGAAAATGCTTTTTACTATGTGCGGGTGATTGAAATTCCTACCCCGCGCTGGACGGCCTATGATGCAAAATACTTTAAAGTGAAGATGCCGGAGAATGTCCCCATGATCACGACGGAACGTGCTTATACCTCACCGATCTGGTATAAACCCGCCAAGTCCTGATTAAGGTTGGCATACATTGAAATGTATAAACGGGGCGTTTCGCCCCGTTTATTTTTTATATCATGAAAAAATTTAATCTCCATACCTTATTGCGTGAACCTCTGTTACATTTTTTGTTAATCGGAGCGGCGTTATTCATTCTCTATGGAATACAGAATCAAGGCTTCGATGATGAGGCTAAGCGCATTATTATCAGTGAAGCGGATGTAAATCGGCTACAGGCCATCTGGAACAAAAAATGGCAACGGCCACCGACAACTGATGAGTTGAACGGAATGATTGAGCAGCAGATCCGGGAAGAGGTTATGTACCGCGAAGCGCTGGCGATGGGGCTGGATCAAAATGATAGCATCGTGCGGCGGCGTCTGGCACAGAAAGTTGAGTTTATCTCGGCAGATCTTGCGGCGCAGATCGAGCCGAGTGATGCGCAGCTTGCGGACTATCTTAGCGCACATGCTGACAAATTTGAGCGACCAGCATTACTTAGTTTTGTGCATATTTATTTTAGCGCTGATCGACGTGGTGAGCAGGCGAAGCATGATGCATTGCGGTTGCTGGCTGAACTAAAACATGGCGCACCGAAAGTTGATATTAATAGCGCAGGTGATTCATTTATGCTGGGTCAGCAGCATCAACAAATAACGGAGCATGAACTGTCGAGTTTATTCGGCAAAGATTTTGCAGGCAGGGTATTTTCTTTAGCAACCGATAGTTGGCAAGGTCCTGTTCAGTCAAGTTTTGGTTTTCATATAATAAGGATAAACCGTAAGACGGCAGCAAAGCAGTCTGAACTGGAGACTGTGCGCGATAAAGTGCGAAACGAATGGTTTGCTCAGCAGCGCCGTACTATGGATGAGGCTTTTTATCAAAGCCTGCGCCAGCGTTATCAGATTAGTGTAGAAAACAACAGTCGCAAGCAGATTCTTACAAGCAAACAGCAATGACAAAGACGTTAATTATTGGTCTGGTCATAGTGTTTGCAGGTCTATTATCAACAGGCATATCAATTGCCGATGAAATTCGTCCTGGCTATTTGCAACTGAAAGAAACAACGCCGACTGTTTTTTCTGTGATATGGAAAGTACCGGCCAAAGGCAATAAAAAATTAAACCTGCAACTACAACTTCCGCTTAACTGTAAAAATAAAACTCAGACCAGCACGCAGTTGATAAATGCAGCTTATCTATATCGGTGGGTTATGGTCTGTGAGGGCGGCTTGCTGAAAAAAATGATTTCGATTGCAGGCCTTGACACAACGAATACCGATGTATTGTTACGTCTTGAATTTGTCAATGGTAGTTCACAGTCGCAGCTGTTAACCCCAACTCAACCTGCCTTCCTGATTCCGCCCGAGGCCTCCTCACTACAGGTTATTAACACGTATACCTGGTTGGGCGTTACACATATTTTATTGGGCGTCGATCATCTTTTGTTTGTCTTTGCCTTACTGCTTATTGTTAATAGCAAACGTCGATTGTTGTGGACTATTACCGCATTTACTCTGGCACATAGCCTGACTCTTGCGGGGGCAACATTGGGCATTGTACATGTACCGCAACAGCCGGTAGAAGCGGTGATCGCCCTGAGTATTCTGTTTCTGGCAATGGAAATTGTGCATACCCGGCGCGGGCGACCCGGTGCCGCCGCTCGCTGGCCCTGGTTGGTGGCCTTTATCTTTGGATTGCTACACGGCTTTGGTTTCGCGGGTGCGCTGGCTGAAGTGGGCTTGCCACAACAGGCGATTCCACTTGCCTTAGTATTTTTTAATGTTGGGGTTGAACTGGGACAACTACTCTTTGTGGCCATCGTGTTGCTGCTTGGCTGGATGCTGCATCAGTTGAGACAGCAAAAATTACTTATGTGGGCTGAGGCGGCGGCGGTCTATTGCATTGGCGGCCTGTCGTCATTCTGGTTATTTGAGCGAGTAAGTATTTTTTAGCATATAATTTTGTTGCAGCCTAATCAAAAGCTAAAGGCCTTATAAGTTTGGAGTAATATGCAGTCAGACATCATTGCCATTGGTATCGCCTATGCCCTCGGATTAGCCGCACGCTCTGTTGGCCTGCCGCCGCTGGTGGGTTATCTACTTGCCGGGTTTGCGCTCTACGCCAGTGGTGGTGAACTGACGCCAACCCTGAAAGAATTTTCTGAAATGGGTGTGACCCTGCTGTTATTCAGTATCGGCCTCAAGCTGCGGGTCAGAAGTTTACTGATGCCACAGATCTGGGCGGTGGCGTCACTGCATATGTTGTTCACGGTACTGCTGGCTGCCGTATTCACTTTTGTGATGGGTATTATTGGTGTGTCGCTGTTCACTGGACTCGATCCGTTGGCAATTGCCTTGATTGCTTTTGGACTGAGCTTTTCCAGCACCGTATTTGCAGTCAAGGTGCTGGATGAAAAAGGCGAAATGAATTCCCTCTATGGTCGAATCGCCATTGGCATTCTGATCATACAGGATATTGTGGCGGTAATTTTTCTGGCCGCCTCGACGGGCAAGATACCGTCCGTCTGGGCTTTTTCTCTGCTGCTACTAATTCCATTGCGACCGCTGATATTCAGAGTGCTGGAAAAATCAGATCATGGTGAGTTGCAAATCCTGTTTGGTTTAACCCTGGCACTGGGTGGCGCGCAATTATTTGAGCTTGTTAGTGTAAAAGGTGATTTGGGCGCATTGATTCTGGGAGTGATGCTAGCCAGTCATGTGCGCGCGCCTGAGTTGGCGCGACAACTTTTAGGTTTCAAAGATTTATTTCTTGTAGGGTTCTTCCTTTCTATCGGCCTGTCAGGGCCACTGAGCTGGAATGCGGTTGCCATTAGTACGTTGTTACTGTTGCTGATACCGTTTAAAACAGTGTTATATTTCTGGCTGATGAGCAAGTTTCATTTACGTTCACGAACCGCGCTATTAGGTTCGTTGAGTCTGGCTAACTATAGTGAGTTCGGTTTAATTGTTGTCGCGGTGGGAGTGAGTAATGGTTGGCTGGGTAGTGAGTGGCTGATTATTATTGCCATCGCGCTTTCCTTATCCTTTATTGCTGCTGCCCCCTTAAACAGCGCCTCTTATCGCCTGTATGTCATTATGCGCAGTTGGTTGTCGCGTTTTGAAACGTCACAGCATATTGATGAAGAAGCGAATATAAATTCAGGTGATGCCAGTGTCATTATTTTCGGCATGGGGCGGATCGGTAGTGGTGCCTATGAAGTTTTTCGACAACGTGCAGAGGGGACGGTGCTGGGCGTCGATTACGATGATCTGAAAGTTAAAAAACTACATGATCGTGGTTTGAATGTGATCCGGGGCAGTGCGACCGATCCGGATTTCTGGGGACGTATCAATATGAATATGGAGAATGTTAAATTAATTGTGCTGGCGATGCCTAATGCGAAAGAAAACCTGTTCGCCGTCAGACAATTGAAAGAGACCGCTTATGCTGGCAAGCTGGCCGGAGTAGCCCGATACTCGGATGAAATTGAAGCATTGAAAAAGGCGGGGGTCGATGCCGCATTTAATTTATATGCGGAGGCCGGTGCGGGCTTTGCAGAACATGTTTATAGTGAATTGCTTCCTGAAAAAATGAATGCTGATGACAACAACGCTACTTAGCCCTGCAGAGCCTTTACCTGGACGTGAAGACGCCATGCCGGGTATCGCGCTGCATTTTGTTAGCCAGCGTTCATTACAACCACCCTACCCAGAGCCATTACAGTTAGGCCTGTTTGGGATGGGGTGTTTCTGGGGTGCGGAACAACAATTCTGGCAACTTGAGGGTGTCTATATAACCGCAGTTGGTTATGCAGCGGGTGTGACGCCTAACCCGAATTATAAGGAAGTGTGTTCTGGACATACCGGGCATAATGAAGTGGTGCGGGTGGTGTTTGATCCTACGGCTATTTCATACTCGTCGTTATTGCAGGCTTTCTGGCAAGCACACGATCCGACTCAGGGCATGCGTCAGGGCAATGATCGTGGCACACAATATCGTTCTGGCATTTATACTTATTCGCCGTTGCACTTAAGTGAGGCTGAAGCTAGCCGGGAGTCGTATCAACAGGCTTTGACGCAAGCGGGTTTCGCTGAGATTACGACTGAAATCATGTCGGCGCCGGAATTTTATTTTGCAGAAAATTATCACCAGCAATATCTGGCAAAGAATAAAGAAGGTTACTGTGGTGTCGGTGGAACGGGTGTGCCTTTTTCGGGATGATTATCTCGGTGGGTTTAATTTCCCGGCGGCGTGCCCGATTGTAGGTTCGACTCCAGTCGTACCGGTATCAGTACGACTGAAGTCGAACCTACAATAATGGATACCCCGTCAGCTTGCTGCGGGGATGTTTATTCTGCTGTTTTGTTTTATCAGAAGTTGTTCGAACATTTTGTGCAGATAAAATGATCTAACGACCATTTCCCCGGGCCATAAAGTGAGAGCATCAACAGTGCCATGCCCCAGAGATAATGTTGACTGACTCCCATCGGGCTGATGTCCGGGTAAGACGTGACGGCAACGATGTTAAATACAAATAGCGCGATGGCCATATAACGACCAGCCAGACCGATGATTAGCAGCACAGGCAGGATCAGTTCAGCGGCCGTGCCCATATAGGCGGCAAGGGTGGGCGATAGCAGCGGCACATTGTATTCATATTCAAATAGCATGATGGTGGTATCGAAGCTCTGAATTTTGGTTAAGCCTGATTTGAAAAAAGCATTGGCGACCCAGAGTTTAAGCGCCAGTTCGATCAGTGGTGTGATGGCAGAGAGTAGACGACCATACAGGTTGTCGAGGGCAAAAACTTTTTGCATCAGTGAAGAATTGATCATGCTGTCGAGATTAGCCATGGTAACTCCGGGATCTAACTGGTTGGAAAAAACAGGATGTAGGCAGGGCGAGGCAACGGGGTACTTTGAGTCACTATACCCGCTGCCTCATCCTTCAGTTACAGCGGGTATTTATTTGCTCTTGGTTTTGCCACCGGCAATTTTCTTGCAGGTGCCTTCAGGGACATAGACCCATTCTGCTGCGCTTTTGTCCTTGGACGCCTGTCCAGCACAGGCATGGCCACTGTTACCGCAGTCATTCATACCGGCTTTGACGATGCCGTAACATTTTTCCATGCCAGGCTTTCCAGCGAAGGCTGCGCTTGCGCCTGTCATCAGGCCAACCGCAATTATGCCACTTAACAGGGATTTCAAATTTTTCATGGTGTTCTCCGTATCATTGTAATGTGAGTGTTTAAATTTAGAGTCCGCACAGCTGTCGATCACGGACTGTGCTGATGTAACTAGACCTGCTCTGACTTGTCAATATTACAGGTCGCAAAAAAATTATTTAAGCGAGAGAACCGCGGTGAGATGGTTACGCTAAGGAAGCTCTGATTTATTCCACTGCTCGTGGTGAGCTTGTCGAACCATGAACGCCCGAAGCTAATAAAATCAGCGCCTTAGAAATTACACCTATCGACAAGCTCAGGGTGAACGGAATAACTCAGAGCTTCCCTAAATTATAACTGCCGATTTATTTTTTGAGGCTGTAAGAATTCGACCGCCAAACAGGTCTTTACTTCATGGACAACCGTACAATGACATTTGATGCGCTGGTTAATGCCTA
Source organism: uncultured Thiohalophilus sp. (assembly GCA_964539595.1). Classification (GTDB taxonomy): domain Bacteria; phylum Pseudomonadota; class Gammaproteobacteria; order UBA6429; family Thiohalophilaceae; genus JAADGZ01. Next base: position 37,632 of record CAZIJT010000006.1, on the reverse strand, counting down.
TACGGCTGATTTGTACCGATATGGGTTCTGGCTTTGCCGTAATCAGGCACAGGCGGAAGATCTGGTGCAGGAAACCTTTATGCGTGCATGGAAAGGCCTGCATGGTCTCAAAGATAGTAAGGCCTCGAAAGCCTGGCTGTTCACTATCCTCCGGCGTGAGCATGCCCGGCATTATTCTCGCCCATCGCTGGATCTGGTGTCCATGGATGAGATGGATTATGAATCACAGCATTTTGCTGCCCCAGCGGGCGATGGTGCGGCGGAGATAGAGTTTACTCAGGCGCTGGATGCCTTGCCACAGGACTACCGAGAGCCTTTGTTGTTGCAGGCGCTGGGTGGCTATAGCTGTGAAGAAATTGCCAACATTATGGAGATTAAATCTGGTGCGGTGATGACCCGGCTGTTCCGAGCGCGGCAGAAACTCAGGAAGTCGCTGGAAAATGAAATGTGTGAAACCAAGGTGAAGTGAGGCAAAAATGTACTGTCTTGATGTTAGGCGAATATTGACGGCAACCCCGGATAGTGCTGATGCAGCGGTGCTTGAACACCTGCGCCAATGCCCGGCTTGCGCCCACCACGCCGAAGATGAGAAAAATTTCAGCAGGCAAATTGATGCGCAGCTAAATGTAGCGGTACCCGACGGACTGGCCTCGCGGATTTTATTGCAGCATGGCCTCGTTGAAGAGCGCCGTTACCGGCGTCATCGCCATTACTGGCAGGCGCTGGCGGCGAGTGTGTTGCTGACTGTCGGTTTGATTAGCGGCATGCTGCTGGTCAATGCGCCGTATTCGCTCGAAGAAGTGGCGCTGGCGCATGTACAGGAGGAAGGCATGGCGCTACAGGCTGAGGGTAATATTCAGCTCACCCAGCTCAATGATATGTTGGCTCCCTATCATCTGAAACTACAGCAGGCGATTGGCCGGGTTGGTTTTGCTATGCCCTGCCATATTCGCCAGTATGCCGGTGCGCATTTAGTAATGGACGGGGAGCATGGCAAGGTCACGGTGCTGATTATGCCGGGTGAATATGTGATGGCGCGTAAGACGCTACAGCAGGAGGATTTGCAGGGACTACTGATTCCGGTTGATGGCGGCAGCATTGCCATCATTGGCCAGCTGCAGGAGCCGCTGGAAGCCATTGAAGCGCGGATTAGTCAGGCGCTGATTCACACTGCCTGAGTCAGCTACCCCGCGATTATTGTCAGGGTGATTTTCCGCTGGTACGGTTGTACGCGGTGTTCCCACAGATACAGTCCCTGCCAGCTGCCCAGCCCCGGACGACCGTCGATAATGGGAATCGTGATGCCCGCCTGGGTGAGAATGCTGCGCACATGCGCGGGCATGTCGTCGCTGCCTTCATCAATATGCACGAACATGGGATCGCCATCGGGAACCAGTTTACTCATGAACGTTTCCAGATCCTGACGTACATCTGGGTCGGCATTCTCGCATAGAATCAGTGAGGCACTGGTGTGGTGAATGAAACAGTGACAGAGTCCACAGTTTATCCCTGATCTCTGTATGTGTTGCTCCAGCTCGGCGCTAATATTGTACGTGCCGCGTCCGCGGGTGGAAATAATCAAGGTTGTTTGCATGGTTTTTCTATTGTATCGCGGTTATCAAACCGGGTCTTGACGTAGCCGTTTTCCTCCTCTATATCCAGTATAGAGATTGTCATTTGGCAACCTTGTTTATCTGGAGGAATATATGAATACGGTGCAAGTCTATATTGAAGAATCCCTGAACGCCAGCCGCTTACAGGACGTAAAAAAAATGGTGATGACCATCCCACATGTGCATAATGTTGAATTCAATAATAAAATGCCGCATGACATCCTGGTCGAGTTTGATGCCAACTGTAATGTGCCCATTGCCATCGTGGAAAAGCTGGAAAGTGAAGGTATTCATCCGGATATTATTTCTGCCTGAGCAGAACCAGATTCTCATCAGCTAATGCGCTTCTGTTCCCATTATTAGCTCTCCGGGGACAGAAGTTTTTTAATTTCTTCTGCCTTGTCCATCGCGTCTTTGTAGCCGAGTTTGATCAGCGCGCGACAATAACCTTTCTCGAATAATAAGTAACTGGCCAGACTGGAACTGTTGCGGCTGTAGGCTCCCAGACTTTTCAGCAAAAGGCGCAGACTGGTCGGTAACTCGTGTAAATATTGCAAGGCAAGCTCGCCTAAATTTTGGCTGGGCGAAATCACCAGCACATCTACCTTACGCAGTTCAATTCCATGTTGAATACGTTTTTTCTCAGGAATAATTTCAATCGTTTTGTTGATGCGCAGAATGCGTTCGATGTCTGTTGCCAGGCTGTCGAGAAAAATGCTGTCTAACGCATGGCTGGCAATTTGGGCGATGCTGGGTTCATTTAGTACACGATGGCGAGAGGTGAGGGGGAGTTCTTCCTGACGGTTGCCGATGATCAATATTTTTTCAGCGCCTAGATGCAGCGCCGGGCTGATGGGCGCAATTTGGCGGATTGAACCATCGCCAAAGTATTCACGGTTGATACGTACGGGGGCAAAAATAAAGGGAATGGCCGAGGAGGCCATCAGATGGGTGACGGTAATTTTTGCGCGTATGCCAATGCGTCGTGAACGATTCCAGAGTGGCAGGTCGGCCTTGCTGTGGAAAAAAGACACGGACTGTTGGCTGGTATAGCCCGAGGCAGTGATGGACAGGGCGTGTACATAGCCCTGCTCAATTGAATACTCGATGTCTTCAGTGTGGATGTACTGTTCCAATAGTTTTTTTAACGGGCTTCGATTTAGCAGGTAAAGTGAACCACGACGTTTACTCATCCCAGCTGAAAACATAGCCAGAAACCAGTTGGCACTGGTTTTTAACAGACTCCATTTGTCGGTTTTAAAAACATGATAGGCATGGAAGTTGGCCCAGATAGAGTGAATGCGTTGTACTGATTTTTTGAAGTTATAGGCATGGGTCGCCATAGCGGCAGCATTAATGGCTCCGGCGGACGTGCCGCAAATAATGTCGAAGGGATTAGGCGCATCATCAGGTAACATCTCTGCAACGGCCTTGAGTACGCCAACCTGATAGGCAGCGCGTGCGCCACCGCCTGACATAATAATACTGGTTTTACGTTTTTTTTCTTTTTTCATTTAGTTACAGGTTGTCGGATGTTGAAGCAAGTATAGTTCAGAAGAACGGAAGTTTATGCAGGGTGTTTGTTTGTTTTTATGTAATGACATATAGTTTAATCTCTGTGATTTTAATTTCACGTCGCTTGCGGTGTGTCTGATTGTAGGTACGACTTCAGTCGTACCGGTACCAGTACGACTGAAGTCGTACCTACAATAATGGTTACCCCGTCTGCGTGCGGCGGGGAGATTTATTAAATTGTCGTCATGTTTGAATGCGAAAAGCAGGAGTACTATTTTGTCTGATAGCATTGCCGCCATTGATCTGGGATCTAACAGTTTTCATCTGCTGGTAGCGCGTCCCATGGACAGGGGAATACAGGTTATCGATCAGGATAAGGAAATGGTGCGTCTGGCTTCGGGCTTACAGGCAGATCGAAGCATTGACAATGAAACACTGGAGCGAGCATTAGCGTGCCTGACACGCTTTGGCCAGCGCATTGGTCATATTAATCCTGCTGCCATCCGTATTGTCGGCACCAATACCCTGCGTGCTGCGCGTAAGAGTAAAAAATTTATTAAGCAGGCGCAGTTACTGCTTGGTCACGAGATCGAAATAATTTCCGGCATCGAAGAAGCGCGACTGATTTATCTGGGCGTGGCGCATAGCATTGCCAGTAATAATGGTCAGCGCATGGTGGTGGACATCGGCGGTGGTAGTACCGAGATCATTGTGGGTGAACGTTTTGATCCCCTGCATATGGAAAGCCTGTATATGGGCTGTGTGAGTATGAGTCGCCAGTACTTCGCAGATGACAAAGTTAATAGCAAGCGGGTTGGCAAAGCACGCTTTGCTGCAATGCTGGAATTAGAGCCGCATATTGAACGATTTAAAGCATTAGGCTGGACAGATAGCATCGGCGCATCGGGAACTGCGCGTGCGGTTGAGTCGGTTGCCAGTGCTAATGGCTGGGGCAATGCTGAGATTACTGCCGATGCGCTAAGCAACATTATTCAGGCTTATATCGATGCAGGTAGTTTGACGGCGGTAAAACTTGCGGGTCTAAAAGCAGATCGTGCCCCGGTATTATTGGGTGGTGCTATTATTCTTGCGGCGATATTTGAAGCTTTTACTATTCAATCAATGACCGTCTCCAGTGGCGCACTGCGCGAAGGCTTGTTGTATGATCTAATTGGTCGTAGTGAGAAAAAGAGCACCCGTCAGCAGGCTGTGACCGATATGATCAGTCGCTATCGAATTGACAAGCAGCAGGCAAAGCGGGTTGAGAAAACGGCGATGGCCTTATGGGAACAGGTTGCAGAGAAAGCTTTGCTGGCAGGAAAAGAATATGAAAAAATGCTGAGCTGGGCGGCACGGTTGCATGAACTAGGTTTGAGTATCGCCCATAGCCAGCATCACAAACATGCGGGCTATATTTTACGCCATGCTGATCTTTCCGGTTTTTCTCAACAGGAACAACAGGTGCTGGCCGCCATCGTTCAGTCGCACCGGCGTAGCTTTCCGCTCGGTTTATTTGAAAGCTTGCCGCCGGACTGGCAGGAAAAAGCGATACAACTTGCGTTATTGTTACGTCTGTCCGTGATTTTACATCGCAGTCGCAGCAGCGTAACGGTACCGGTGCCAGAATGTCAGTTGAACAAAAAAAATATCAAGTTGAAATTTTCAGACAGGTGGTTGTCACAGCATAGCCTGACCGGTGCTGATCTTGAAGAAGAGACGCGGCGATTAGATAAGCGGGACATTGCCTTCTGTTTTGAATAAGCGCGTTAATAAACGTGTCCCGCCGCCGCAGTAGTTGTAGGTTCGCCTTAAGGCGAACATGTACGGCTTAAGCCGTACCTACAGGTTTCTGCAAGCGGCGTTTGCATCAATGCTCGGCGAGTTCTTCCAGTAGTTTCTGTTGCGCGGAGAACGCCTTTTCATCACTGGCTTGCAGGTGGGTGTAGCTGCCATCGGTATTGAGTTCCCATGCCTGGGTGTTGTCACGCAGATAATAATCAAGATGCTGAATAATGGCATCACTGAGTTTTTTGCTGGAGATAGGGAAGCCCAGTTCTACTCGTTGAAAAAAGTTACGTTCCATCCAGTCGGCACTGGAACAATAAATTTCTGGTTTGTCATTATTCTGAAAATACATCACCCGGGTATGTTCCAGAAAACGGCCAACGATGGAGCGCACGCGAATATTTTCTGAGATGCCTTTGACGCCGGGACGAATTCGGCAAATGCCGCGAATAATAAGATCAATTTTCACCCCGGCCATCGAGGCCTTGTAAAGCGCGCGCACGACCTTGGGTTCGATCAGGGCGTTCATCTTGACGATGATGCGTGCGGGCAGGCCTTTTTTCGCGTGAATTTCTTCGCGTTGTATTTTATCCAGTACCGCCTGATGCATAGTGAAAGGCGAGAGTAGTAGTTTGTTGAGTTTGGATACTTTGCCCAGCCCGGTAAGTTGCATGAAGGCCTTGTGTACATCTTCGCCCACGGCCTTGTCCGCGGTGAACAGGCCATAGTCGGTATAAATACGTGCATTGCGGGGATGGTAGTTGCCGGTGCTGAGATGGGCATATTGTTTGAGCCCGGATTCTTCCCGGCGCACCACCAGCGCCATTTTGACATGGGTTTTATACCCGACCACGCCGTAAACCACATGCGCTCCCGCTTCCTGTAGCCGGTTGGCAAGGGTGATATTGTCGGCTTCATCAAAGCGGGCACGGATCTCGATAACCACTGTGACTACTTTATTATTGCGTGCGGCCTGTACCAGCGCATCGACCACCGCTGAGGTGGGGCCGGTGCGGTAAAGCGTTTGTTTAATGGCCAGCACCTGAGGATCAGTAGAGGCCTGACGCAGGAAATCAATAAAGGGTAAAAACGACTCAAAGGGATGGAACAGGAGAATGTCCTGTTTACGGATGACGCTGAAAACATCTGGGTTACTGCGCAATTTGCTTGGTATGCCGGGGGTAAAAGGTTGAAAGCGCAGATTAGACTTATCTGGCAAGTCACAGATTTGCAATAGACGGTTGAGATTAACCGGGCCATCGACGCGGTAGAGATCGTTTTCTTCGAGGCGGAAGGTTTTCAGCAGGAAGTAAATCATATCATCAGGACAGTCATCGGCGACTTCCAGACGCACGACGTCGCTGTAACGGCGTGATAATAGTTCGCCTTCCAGCGCATGCAGGAGATCATCCACTTCTTCGGTATCGACGAACAGATCGCTGTTGCGAGTAATGCGGAACTGGTAAGTCCCGGTAATTTTCATACCGTGGAACAGGTCGCTGACATAGGCATGAATAATAGAAGACAGGAAGACATAATTATTTTCGCCATTGCCTTTTTCATCAGGCGGAAGCTGGATCAGGCGAGGCAGGGAGCGGGGAGCCTGTACCACGGCCATGCCACTGTCGCGGCCAAAGGCATCTTTGCCCTGCAAGGAGACAATAAATGATAGCGATTTATTGATAATGCGCGGGAAGGGGTGTGCCGGATCCAGTCCCATGGGAGTAAGCATGGGCAGCAGGCTTTCTTCAAAATAACTGTGCAGCCATTTTTCCTGCTCTTCACTCCACTCGCTGCGGCGAATGAAATGGATATTTTCTTTTTCCAGCAGGGGGAAAAACTCGTTGTTCAGTACTCGATACTGCTCTTCAACAAGTTCGAGAGCCATGTTGCGGATAGCTTTGAGTGTTTCCGCCGCCGACATATTATCGGGCGTGTTGTGACTGCCGAGGATGCCCACTTTTTCTTTTAGCCCGGCGACCCGGATCTCGAAAAATTCATCCAGATTGGTGCTGGATATACATAAGTAGCGTATCCGTTCGAGTAGCGGCATTTGCTCATCGCGAGACAGCGCCAGCACTCGCCGGTTGAATTCAAGCAGGCTGAGTTCACGATTGATATAGAGTTCAGGTTGATGTAAGTCGATTTCTTCCAACTAGGTTATCCTTCCTTTAGCGTGAAATAGTAGCGCACTATTTTGTGGCTACTGCGCATAATTGTAATATTAGCGTATGGCGTAGTATATATCGGATTATGCGAAGAGAAGTTGAAGTAGAATGAAAAACAAAATGATAAATAAATCTCCCCGCCGCAAGCGGGCGGGGTATCCTTTGTAGGTTCGCCTTCAGGCGAACATGTGCGGCTCACCTGTGCCCGCAGGGTAGAAGCCGCGCCTACGAGTACGAGGATAATTCGCTGCAAGCAGCGGGTAATTTAGTGGGGTTGTGATTTAGTATGCGGCCATTCTGACAATGCCCAGGCGGCGCATGTACAGCTTGAGCTCCTGTTTTGCAGTCAAAAAATTATGATAGGGGCCAAACACGCCGTATTCGCGGGTGAGAAAATACCATTCATTATTCAGGGTATAAATGCGTTTTTTCCGGGCAGGGATATGACCCTGCTCACCATAGCGGCTCTTTTTTGATAATTCAGCAATTTGCATATTCATGGCGGAAGACCTTAATAGTCAGTGTCATGCTCAATTATAATTATAGGAGCTGATTCTATTTTTTTCGATAATTTCATCCAGAAATTTCTGGGCGGTGGTGCGGGTATCAAAGGGGCCGCTTAATCCTTCGCGGGTACGTAGATACCAGCCCCGACGGGAAATATGGATGAAGCGTTGCTCATTACACCGGGTATTGGGTTTTGTCATGTGCATAGTTCTGTACCGATGGTTGATAACGGAGTAAAAAAAGAGTGGTTCAGGCTCTGTGTCCCTATCCATTGTTTGTGCTGCGTAAGTTTGTCCCTGTCTTTGTTGCTGGAATATCCTCTCCAGCGCTTTTCCTCCCTGAATCTCACGGCTCCCCCTGCGTACTCTGAGAACCTGAACCACGGTGATTAGAATATGCAATCGCGCGGGAGTTGTCTGTCAGGCAGGGATGAAAGTTGTGTAGGATATTCCCTACATTTTTCCCTGAGGAATCTCTTTTTCACCCTGACTCGTTATTACGCTATAGTATTTAGACGGGGTGAAATATAGCTGCCCAGGATCTAACAGATTGATTACACAGTAAGAAACAAGGAGTCACGGTTGGCAGATAGCCCTGAAAATACAATAACCCTGAAAGTGGATGGGCCGATGGTCGCTCGTGGCGATATTACTGTGCTTGATGCTGAGGGGACGGTGTTGTTGAGTGATCAGGAAGCCTGGCTATGCCGCTGTGGGCAGTCGAAGAAAATGCCGTTTTGTGACGGCAGCCACCGGCAGGCGGATTTTCATGATGCGGGCGAGTTTGAGGATGAGCGTGCTGAGCAGCTGGGGGATACAACCGGCACTTTGCTTATCACCGTAAAGCCGAATGCCATGTTGAGTTTTAAAGGATCGGTCACGATTCAGAGCGCAGATGGTCGCTTTCGAACCCAGCGCAGTCGCGGTGCCCTGTGTCGCTGCGGTCACTCTAACAAAAAACCCTTCTGTGACATCAGCCACAAGCACTGTGGCTTCAATCTGGATTAGTGTTAGATGACCCCGAGCGAACATTACCAGCAGCAGCTGGAGAGTGGCGACTTCACTGCCGATCCGGCGCAAGCGCGGGCGGTGGTAGCAACGCAGCAGCTGTACGATGAGCTGTTAGCCGTGGACACGGGTGCAGGTGGCTGGCGGCACTGGTTTGCGCGGCAGCCTGCACCGGTGAGAGGGCTGTATTTTTGCGGTGAACCTGGCCGGGGCAAGACCTGGCTGGTGGATTGCTTTTATGAGTGCCTGCCGTTTGCCGAAAAAAATCGGGTGCATTTTCACCGCTTCATGCGCGACATTCACCAACAGCTCAAGGCCTTGCCGAAGTCGCCTGATCCGCTGGTGATCGTGGCAAAAAAGATTGCCCAGGATATCCGTGTTCTGTGTCTGGATGAATTTCATGTACATGATATTGCCGATGCGATGTTACTGGCGGGCTTGTTACAGGCGCTATTTGATCAAGGCGTTAGCCTGGTGACAACCTCCAATATTGCGATTGCTGATCTGTATAAAAATGGTCTGCAACGTGAGCGCTTCATGTATGCCATTGCCCTATTGCAGGAACACACGCAGGAAGTGGCGCTGGAAGGTGAGCAGGATTACCGGCTGGCATTGCTGGAAAAAGAACAGGCGTATTACGTGCAACCCGATGATAGCCTGCTGGAGCAGAAATTCAGGGCGCTGGCACCGTCTCCCCCCAAGCACAACCGACAGATCATAATTAATGATCGCAAGATTGACTATGTTGCCCTGTCCGACGATGTGATCTGGTTTGATTTTGATGCGATCTGCAACACGCCGCGCTCGGCGCATGATTATCTTGAGATTGCCCAGCTTTATCACGCCGTTTTTATCAGTCACATCTATATCATGGAGGAAGCCGAGGATAGTATTGCCAAGCGCTTTATGCATCTGATTGATGCGCTCTATGATCATAACGTCAAGTTGATTCTAGCTGCCGACGTATCGGTGTATGCCCTGTATTCAGGCCGCCGTCAGGCGCAGACGTTCGAACGCACACTCAGCCGTTTGCATGAGATGGGCAGCAAGACCTATCTGGCTAAACCACACCTTTCACGAGCACAGCTGGCACACTCATCGAGATGATGTTTGAGATGTCGAGCATTGGTCGGGTTCATTCCTGTTTCAAACAAAAGTTTGGTATCCCACGTCAGCCGGGACTGGTGTCCGAGGCGCGTGCCGAGATTGAAATTTTGCCCCCCTATGATCGGGATGAAGCCTTCAATGGTCTGGATGCCTTCTCCCACATCTGGGTGGTTTTTGTATTTCATCACTGTCGGCGGGAAAACTGGAAAGCCACCGTACGGCCTCCCCGTTTAGGCGGCAACCAGCGGGTTGGGGTGTTTGCCTCACGCTCGACTTTTCGCCCCAATCCGATAGGCCTGTCAGTGGTGAAATTTGAGGGGCTGGTGCGGCGCAGAACCGGGCTGTATCTACAGATTAGTGGTGTGGATCTACTAGACGGTACGCCGGTATTAGACATCAAACCTTATCTGCCTTATGCCGATAGCCTGCCGCAGGCCAGCAGCGGCTACGCGCCACAGGCACCTGAACCGGCAGTGGCGCAGCTAGTCTTTAGCGAGTTGGCAGACGCGCAGTGTCAGCAGCAGGCACAGACCTACCCGGGCGGCTATGCTGCGTTACGTCGCCTGATCGAACAGCTGTTGCGGCTGGATCCCCGCCCGGCCTATCGTGCCACCACGGCTGAGCGCGATGAGGTTTATGCGATGCGCCTGCTGGACTTTGATCTCAAATGGCAGCTGCGGGATGGCGAAATTTATGTGCGGTGTCTTGAGTCCAGCCCGGCAAGTGATCTGAACCCCTGATTCCCTTATAATCCCCCTTCCTTTTCCTGCTTTGTGGAATCATGAGCGCCTCGATTTTTTCTTCATCTTCGCAATTTCATCAGGCCTTTAATCAGGGGCTGGTGGAGATGCTGAATCACGATAGCCTTGGCACTCTGATTCTGGGGTGTGCCAATGCTACCTTTGATCCGTTTATTTTTGATGCCACGCATGCCGCCTTACGGGCACAGTTCAGGAAGCTGGAGAAACGTTTTCTGGAGGACTTTAAACAGGGACGGCAGATCAATGAAAGTGACGAGGATCTACTGGTGTTTTTGAAAATGCTGGTAGTCGGCTTTGATAATCTGGCACAAACCGCGTTTCGGCATGAAGATGACTGGGAGATTCAGTTTAATCAGGTACGTGCGTTTCGTCCTCGACGCATGAGCGGCCAGCCGAGTAGTGGTATTCATGCACCTTTCAATGAAAACGGTTTTCATTTCAACAAGCCGTTTATGCAGAAAGAATGTTTCTGGGAAGGCGAACTGAATGGGCGGCAAGCCGCGCTGTTTTATAATAAATATCCGTTCATTGATTACCATGGCCTGCTATTACCCGAGCGGCAGAAAAACCTGCCGCAGTTTTTACGCGAAGAATATCACCACTATGTCTGGCAAATAGCGGATCAGCTGGGGAAAAATCTGCCCGGACTGGGGCTGGGTTATAATTCCTACGGCGCACATGCCTCGGTCAACCATTTGCATTTCCAGATGTTCCTGCGTACGCGCGGCTTACCGGTGATGGCGGATCACTGGCAACATAATGGTGGTGATAAAAGTTATCCGGCGCATTGTGAACGCATGAACGATTGCGCGCAGGCGTGGTCGTATATCGACAATTTACATCAGGTGCAAATTCCCTATAACCTAATTTATCGGCCAGGTGAGATTCTAATTTTCCCGCGCAAGCTTCAGGGCGACTATCAGCAGGCCGAGTGGAGCGGGGGTTTTTCCTGGTATGAGATGGGCGGCGGTACGATTACCTTTAATCGTCAGGCCTTTGATCAACTGGATGTGGATGACATTACGGATGAGTTTTCCAAGCTGCGCCTGCAACCTAAAGCCTGCGTTACGGCACCGACATAAACAGCCTGTCGTTGGCTAAAGAGAAAGTATAATGAAAAAAAAATCGCATAAAAATTTACTCAATACGGTTTCAGCGCTGTTGCTAAGCCTGCTGTTGAGCAACGCAGTGATGGCCACTGAGTCCCTGTTTTCTACGTTTGATGATCAACCGGCCAGCATTACGGATTATATTGAAGAAGATAAATGGTTGCTGGTTGTGATCTGGGCGTCAGACTGTCATATCTGTAACCGCGAAGCCCATGCCTATGTGGACTTTCATTTTAAGCATGAAGAAAGTAACGCGCAAGTACTGGGTGTGTCGATTGATGGACAGAAAAAAAAGAAAGCGGCAGAATTATTTATTCAACGTCATGAAATAAATTTCCCCAACCTTATTGGAGAAGCAGATAAGATTGGTCGTTGGTTTGAAAAACTGACGGGACAAAACTGGATGGGCACGCCGACGCTGTTAGTTTATTCTCCTGAGGGAGAATTGAAAGTGCAGCAAATTGGCGCGATTCCACTGGAACTGGTGGAAAAATTTATTCAACGCGAGTCGGCGCGTAAAACGGCGGTGGCAGAAACGCTAAAAACAGATAAACAGGAAAAATAAAGCTAATGGCCATTCTGGTTCAGTTCAACAATGCGGGGATAAAGTTTCCCATTGACCGGCAACGTATTCGTATCGGTCGTGGCGCGGATAATGAAATCTGCATTGACGATGATCTGGTGAGCAAGGAGCATGCGGTAATTGAAGTAGTGCTGCGCTCAGAAAAAGAAGCGCAGGTTGATTACATCCTGCAGGATCAAAATAGCACCAATCATACCTTTGTGAATGACAAACCCGTTTCCCTGTACAAGCTGGCTGATGGTGATGTGATTCGAATCGGGGTTAACAACTTCCGCTTTGTCGATGACAATGACGGTGAGCTGGACGAAACTTCAAAGTTATACAAAACCTGGATCCCGGGAGTGTTTTATACCGGTAACAAGAAGTAGGTCTGGCTACAACCTGAAGACACCAGGATTCCAGCGAGAGCCTTTAAAATTCGGCATTTTCGTGAATAAAGTTCTCGATAAAAGAAGCTGGGCGCGCGCCGCTGAAATGGGCTTTGTTTTCGCCATTCTGAAATAGAATAATGGTAGGAAATCCTCGGACTTTGTAACGGCCTGCAAGTTTCATATTTTTACCTTCATCCACTTCGAGCTTAGCCAGCGCCACACGCCCCTCGAATCGTTCAACCACCTGGCTGAGGATGGGGGCAATGACGATGCAGGGTGAGCACCAGTCAGCCCACAGATCGAGCAGAATGGGGCGCTGATAGGAGGCTTCTATAACCTTCGGTTCAAAATCCTCCAGAGATACTGAGTAGATGTCTGGATTGTTGTGCGTGTTTTGCATACTTGTGTGTCATGTTAAGGAAACTTTACAAGTATAATATGAGTTCTGCTATTTAGGCGAGAAGCGATTTTATTACAGTTTTAATTATTAAGAGAAGAGTATGTCAGAACGTGATATTGATATGGAAGAAAAAATACTCAGGGAGAGTATTCTCAGTGCCAGTGGTCTGAATTCTGAGACGTTACAGATTGGCATCAAAGGCGATCCGTCCCTGCGCGAGACGGCGTATGCGCGCAAAAAATATGATAGCAAGGTGGACAGTCTGTACGAACCACTGGCGGTTAATTTTAAAGAGCTGTTATTAAACCGCAGCACCTTCCGTTTATATATTGGATTTAACAATAATGAGATCCGCACAGCCTCCATTTTTGATCCCATGCGTATTGAAGTGCATGAGGCTGAAAAAATGGCGGATCGGGATTATATTGAGCGTCAGTTCCCGGCGGTAAGCTATACAGACAAGATTCAGTTTGTGAATGATCTGTACTGGAATATCGGGGCTAATCCGATTTATAAAAATCTGCCGGGTTACTGGCAGAATATTTTAAATAAGCGCAATGCCGAATGGGAACCGATGGAGAAGTCGGAGATCTTGCAGATTATTTCTACTTTGAAAGTGCTGCGAGACATACCGGAATATTATATCCGCAATGTGACCATTTGCATGGTGCAGAGTTTTGTCCGCATTCAGTTCAACTGTGATGGCACGCAGCTGGTGAGTGCGGAGAATTACCAAAGTTTTCTGGATGAAAACTTGATTTCGTAATTTGCCGTTTAAAACAGGATACCGTTGCCCCGGTTTTAACTGGCCTTCTTTTGCTTGAGAAAGGGAATTAGCGCATTTGATAATTCGATAGGGTCGAATTTTGGGATATAGGCATCTGCACCGACCTTACTACCGAGCAGCATGTTGGCATCAGCCGACAGTGATGAGTGCATGAGCACCGGGATGCCTTTGAAGCGGGAGTCACTTTTGATATATTTTGTTAACACATAGCCATCCATACCTGGCATTTCCACATCGGTAATAATTGCCTGGAGCATTTCACTGAGGGGGGTGTTGGTAGCCTCAGCGCGAGCGGCAATTTCCTGAAGTTTTTCCCAGGCCTCTTCACCATTTTTAGCGCTGTAATAATTGGCTCCCAGACGTTCCAGGGTGCTTTCAATTTGACGGCGGGCAACACTGGAGTCATCGGCAAAGAAGACGGTAGCCGATTCTTCGAGACGCTCGATGCCTTCGAACAGGCTGGGATCATCCTGAGATCCTGCCGTTTCTACCAGCACTTTTTCTACATCCAGTAGCATCACGATACGCTTGTCATTCAATTCAGTGACTGCCGTGATTAACCCGCCCAGACGGTTGGCCATCATCGACGGTGGAACCTTGATGTCATTCCACTCTAGTCGCAGGATTTGTTCCACTGAATTAACCAGCAAACCCTGCGTTGTTTTGTTGTATTCAGTGACTATCAGTTTAGTGGGGGGGGCTTCGACCGCCATACCGCAGAAATGCGCCATATCAATCACCGGGATCATGACTCCTCGCAGACTGACTAGCCCCTTAACGCCTACCGGCATGTCAGGTGCATGGGTGATTTCGGGCACCTGAATAACTTCGCGGATTTTGAAAACATTGAGACCAAAGACTTCTTCGCGTTGAGTATTACTGTCATGACCAAGGCTGAAAAGGAGAATTTCCAGGCGGTTAGCGCCTGCCAGTTTGGTACGTTCGTCAACCGAAGTAATAAATGATGAATTCATATAGCTGTCCTGTCACGCAAGTGATTAATGCTTATTATGTTCCGGTCGCTGACCTGAAATTCTGATTTAGCAGTGATTTATGACATACTGCACCACTCTACCTATGCACCTATAACGGCGTATGGGAAAATTACTAAAGCAGAATTTGCCCCGAGATGGCAGGAAAGCGGGAACTTACTCGGATTTAGCATCGTGGGCAGATAACATACGGGAGGGGCGCTAAATGCCCACAAATACTATGACTGAATTACAGATTATCGATCATGCGCAGGGCGAAGGAGACGAAGCGGTCTCAGGAAAATCCATCGTTGTGCATTACTCCGGCTGGTTGTATGACGAGGCGGGGACAGATAACAAGGGCAGTAAATTTGATAGCTCACTGGATCGCAATGATCCGTTCTCGTTCGTGCTGGGCGCGGGCATGGTGATCAAAGGTTGGGATCAGGGTTTTGCGGGGATGAAAGTGGGCGGTAAGCGTACGCTGATTATCCCGGCGGATATGGGCTATGGCGCAGCCGGTGCTGGTGGGGCGATTCCACCTAATGCTACGCTGGTGTTTGAGGTGGAGCTGCTGGAAGTCCGTGGCTAAGGAAGCTTTTGGATAAGGTGTCGGCGTCATTTTTTATGACGCCGACACCTTATCCGGGTGAATCTCCGGCAGCGTTAACCAGACTCATAAAAAAGGGAGCCAGCAGGCTCCCTTTTTTGTGTTCGGTTAACGGCGAATTAGCTGTTTGCGGTATGCATTTCTTCGCGTGGCTTTCTTTCGTTGGCAATGTTGACCTTCAATTCCCGACCCTGAAAATCTTCACCATGCAAGCCGTTGATGGCTTTTATCGCATCGCGGTGATTCATTTCTACAAAGCCAAAACCACGGGGTTTACGGGTCACGCGATCTGTCATCAGTCGTACTGCATGCACCTCGCCATATTTTTCGAACAACTCACGCACGGCATTGTTGGAGGCACGGAAGGCCAGGTTGCCGACAAAAATAGACTCCATTTTACTGGCTGTGGCGGGGATGACGCGGGTGGCGGCGAGCAGGGAACCGATTAGAGCACCGGCGAGTACGCCGTAGGCAAAGCCACTGGTGGTACCGAGGGCTCCGATAGTAACCTGGGGGGCAATTAAATAGGCCAGTAGGCCAAGCAGGGCTGAGATGATCAGGGATTTCATGAAGTATTTTGCAGTTGGAAAAGTAAATTTCATAACGTTGTTTTCTCTCTTTTAGTTGTCATTGTAATTGTCATGCGCCCCCCTGTATCAAGATGTAGAATCAAAAAGCGAGTAGCAGAGCAGGGGCCGAGTCCAACAGGTGCATATCTTGGTGTGTGCTGATCCTGAACGGGCATTCTACACCTATAATTAACGGGGCGTCTTCCCTGATTTGCCCATGATGATTGGCAGGATATTGGCTAGTAAAGGTTTATTATTTAATGGCAAGAATGCGTTTCCACCTCAATCTTTCAGCTGAAAACTATCGCCAGTATTATCAGGGGCAGGTCAGCATGGTGCAGGCGCGAAGTCTGGATGGCCAGAATTTGCGCTTCCCTGCGGCTATTTTACGTCCTTATCTGAGCCATGCGGGGGTCTCGGGTTTGTTCGAACTGGAGTTTGACGAGAATCAGAAATTTGTTTCGTTGCAGCGGCTGGGTTCAGCCTGAGCGGCGTGGTTTAGAGGCCTGCCAGCGTCTTGATGATGTCAGATACCATGCTGATAGCAGGCCAGATTATTTTTGAGAGAAAGCCGGTGGCGAACAGGGCAATAATGATGAACAGGCCATAGGGTTCCAGTTTGCTCAGGGAATATCCCATCTGTGGTGGCAACAGGCCAACGGCGACGCGCCCGCCATCCAGCGGTGGCAGGGGAATAAGATTAAACACCATCAGCAACACATTAATAAGGATGCCAATGCTACCCATATAGATCAGCGGTTCGGAGACAAACTGCATGCTGGCGGGCATGAGCATTGCGATCTTTGCGATCAGCGCCCAGGCAAAAGCCATCAGCAGATTGGATGCGGGACCGGCTGCGGCGACCAGCACCATATCGCGTTTAGGGTTGCGCAGATTGCGGTAATTGATGGGCACGGGCTTGGCCCAGCCAAAGGCGAAGCCCAACGTGGCGAGCATGACTATCGGCACCAGCAGGGTACCCACCGGATCGATATGTTTGATCGGGTTCAAGGTCAGACGGCCAAGCATTTCGGCGGTGTGATCGCCCAGCCGTTTGGCCACCCAACCATGCGCCACTTCATGCACAATAATGGCAAACAGCAGTGGCAGGATGGCGACGGAAATAATCTGGATAGTTGAAAGGTGCTGGAGCATGGTCATTGAATACTAGAAAAACAGGGCGCGAGTATAACAGAGTTGGCTCAGATAAATCGTCACGGGAAAAACATGCGGGTCGGAGCCAAAGGGGGTTGTTATTATCGTATGGATATTACAATGGCCTCAAATAAAATTGACTCCACCCTTGTGTCGGCAGACAGCTTGATTGCTCATCGAGGCTATCCCCGGCATTACCCGGAGAACAGTCTGGTCGGTATCGAAGCGGCGATTTCTGCGGGGGCAAAATACATCGAAGTTGATGTGCAGCTGAGTGCTGACGGCGTGGCACTGTTGTTTCATGATCGAGATCTGCAACGCCTGTGTGGCCAGCCCGGTGCGCTGCACGAGTATGACTGGCAGCTGCTGAAAACATTTCGCGTGAGGGATGTGGGTATTTCAAGACTGGACGAACTGGCTGACTTGTTACATCGCCATCCGCAGATCACCGCCTTCATCGAACTTAAGCGTATCAGCCTTGCTCATGCTGGTGAGGCAAGCATGCTGGCAACAGTGTTTGCCGATCTACAATCGGTGTTGAGCCAATGTGTGATGATTTCCTATTCCCTGTCGGCATTGCAAACAGTACGCAAACTGGGGACGCAGCCCATCGCGCTAGTGGCGGATGACTGGCATGACTTGCGCCAGCCGCAGGCACAGGCATTACATGCAGAATACCTGTTTTGTGATATTCAAAGCCTGCCGGAGCAGGGAAAATTGTGTGTTCCCGGCTCGCGTTTAGCCGTCTATGAATGCACCGATGCCGGTCAGGCACAGGCCGTGCTGGCACGCGGAGTTGATCTGGTCGAGACCTTTGCCATCGGCGAAATGCTGGAAAGCTTGCAGGCTGAGATGCAAGCGTGAGTTCAGTCGATTATGACATAGTGATCATCGGTGGCGGCATTCAGGGCGTGGGTGTCGCACAAGCGGGTGCGGCAGCAGGTTACAACGTCCTGCTGTTAGAAAAACAGGCTATTGCCGCTGCTACCTCAAGCCGTTCCAGTAAATTAATTCACGGTGGCCTGCGCTATCTTGAAACGGCGCAGTTTGGATTAGTGAGAAAGGCGCTGCATGAGCGTGAAATACTGTTGCGCATCGCACCCGATCTGGTCAGACCCGTCGCCTTTCAAATTCCTGTTTATAAACACACGCGCCGACAGTCCTGGAAAATTCGTGCAGGACTAAGTTTATACGCCTTGCTGGGTGGGTTAAAACCGCTGAATCGTTTCAAATATTATTCGGCAACAGCCTGGTCGAATAAGGATGGCCTGCAAACAGAGGGGCTAGGTGGAGTGTATCAATACTGGGATGCGCAAACTGATGATGCTGCGCTGACCCGGGCCGTGATGCACTCGGCGCAGGGGCTGGGTGCGCAACTAGCCTGTCCGGCTGAACTGACGTCAGCTGAATATACGAACAATGTTTACCGTGTTGGTTATCAGCAAGCTGAGAAAGAAAAACAGATCAATTGTTATGCGCTAGTCAATGCGTCCGGGCCGTGGGTGAATCGAGTTCTGGAAAGGATTGTGCCACAGGCGCAACAGGCACAACCGCTAGAGATAGAGTTAGTGCAGGGCACACACCTGTTACTCGATGCACCTGCCCCGGATGGAATTTATTATGTCGAAGCGCCAGCGGACAAGCGTGCCGTATTCGTCATGCCCTGGAAAGATAAGACCCTGGTGGGTACGACAGAAACCTGCTTCAAAGGTGAACCGGATGCAGTGAGTCCGACCAAGGAAGAAGTGCAGTATTTACAGACTGTCTATGCTCATTATTTCCCTCAATCGTCGGCAAAAATTATTGATTCTTTTGCCGGTGTGCGCGTGTTGCCGAAAACCAGTGGCAGTTTTTTTAATAGACCGAGAGACACTGTTTTGCATTTAAGTTCGCCCGCCTTGCTAAGTTTATATGGTGGCAAACTCACAAGTTATCGTGCCACCGCAGAACAGGTGATCGCAAAGCTACGGTCACAGTTACCGAAACGTAAAGCCAAAGCCGATACAGCAAAGCTGGAAATATTGAAGGCCAGCGTAAAAGCCAGTCGTTAAGCTTCCAGTCAGGTAGGGTGGGTATGGCCCATCATGTAAATATCAAGAGAAATTAGAACGTTAAAATATATTTTTTGATCTTATGTTAAGTGCTGACTTTAATAAAAAGAAACGATACTATGCATGCTAGGATAGCCTGCTACCAACCCTACAATTACAGTTAATGTGAGAAATATGACAGAGAATACAGATAATAAGTACGCCTTGTGCAGTAAGAAAGTATGGGCAATCTATGTCCTTATCACCGTTGCCATAATGATTGTATTGGCAACATTCGTCGCGCAAGATAATGAAGAAAGACTGTTCTATTCATTGATGATGGCGGCAGCCTCTTACGTGTTTCGTCCAACAGATAAAACTATCAGTAAGTATGTTTTACGGTTGTTTGGCGTTTCACCACCGGTAGAGTCAGACGCAAATAAATGATTTACACTTAACAAGCTCATCCGCTCGACTGCATTCGCAAAAATCGCGCCCCCTCTGAAAGCCCCTGATGAGGGTGTTAGATGCCAGAAATAATTAGATCGATGGCATCAATAAATTCAGATCTATAATCTGAAATATTTGTAACTTTGGTGCCTAAAGAAGCTCTCTCTATGCCGGCAATTTGTTGAGTGAGTGCAGCATACTTAGTGCCATCAATTTCTACAACTGGGCAAAGTTTTGTTATAACCTGATCTTTAACTATTGAGTATTTGCCTAGAGGGATAACGATTGTTGTACGAATTTGATCTAATAAATCAGATTGAATATCGAGTAAAAAGGGGAAGGTTTTTTTAGTTCTAGAATTTTTATTTTTATAAACGGTAAATTGGCTCATTAGAAACTCCTAATGCCATCACTAAAAACACCTTCATTTTCAACAAAATCGTTATAAGCTTTAATAGCTTCTGTGTTTTCCCTGAGCCACTGTTCTTTTTGCTTAATTTTTAGTTGCTTGGCTAGCTCATTTTCAAGCGTGGCCGAAAGATTAATATTCATTTCGCGCGCTTTTGAAAGTAAGTCACTGTTTATAGAGAGGTTTGTTGGCTTTTTAGGAGCCTGAATGTCGAATATTTTCATAATCATAACTCTTACAAATGATGATGCGTATAGTGTATGCGCATATTAGATAAAGGTCAATAATGGGCATCTAACAAGCTCATCCAGCGGGACTTGCCAAAAATGTCACCACTTTCGTCAACCTTTGAGAGGACGTTAGCTGACCGAGTTACCTATGAAAATAAGAAAGTCATGCAGAACAGGGACATTCATTGGACTGTGCTTAGCTAAAGAAAAAATCTTTTCAACAAGAAGAACTTGCTAACCCATCCGGCGGGCATTAATCGTCGCTGTTGTTTATTCCCGACTGGGTTTTTTCGCCAGCTTGCGTTGCAGGGTGCGTCGATGCATACCTAGCGCACGAGCGGCGGCGGAGATGTTGCCATCATGATCCAGCAATACTTTTTGCAGGTGTTCCCATTCCAGACGTTTGACCGACAAAGGCCGTGATGGTGGTTGAAGATCAGGGTTGGCGTCCTGTTTTTCCAGCGCCTTGATAATTTCGCTGATATCAGCAGGCTTGCTTAGATAATGTAGAGCACCCAGTTTAATTGCTTCCACGGCGGTGGCAATACTCGCATAACCAGTGAGTATCAGAATATGTATGTTGCTATTCAACCTGATCAACTGCTGAATCAGATTAAGCCCCGATTCTGCACCAATGCGTAGATCGACAATGGCGTAATCTGGAGTAATGTGTTGTACCAGTTCAAGCGCCTGTGTGCTATTCAGAGCGTAGCGTGCAGCGAAGCCCTGTTTGTTTAAGGCAGAACTGAGCACACGGGCAAAAGTTTCATCATCATCAATGACAATAAGGTTTCGGGCAGCTGTGGATGGATGCTCTTGAGTTTTCATAGCGGTGTTGCGCTCAAGTTTTCCAGTGGCAGAATGATGCGGGTGCAGACACCGCCCTGCTTTCGATTGAACAAGGTAATGTCGCCGCCCAGGCGTTCGATACTGGCATGGGCAAGAAATAATCCCAGTCCTAAGCCTGTTTCGTGTTCCTGTTGTTTGGAGCTATAAGGTTCTTTACCGATTCGGTTCGAAGCCATTTGGCTGAGACCGTCGCCACGATCTTTGATTTGAATTTCCAGTGTTGTGCTATCCCACTGTGCCGTCAGACTGACTGCATCGGGGCTGGCATCGGCGGCATTATTCAATACGTTGACCAGCGCCTGAGTCAAGGCCTGATCGGCAAGCATGTGTGCGGCTGTTTGCTCATGCTCGAACTGCTGGGTGAAATGCACGCCGGGACGTTGCGCCCGCCACTGTGCGATGACCTGCGCCAGATAATCCTCAACCGCAATCACTTCGCCAGACTCTGCGCGAACGGCTCCACTGGAGGCAGATAGCGTTGATAGTGCTGTCTTGCAACGTTTTATCTGCGTGCGAATGATGCCCAGTTCGGTATTTAATTGGGGGTACTGTTGTGCCGTATAGTCCTGCTCAAGTTGTTCACTGATGATGGCCATGGTTGCCAGCGGTGTGCCCAGTTCATGCGCCGCACCCGTGGCCAGCGTGGCTAATGCGATCAGACGTTCATTGCGCAGTTGCTGTTCGCGTGCGTCGGCCAGATGCTGATCACGTTGGCGAAGATTTCTGGCCATGCCGCTGATGAAATAAGCGACGGTGACAGCGCTGAACATAAAGCCGAACCACATGCCGAAGATATGCAGGTTGAAGCCGCTATCGTGATCGGCGTGACTATATTCCAGCGGCAGGTAATAACGCATTAATAAAGAATAGGCGGTGATGGTGATGAAGGCCAGCGTCCAGATCTGTAGGGCGGGCAGGGTGGTGGCGGCGATAACAATAGGCAGCAGGAACAGCCAGGTAAAGGGATTGGTTGCACCTCCAGTAAAATAAAGTACGGCAGCCAGGGCGAGCACATCAATAACAAGCTGAATAAAAAAATGGCCGTCGTTGTTTCCATGTGAAGCTTTTGACAGCCAGCTATACAGGTTCCAGCCGCTTAGTAGCCCGAGTACCAGTAACAGGGGCAGGAGAGGTAGCCTGATCTCAAAGGCGTAAATCGCCAGCATGACGACCAGTAGCTGCGCGCCAATGCCGATGCTGCGTAATAGCAGCAGACTGCGAAGATTCAACATAGCAAAATGCCGGCCTGCGACAAATTGTCGCGCGACACTGTGTCACATTCCGGCTGCCAGACTGTATTGCTAGTATGCATGCTATTCATTCTAGCAACAGGTGGGAAAACAATGAAACCGTTCAAGCATTTAGCTGGCATACTTGGATTTTTAGCAATGCTGGTTTTTGTCAATGCTCAGGCCTATGTTGGCTTGTGCTGTGGAAAATGTGGCGGCAATATGCCCATGAATATCCCCGGTGGCGGAATACCCGAGACCTATGAATACCGGCTGAAAATTAATACGACGTTGATGCACATGGAAGGACTGCGTGACGGCACAGATAGTATCAACCCGGATGATCTTCTGGGAATGCCGACCATGATGGGACAGCCGACTGGTAAATTCATGGCGGTGCCGACGCAGATGGATATGAGCATGTTGAATATTTCCGGCGGTTACAGTTTTAGTGATGATCTGTTTGGCGGTGTGATGCTGATGTATAAATCCAGCACAATGGATATGAAATTTAATACTATGATGCAGATGAGCACCGGGCAGAGTGGCTTTGAAATGAAATCCGCAGGACTAGCTGATACCATGTTGATGGGAAAGTATCGTTTGTTTGCTGATGATCCCCTGATTCCCAAACGTCAGTCTTCCCTGCTGTTTGGCCTGAGCCTGCCTACGGGTTCCATTGATGAGCGCAACACCCGGCATCCTCTGGCATCCCGTCAGAGCGAACTGCAACCCTATGGTATGCAACTGGGTTCGGGCAGCTTAGATCCTATGATCGGTCTGTTGTATCAAGGCTCCAGTTCGCCTTTATGGTGGGGAGCCAATGCGACCTATATTGCTCGTCTGTATGAGAATAAACGTGACTACCGACTGGGCGATGAGTTGCGGCTGGATTTATATAGTATGTACCAGCTGCGTTATGACACGTTGTTACAGTTTCAGATCAACGCGGAACATAAAGGAAAGATTCGTGGTGAGATGGATGAAGCCGTGACGGGTGCATCGGGGCACGCAACGCAGAATGATCCAGATTCGCCCTATATGTCAACGCTGTGGGATACGGGTAATTATGGCGGTACTCAGGTGTTTGCCACCGTAGGCTTGCAATGGCAGCCCGTGCCTTTACAGATTGTTGATTTTTCAATTGGCCTGCCGCTGTATCGAGATCTAAACGGCCCACAACTTGAACAGGACTACCGGATTATGCTGACCTGGTATCTGGAAATGCCATCAAAGAAGAGTATTCGTTACGGTCTGGGTGCGGCAGAGTCTGATAGCAAACTGGGATTCTAAAATGAAAATGTACTACTCACTGAAATACGTCTTTTTTATTCTTGTATCTGCGTTGTTATTGAATGCCTGCGCACATGATCCCAATAACAAGCATGCTTATTTGCCGGATGCGAAAACAGAAAACGCGCATGTTTATATCGAACAATGCGGTGGCTGCCATGCCGTGCCTCATCCAAAACGATTAACAGCGGCGGCCTGGGAAGATCTATTATTGGTGATGGATAAACGCAGGCAGGAACGAGATTATCCGCCCTTGACCGAAGCACAGCATACTAAGCTGATGGCCTACCTGGTTGAACATGCCAGATAAACGCGTTATCCGCGTATATTTTTTAATAGCGCTGTGTTTGTGTCTGTGCCTATTGGTACCAGTGCGCGGCTTTGCCAATGATGCTGATCTGCAACAACTACTCGCCAATATGAAGGTCAGCGTACCGCAAAAAATATTGGCGGCACCGGCTTTTGATTTGCCGGGATTTAAAAAAAGTTCGATGCGGTTGTCGGATTATAAAGGCAAGCTGGTGTTACTAAATTTCTGGGCCAGCTTTTGTGCGCCCTGTCGTGTGGAAATGCCCGCGCTGCAAAGTCTGTGGTTGCGCTATCGAGAACAGGGGCTGGTGGTGTTAGCCTTGTCGGCAGATCGGGATAACCTGAAACAGGTTGAGCAGTTGATTAAAGACGGTGGTTACAGTTTTCCGGTGTTGCTGGATACCGAAGGCGAAGTGCGAAAAAAGTATGAAGTGCGCGCCTTGCCGACCAGTTATTTGATCGGACGTAATGGCAAGTTCATTGGCCGCATCATTGGTGAGCGTGAGTGGGATAGCCGCGAGGGGCGTAAGCTAGTCGAACGGTTGTTAGCGCAGTAAGCTATCCATGTAAAAAAATTATCTGCTCGGTATTACGCTTATATTTCTATTGGCGTATTTAATTCATTACCCCAGTCTGACCACGATCCCGGATAACCTTTTACTTTTTTATAGCCCAGTGATTTGAGCATGATGTAGCTATGAGCAGATCGATGATGACTATGGCAGTAGGTGATCACAGTTTTGTCCGGGGTGATGCCACGCGATACCAGCATTTGGCGTAATTCATTTTCTGGCTTCAGGCGCAGGTCATTTTGCTTGTCCATGGCTTCGACCCAGTCGATGTTTTCTGCGCCGGGGATATGGCCACCTCGTGAGGCCATCACTTTTTTCCCCTGATATTCTTTTATGCTGCGGCAGTCGAGTATAGAAACAGTATTGTCGCTGATGTGATCAAGAATATATTGGCGACTGGCAACAGGCTCATCGTTGAAGCTAACAGGATAGTCCTGGTTGGATAGTGGATATTGTATCTTGCTGCTGACTTCAAAGCCGGTATTGACCCAGGCCTGTAGGCCACCATTGAGTAGTGAATGATTTTTATGACCGATGGCATCCAGGGTCCAGAGAAAACGGCAGGCGCGTCCACCGCCTTCATCATCATAGGCAACTACATGAGTGTCGGGTTTCATGCCTAGCGCACCAAGCACATTAGCAAGCTGTTCCTTTTGCGGTAATAAGCCCATGCGCGGATGTTCGATGCGTATGATCCAGCTGTAATCGAGAAACACGGCCTCAGGCAGATGGTACTGCACATAGGTGGCTGGCTGAGAAAGATCAACCAGCAGCAATTCTCGCCGCTCAAGTGCGGCCTTTAGTTGTTCGGGTTCGATGATCAGTGGCAGGGTGTTTTCAGGCATAGGTATCCAGATTAGTAATAGCGGAGCGCATGAGTTTACAGGAAGCCGAAGAAGCCACCAAGAGTCAGAAAACCGGTTAGTGCCGATCCTGTCCAGGCCAGTAGCGCATGCCTGAGATTAATTTTTCGCAGGGCGAAGCCCAGCCAGGTGAGATAAACGGTGATAAGGATCAGAATAACTAACATGGTTACTGGAGAGTATTTTTAGGGGGTCGGTTTTCTGCCAGATACAACCAGGTTTCAATCACACTGTCCGGGTTGAGCGAAAGGCTATTGATGCCTCGTTCCATTAACCAGAAGGCGAGTTCTGGATAATCGGAGGGGGCTTGCCCACAAATACCGATGTACTTATTTTTCATCCGGCAGCTGGATATTGCCATGCTCATTAATGATTTGACGGCCTCATTGCGTTCGTCAAAGAGAAAGGCGACCTGTTCAGAATCGCGATCCAGCCCCAGGGTCAACTGGGTTAAATCATTGGAGCCGATGGAGAAGCCGTCAAAGTATTTTAGAAAGCGTTCAGCAAGCAGGGCATTGGCCGGGATCTCACACATCATAATTATTTTCAGATCGTTCACGCCTTTGCGCAAGTCGTTATCATGTAACAGGTTGATGACATTATGCGCTTCTTCGGGGGTGCGTACAAAGGGCACCATAATGGCGACATTGGTTAACCCCATATCGTCACGCACTTTTTTGATCGCAAAACATTCGAGTTCAAAGCTTTGCTGAAAGTCTATATCGGTGTAACGACTCGCCCCGCGAAAACCGAGCATGGGATTTTCTTCGACCGGTTCAAAAGCTTCTCCGCCGATCATGTTGCGATATTCGTTCGACTTAAAATCAGATAGCCGCACGATGACGGGCTTGGGCCAGAAGGCGGCGGCAATGGTGGCAATGCCTTCCACCAGTTTTTCAATATAGAAGCTGATCGGATCGGCATAGCCACGGCTGCGTTCATCAATGCGTTGCTGAATCTCAGGCGACTGTTTTTTGTAAGCCAGCAGGGCGCGAGGATGCACACCGATATTACGGTTAATAATAAATTCAAGTCGTGCCAGTCCAACGCCGTCGTTGGGTAGAAATTGAAAATCAAATGCTCGTTCAGGGCTGGCAACATTGAGCATGATTTTGAAGGGTAACTTGGGCATGGATGACAGATTGATTTCGTTTATTTCAAAGGGCAGTCGACCCTCGTAGACATAGCCCGTATCACCTTCTGCGCAGGAGACAGTAACCTCAGCACCATCCTCAATTTTGTCCGTGGCATCACTACAGCCAACTACCGCCGGCACTCCCAGTTCACGGGCAATAATGGCGGCGTGACAGGTGCGCCCACCTCGATTGGTGACGATGGCGCTGGCGCGTTTCATCACTGGTTCCCAGTCGGGATCGGTCATATCGGTAACCAGAATCTCGCCCTGTTGTAGATGATCCATATCTTTCACGCTATGTATTATGCGTGCGACACCTGCGCCAATACGCTGGCCGACACTGCGACCTGTAGTGATGACTGCGCCGTATTCCTGTAATTTATAACGTTTAAGAATATTGCCCGAGCTATTGGCCTTAACCGTTTCTGGACGTGCCTGAACAATATATAGTTGTTGATCGTCGGCGTCTTTTGCCCATTCGATATCCATTGGGCGCTGGTAATGTTTTTCGATAATCAGGGCAAACTTGGCCAAGCTATGGACGTCCTCATCATTGATGCTGAAGCGGTACTGTGCGTGTTTTTCAACCTCAGTAATGCTAGTTGAAGTTTGGTAATCATGGCCACCTGTGAAGATCATCTGTTTTTCTTTACTACCCAGTGAGCGGCGCAAGATAGCGGGGTTGCCTTTTTCCAGCGTGGGTTTGTGTACATAAAATTCATCCGGGTTGACGGCTCCCTGTACGATCATTTCACCTAGCCCGTAGCTTGAGGTAATAAAAATTACGTCCTGAAAACCGGATTCGGTATCCAGGGTAAACATCACACCACTGCTGGCTTTATCGCTGCGCACCATTTTTTGCACGGTGGCTGAAAGTGCGACCTGCTGATGCGCGAAGCCCTGGTGGACACGGTAGGTGATGGCGCGATCATTAAACAGGGAGGCGAATACGGCGCGAATCGCCTCCAGTAGTTCGTCTTCACCTTTTATATTGAGATAGGTTTCCTGTTGTCCAGCAAAGGAGGCTTCGGGTAGATCTTCAGCGGTGGCCGATGAGCGCACGGCAAAGGAAATATCGCTGGCGTATTCTTTTTGCAAGGCATGGCAGGCCTGACGCAAATCCTGCTCGATGGCGGCGGGAAAGGGGGCTTGCAAAATCCATTCACGAATTTGTGCTCCAGTTTGAGTGAGGCCGCTAAGATCATTAATATCGAGTGAATTAAGCAGTGAATAGATTTTTTTATCCAGCTTATTGGCTTTAAGAAATTCTCTAAAGGCATGGGCGGTAGTGGCAAAACCGTGGGGAACGCTGATGCCGCTACCTTCGAGTTGTTGCAACATTTCACCAAGAGATGCATTTTTACCACCGACGATGGCAACGTCTGCCTGATTGACCTGGTTGAGCCAGAGAAAATGGGTATCCACAGTTGAAACTCCGGGTTGTTTTCTGAATGACAAGCTGTCCGTATTTGCTTACATTACAACATGACTAATCAAAAGCGCATTATTTTTTTTATTTCTGACAGCACCGGCATTACCGTAGAAAAGCTGGGACACAGTCTACTCAGTCAATTCTCGGGTATTGATTTCCAGACAATTTTTCTCAGGTATATAGATTCAGAGAAAAAGGTCGCAAAGGCGCGGATGGAAATTGAAGCAGCGGCGAAAAACAGCGGCCAGCCACCGATTGTATTTAGCACCCTGGTAGAGCCGCGTATGCGCGAAGCCTTGAAAACAGATACGGCTGTTTTGCTGGATATGTTTGATATCTTCCTTGGCCTGCTGGAAGCGCCTTTGCAACAGAAAGCCTCTCATATGGCGGGGCATGCCCATGGTATCGCTGAGCAGGGGGCTTACATGGCGCGCATGGATGCGGTTAATTTTGCCCTGCGCAATGATGATGGTCTGGATGGCTCGGATTATACACGGGCGGACGTGATTCTGTTGGGCGTCTCGCGTAGCGGCAAGACCCCGACCTGTTTATATCTGGCCATGCAATACGGCATTTTTGCCGCCAACTACCCTCTGATAGGAAGTGATTTAACGACGACACGCTTACCGCAGATTTTAGAGCCATTTCGGCAGAAGTTGTTTGGGCTGACTATTGACGCCCAGCGATTACAGAAAATTCGTACTCAGCGTTATACAGGCCGAGCCTATGCCGAGTTAGGACAATGTCGACAGGAAGTTTCACGGGCGGAGGAGCTTTATATTTTCAATCATTTACAGGTTCTGGATAGCACCGCTATCTCGGTTGAGGAAATTGCCACCCAGATCCTTGCGCAAATGCAGCTGAATCGGTGATTGCTCTTGAAATACGCTGGGGCTGTCTCCATATCCTGTGAAAATCTGTTTTTTATAAAAACATCTACTATTTTAACTACTTAGCTTTAACCAGGAGTCCGTTTGAAATGAGTGTTGATACGCATAAGGAAACCATGAGTTTCCAGACCGAGGTCAAACAGCTGTTGAATTTGATGATTCATTCGCTGTATTCCAACAAAGAAATTTTTCTGCGGGAGCTGATATCCAATGCTTCCGATGCCTGTGACAAATTGCGTTTCGAGGCGCTGGCCGATGATGCTCTGTTTGAGAAAGACAGCGAATTAAAAATCAACGTGAGCTATGACAAGGAAGCTCGCACCGTCACTATTTCTGACAACGGTGTCGGTATGAACCGCCAGGAAGTGACTGAAAATATCGGCACCATCGCTAATTCAGGTACACGTAAATTTCTGGATAACCTGAGCAGTGATCAGGCTATGGATTCAAACCTGATTGGTCAGTTTGGCGTTGGCTTTTACTCGGTGTTTATTGTTGCCGACAAGGTGATATTAGAAACCCGCCGTGCCGGTCTGGAGAAAGAACATGGCGTGCGTTGGGAATCTAACGGCGAAGGTGAATACAGTCTGGAAACCATTGAGCGTAAGGGCCGTGGTACCAGCATTACCCTGCATCTGCGTGAAGATGAAACAGAATTTTCGGAGGCCTATCGACTGCGTTCTATTATCAATAAATATTCCGATCATATATCCATGCCGATTTTAATGCCGAAGCTGGATGACAAGGGTGAGCTTACGGATGAAATGGAATCTGTAAACAAAGGTTCGGCATTGTGGACAAGAGCCAAGTCAGAGATTAAAGAAGAAGAGTACACAGAATTCTACAAGCATGTTGCCCATGACTTTGAAGATCCTATGACCTGGATACACAATAAAGTAGAAGGCACGCAGAGTTATACCACCCTGTTTTATCTGCCCAAGCGTGCGCCCTTCGATCTGTATGATCGGGATAAACGTTATGGCATTAAACTTTATGTTAAACGCGTGTTTATTATGGATGATGCTGAACAGTTAATGCCTAACTATCTGCGGTTCATCCGCGGGGTGGTGGATTCGGATGATCTGCCATTGAATATTTCGCGTGAGATTTTGCAACATAACCATCAGATTGACACTATTCGAAATGGTTCGGTGAAGAAAATTCTCAGTATGCTGGAAAAAATGGCG
Organism: uncultured Thiohalophilus sp.; assembly: GCA_964539595.1. Taxonomy (GTDB): domain Bacteria; phylum Pseudomonadota; class Gammaproteobacteria; order UBA6429; family Thiohalophilaceae; genus JAADGZ01. Next base: position 7,736 of record CAZIJT010000006.1, on the reverse strand, counting down.
AAAAATAATCTCGAACAATATGCAACTTTCTGGACGGAATTCGGTAATGTTCTGAAAGAAGGTCCAGCAGAAGATAATGCAAACAAAGATCGATTGCTGAAGTTGATGCGCTTTGCCTCCACGCATAATGATTCAGATGAGCAGAATGTGTCGCTGGATGATTACATTGGTAGGATGCGGGATAAGCAGGATAAAATTTATTACCTTACTGCCGAAAGTTATGCGGCAGCAAAAAACAGTCCGCACCTGGAGCTGTTCCGTAAAAAAGATATCGAAGTTCTGCTGATGTATGATCGCGTCGATGAGTGGATGATGTCCTACCTGGATGAATTTGATAGCAAGAAACTGGTGTCTATTGCCAAGGGCAATCTGGATCTGGGTGAGCTGGAAGACAAGGAAGATAAGAAAAAGGCCGAGAAGGCAGAGAAGCAATACAAAGAACTTCTTGAACGCATGAAAGAGGTACTTGGTGACAAGGTCAAGGAAGTTCGGATTTCTCATCGCCTAACAGATTCACCTTCCTGTCTGGTGGTTGAAGAAGACGCGATGGCGCTTAATATGCAGAAGTTGCTTAAACAGGCGGGTCAACAGGTGCCTAATCTGGAACCCATCCTCGAAGTGAATCCGGATCATTTGCTGGTTGAACGGTTGCAGGATGAGCAGGATGAAGAACGATTTTCTGACTGGAGTTATGTCCTGTTTGAGCAGGCAATGTTGAGTGAAGGTGGACAGCTAGAAGATCCTGCCAGCTTTGTTAGCCGCATTAATCAGCTATTCAAAACATTAACTGATAAGTAATCGCAGACTAAAAAACACGGCCTGTTTAGAAAATTCATTTAAAACAGGCCGTGTTTTTATAGAACTTACTCAACAAATTTTAACCACTAATGCGTTAATATATTATTAAGTAACGGTTTACGTTTTCTTTCGAGCAATACCACAAAGGCCAATCAGACCGCTGCCAAATAGCCATACTGCAGCAGGCACAGGAACAGTCGATACCGGTAGCTCAACTGAACCGGCCATTCCCGGTGTTCCTATATCGCCTGAACCGTAAACGAAACTGTCAGCTGTTTGTTGATAGTTTCCAATCTCGTTGGGAAGCTGGAAAAGCTCGGTGCTTTTCCCTGCTTTGACAAAGCCACTGTTGTATTCGAGCCGGGTAATTTCGCTGCTGTTCGATGAAATAATAATGGCATCCGATGTATTGCCAAGAGTAAATGAAGAGTAAACATAATCGGCAATTATGCCGCCGTTTATGCTGACGTCGTTGTTGCGAGCAAGTACAAAATATTGACCACTGTTGATAAGCAGATCATTCGTTGCACTTATCTGATGTGAATTACTGCCATTATCACTAAGAATAAGATCGTTCAAAATTAATGAATCGGTGGTTGGGTTGAAAAGTTCGAACCATTCACCAACAGTATCTGAAACAGCCGATGGGTTGGCCATAATTTCAGAGATCAAAAGATCGCCTGATTCTGGCGCACGAATAGCAGCATGAGATACCGATAACGGACTGGATAATAGAAAGACAAGTGAAGTAATAGCGAAATACGGATGAATAGATGTGTTCATAATTAATCCTCCCTGATTAATGTAAATTAAGCACAATTCCTTTATATGCTTAAATAAACTTACAATATTAAAATAAATTGCACAAGTAATATTTATGATTTATTTCTGGATTAAATCCAGAATAATGTGGGTTATCACTCCAGATACATTTATTCCTGATACTATAAAATAGTGTAGATGCTTCATCATAGCCTCGATGCAATTTTACATAACTAAGGACAATCTGATTTATTCCGTTCGTCCTGAGCTCGTCGAGGGATGTGTTTTCTACGGCACTATTTTATATATTCGATGTTCATGGTTCGACAAGCTCACCACGAACGGTAGAATAAATCAGAGCTTCCCTAAGCAGGAAATATTTATTACATGGATTCTTTACTTTTCATTATTGGCCTGTCTGCAATTGTTTTTTTCTGGTGGGGGAGTGTTGGTGCGAAGGAAAAAGCCAGAGAAACAGGACGCCAGTATTGCAGCAAGGTCGATGTGCAGTTTCTTGATGATACGGTGGAGCTTGTCAAAATACGATTACGCCGGAACTTTCAGGGTCAGCTGTGTTTTTATCGAACTTATCGGTTTGAGTTTAGCAGTACCGGTGAATCGCGCTTTCATGGGATAGTTTATATGCTGGGTAAAATACCCGAAAAGGTGCAAATGGATGCATACCCTATAGGTTATTAATGCTTATCATGTACCGCCCCTGGGTACATGACGAGCATATGGAAAATACCGAATACTGTTTTATGCGGCCTGTGTGTTGGCGGTATCCGCAAGTTGCTGCTGATGAGTCTGGTGAATATCCTGGAGGCTGATTTTATTTAAATAGTCGTAGACCATTGTTGAGAGTTGTTCCCACATTTGCCGACTAGCTAATTGTTCAGCAGGATCCATGTGCATTTCTGCCTGCTCAATTTTCTTTGATTTGCGGTTCATGTCAATGGCATTAACAATATCACCTATGGTGATCTCGCTCATGGGTCTGCTCAATATGTAACCTCCGCCTGGACCACGCACGCTTTTTACCAGTCCGTGTTTGCGCAGCAAGGAAAATATCTGTTCCAGATAGGAAATTGAGATATCTTCAATCTGAGCCAGATAGGCAAGATTAACGGGTTTATCGGGCGTGGTTGAAAGTTCAAGCATGGCTTTAGTGGCGTAGTCTGAGCGGGATGATAATTTCATTGTAGCTGCTCCTTAAGTATGTTCGATCCGTAAAATATGTTCGATCCGTATTTCGAATATCGGTATTTTAAAAATAGGCTTTTAGCGAAGGATTTACAATTCTAGTTTTGTAAATTATTGTAATAAAGTGTCATAGAAAGTGAAATGTGAGTAATTACCCTGATGGCACTATTGTTTTAATAAGAGTTTTGTGAGTAGCAGTCAGGGAAAAACCTGATTATCGCAAGTGGCCGCATGGCGAAAGAATAATTTGCGTTATAATTGTTTGGCTTTAACTAACCGGGAGAAATAAAGTGAGTATGCAGTTTGAAATTGAAGCTCGTCTGTCAGCGGAACTTGATCCTTCCCATATGGAAGTGGTTAATGAAAGCAATAACCACAATGTGCCGCCTGGTTCAGAGTCACATTTTAAGCTGGTATTGGTGAGTGACAAGTTTGATGGAAAAAATTTACTTGCCCGACATCGAGTGGTTAATAATATTTTGAAAGCTGAACTGCAAGGGGGGATTCATGCGCTGGCAATGCACACTTATACGGATTCAGAGTGGCGTGATATGCAGGGAGATGCGCCTACGTCACCGCCTTGTCACGGTGGCGAATAGTTTTTAAGACAGGGATTGGACGTTACGAGGAGATGAACTGTACGCCATGCGTGAGAATGCATGACGTACAATCATCAGATAGACGTGTAGCCAGTTTAGATAAACAGGCAGACGTCAGATTTTGAAGCAATTGGCAGGAAGGAAGCCGCGCCAACATAGTCCTGAACGTCGTCGATGAACTCGTCCTGTGAAAAGCCAAATACGTCAACGGTCATCTGACAGGCAACCATTTTCACTTCAGCTTCAACACAAAGATCACGCAGCTCTTCAACTGTAGCCACACCCTTGTTCTTGAAGGTTTTCTTCATTAGACCCGTGGCAACATTTTCAAAGCCGGGGATACCGGCCATGAGGACGTTGGGCATAGGCCATTCAAAGTCCTGGAACCACTGTGGTCCAAAAGGCATTTTCATAGGCATGGCTGGATTTCCCAGACCACTGACTTTCGCATTCAAATTCTTTTTCAATAGCAGCAGGCCATAGAAAGTGAAGAAGATGGTGACGTCCCATCCCAGTGCCGCAGCAGTAGAGGCGAGGATGAAGGGAGGGTAAGCCCAGTCAAGTGTGCCTTTAGTGGCGATAATGGACATCTGTGGTGTTTTGTTAGCTTCAATTTCTTCAAGTTTCTTGGGCAACATTTCGTCGAGTTTCTCGGAAATAATTCGCTCCAGGTCGCTTGCATTTGCAGACTCAACTTGAGCCCCAGCAGTTACTGTCATGACATGCTCCTTAAGGTATTAATTGTTATGTTATTCTCGAGGTTTCCCCCCTGATATTCAAAGCATGATCATTGTCACACTCATGCAATAGATAATAAATGAAATTTTGAACTTGGCAAGCGTAAGTTTTGACGTTTAAAAAGTATGTTTATTGCATGTATTCTATTAAAAACAAAGAGTTAAGCTTGATAGTTATTGTTTTACATAAGTTTTGACGCAGAAAAATGCAGTGGATTTACTCTTATTATGTAGCTCCTGTGACCGGAAGCTGCAAATAATAGCCCTGTGCGATGAGCGATTGAATCACGGATTGACTGTTATTTTGAGCTAGTTTGCTTTGTTCTGAGATTGGCAAATCCATCACATGTTCGAGCTTTCCAAGTGTTTTCAGTAATTCTGGCGGCAGGCTCTCCAGCTTTTGCTGCTGCAGGATAAATAGGTAAGCATCTGTTTTAAGACTACTTTTGTATATGTTGCAGTTAAATATTTTCATCCTTGTTAGTCTGAGAGTGGAACTTGAATCATGTTTAGCGTGGTTTCAATCAACCGCATTTTTTCTACTAGCTCGGGTTGTTTGCTGATGGTGGCGGGCTGTTGATCCAGGAGAGTTTTAGCCTGCTGATAAATTTGAGCGAGTTGCGTCTGATCAAAAAGCTGCAGGGCAGCATTTAGCCCGGTTGTTGATTCTGTGAGCAGGCTGGGAGCCAGTTCATCCTTGCTGATCGGTGAGTCTGGTAGCATCAGGTCGGCAACCAGAGTGAACTGCATGAGTTCATAATGCAGCTCTCGCGCCTGTTCTTCTTCCACCAGTTTATCTAATGCAACGGGGTCATTGGCGGCACCCTGACGCACAGCTTTTGTGATGACCTCGATAAGTTTGTGGATAGCGGCCTGAATTTCACTTTGTTCACCCGGCAACGCGCAGCAATGAGCGTAGCACTTGTCCAGACGACTTTTTATCTCAAGCACGGCTTCACTTGTTGCTTCAGGCTTGAGATCGATGGCTTCCTGCACCAGATCTCTAAAGTAGCGAAGAAAATGATTAAGCTCCAACTCATCCGTTTCACGCGCTTTTTCAAGCTGTGCATTGCTAACTGTCTGCACGGAAGCTGGAAAAAGTGGATTGCTGTAACAGCGGCGCAAATGGCGTTCGTGGGGACCGGGATGTTGACTAAATTTAAGGGACATAATTTTTATCTATAAATATTAAGAGAGCTTTGCACGATGTAGATTTTTCGTTATAGCAAGGCAAAAAGGGTCGAGAAAGCGCAGTTTACACGAAGTAAATGAGCATTTTGAGACCATTTTTAACGCTGCTATAGCGGAAAAGATGCTTCGTGCAAAGCTCTCATTAAGTTGGTTATTGATGACTAAACATCGCTTGTATGTAGAGGAGATGAATTAATCTATTCTATACTTAAGAATAAAATGAACAAACTGCTAAAGCCCGTATTTTGGTTTACCGATAGTATCAGGACACGTCAGTATATTTGTCTGCTGACGGCCTGATGGAACCGAGGAGAAAAATATGCAGAAATGGAGTAAACAGAACGCCAGTAACATGGATGTTTATTATACAGGACTACGCCGTTTGGCGGTTATTCTTCTTTTTCCGCTGTGGCTGGCCGCCTGTTCTGGTCCCACCATTCATGCATCGTTACAGCATCGCAGCATCGATCTTAATCCGGGTGACTTGCAGCATGGCGGTATTGCTTTTATCACCCCATCATCGATCACCGGTCGGGAAGAAGATCGCCAGTCACTGGCGCTGTCATTTGTTAGCATCCTGTTGAGTGACCGCCCCGATATTCGAGTGATGAGCTTGCCAGAAACCTTGAGTGCAGTGAACCGCGCTAACCTGACGGCAGAATACAAAGCGATGTTCGAGGAATATCAGGATACCGGTATTTTTCAGCAGCATACTCTGCGCAAGATTGGTGAAGTGACCGGCGTGCGTTATCTGGCGCAGTTGAAACTGGCAGGTTTTCGGCAGGAATCGGCAGGACGTTTTGGTGTGCTGGGGCTTAGACTGATAGAAACCAAGCGCACCAATCTACGCGTTTTTCTGCAGATCTGGGATAGTCAGGAAGGTTCCATTGTCTGGGAAGGATTAGAAGAAGTGAACCTGTCCAGTGATACTTTTTCGGAAAATGTTATCAGTTTTAATGATATTGCTCGGCAGAGTGCGCGTGAGTTCCTGGAACATATTCCTTACCAGAAAAATCCTAACCTGGTGCCGGTTGATGAGGCGCTAAAAAGTACGGATGCTGACTGGGAATTTTGATTTTTTTCTGAGGAATCTATTTTTTAACGCAGATGCAGAAAATATCCTCGGTAGCGGTACGTCTTGATAAGTGGCTCTGGGCAGCACGCTTTTATAAGACACGGGCGCTGGCAGTGGACGCCATCAATGG